>NZ_CP106735.1:2327500-2638154 GCF_025639805.1 Reichenbachiella carrageenanivorans | reverse complement strand
CAGATACAAACGATGTATGTCTTCTCCCTCCCGAATCGAACGGGGAGATTCTAACCAACCGGTGCACGCCTATTTCGGACTTGAGATAGCCGTAACCAAACGGCCCATCAAACTCCAACGTAGCTGATTTGAGACCTGCGGTTTCACCTGCTTGATAGTTGAGCTGCTTCACATTGAAGCCATTTTTCTCACCCCACATGATATACATCCGCATCAGAATAGATGCCCAGTCCTGGCTCTCTGTTCCGCCGGCGCCTGGGTTGATTTCCATCACTGCTCCTAGCTGATCTTCTTCACCATTGAGCATGCGCTTAAATTCGAGTTCTTCTAGCGCTACTATAAATTCTTTGTACTCTCCATCTACTTCGGACATTTCCACCTCATCGGCTTCATAAAATTCGTAGAGTGTTTCTAGGTCTTCCAACTGGCTGTTTACCCTTTCAAAACCGTCTGTCCAAATTTTCTTGGCTTTGATTTGCTTGAGCATGGCCTCTGCCTGCTTGGGATCATTCCAAAAATCTGCTTGTGTAGTTATGGATTCTTCCTCTTCAACCTCTCTTACTTTTGTATCGTAGTCAAAGATAGCCCCGGAGATCACTCACTCGGGCCCTTGCTTCTTTCAATTGATCTGATGTCATTGAATTTCGTTTGTTTAAATAGTTGGCAAATTTATCAATCAAATACTTTTCCGCTCATGTATTCCTGACTTTTTCATTCGATACAGACTAGTTTATCTTTTTCATTTGGATTAATTTTGCCATCCGCCTTTCTCAGATACAAAACCAGATACTTAATATTCTATATGAAAATTCTTTTTGAAGCAGATGATGCTATTTTTCAATTTGACGAAGAGCATACTACTTTCCAGTTTGGATGGAAAGGAATAGTGGAGCTAACCTCTATGCAACAAGTGATGCGAATGGCAACAGAAATAGCCAAGGAGCACGAAAATGTACATTGGCTCGTAGACCGCAGAACGCTCGAAGGCTATACCCCTGAATGCAGGATTTGGATTAAAAACGATTTTGTCACCAAAGAGGGCAAAGAGATGATTATGAAAATAGATAAAATAGCAGTACTCGAATCAGAATCTGTTATGGCCGCTATTTCATCTAATATATTGGCTGAAGCCATCAAAAAAGTAAACCCATCGATAGAGTCCGAAACCTTCGATTTCGCTCTCCCTGCATCTAACTGGCTGGCTGGTATAGTACCTGAACCAGAAGCTCCCAAGAAAAAATCGGGGCTACGAAAGCTTTTTAGTAAGAAATAAAACCGCCCGATACATCAGTAAAAAGTCGTTCTCCATACTAAAATCATGCTGCGTCTATGTATCATAATTTTAGTATGGAGAACCTTTTTTTATCCTTCTAGTTCTACGACCAGATCATCCTGATCCACCATTTCTCCTGCTTTGATAAGAATGGCTTTCACTGTACCAGATTTTGCGGCAGAGATCGTCGATTCCATCTTCATCGCTTCTATCGCGAATAGCGGATCGTTTTCCTCCACTTTGTCTCCTACTTTCACAAAAACACCCGATAGCTTGCCCTGTAGTGGCGCACCTACTTCGTTCGAATTGTCTTTGTCTGCCTTCTGATGTGCGATGGCGGTGGCCTTCACGTGAATGTCTTTGACCTGAACTCGACGGACTTGACCATTGAGTTCAAAACCTACAGTACACATGCCACTATCGTCTGGATCTAGGATGTACATCAGCTTCACCATGATGGTCTTGCCTTTGGACAAGGTCACGAGAATTTCTTCTCCTTTTTTCATCCCATAGAAAAAAGCTTTTGAAGGGATCTGTGATACATAACCAAACTCTGCATGGTGCTGATAGTATTCATCAAAGACCTTAGGATAAAGTTTGAATGACAAGAAATCCAGGAAGTCTGAATACTCTGAATACTTTTCTTGGAATGCCTCAAATTCTTTATCAAAATCTATCGGTGCCAAGTGCTCATTGGGTCTGCCAGTAATGGCTTTGGCTCCTTTGAGAATCACTTTTTGTAGTTTTTCTGGAAAGCCGCCTTCTGGCTGCCCCAAGTCTCCTTTGAAAAACCCGATCACAGAATCAGGAAAAGATAGGTTTTTCTTTTCGTCCATGATATCCGCTGGGGTCAGGTTGTTTGACGTCATGAAGATGGCCATATCACCTACCACTTTGGAGCTTGGCGTTACTTTCACAATGTCTCCAAACATCTCATTGACTACGGCATAATTCTTTTTGACTCGTTCGAAATCTTCTCCTACCAAGCCAATAGCCGCAGCCTGTGGTTTGAGATTAGAATATTGCCCGCCAGGAATCTCGTTTTCATATACCTGAGCTGTACCTGCTTTGAGCCCCGACTCGAATGGGTAGTAAATTTCTCGTACGTCTTCCCAATAATTGGACTGCTTGTTGATCGCATCCAAATCCAACTCAGGCTTGCGCTCGTGCTGCGCCAATACCGACACTATAGAGTTGAAATTGGGCTGGGAAGTAAGACCCGACATAGAAGCTAAGGCACAATCCACCACGTCTACCCCCTGCTCTATGGCCTTGAGGTAAGTGGCTGTTTGCATAGACGAAGTATCATGAGTATGCAAATGAATCGGCATATCCACAGCCGCCTTAAGCGCTGGGATCAACTGCTCTGCAGCATACGGCGTGAGTAGTCCGGCCATGTCTTTGATGGCTAGTATGTGTGCACCTTCGTCTTCGATCCGCTTGGCCAAATCTACATAGTAGGCCAAGTTATATTTCTTATGTGCTGGATTGAGAATATCTCCTGTATAACCGATACATACTTCCGCCAGTGAGTTGGTTCTTTCTTTTACCGCTTTGATACTCACTTTCATGGCTTCGAGCCAATTGAGTGAATCAAAAATCCTGAACACGTCGATCCCTTCTTCTCCTGCCTTTTCAATAAACTTCTCTACAAGGTTATCTGGATAGGCGGTATAGCCCACGGCATTCGATCCACGAAGCAGCATTTGGAATAAGATATTGGGTACGGCCTGTCGAAGTAGTTTCAATCGCTCCCATGGGCACTCGTGCAAAAAGCGCATGGCCACATCGAAAGTAGCTCCGCCCCACATCTCCATAGAAAATGTCTGCGGCACATTTTTGGCGTAGCTTTCTGCCACCCCGAGCAGGTCTATCGTTCGAAACCTAGTCGCCAGTAGCGACTGATGTGCGTCGCGAAAGGTAGTATCGGTAAATAGAATCTGCTTTTCGTCCTTCATCCATTTCACAAAGCCCTCTCTACCCAATTCATTCAAGCGATCTTTGGTGCCTTTAGGATAGTCGGCATACTTGTCAAACGCCGGCACTACTGGCGTCACAAAGGTCTTGGTAGGATCTACATACTTTACATCTGGATTGCCATTCACGCTCACTTTGGCCAAGTACTTCAGTGTCTTGGTTCCTCTGTCTTGTGTTCTGGTGATTTTGAATAACTCTGGATGATTGGCTATGAAATTAACCGTACAGTCTCCTGCATTGAATACGGGGTGAGAGATCACATTTTTCAAGAAACCAATATTGGTCTTGACCCCTCTGATTCTGAATTCCGTCAAGGTACGTTGTAATCTTTCGCTAGCGCCTCGAAGCGTACGACCAGATGCACTTATTTTCACCAGCATAGAATCGAAAAACGGCGAAATACGCATACCTGGATAGGTAGATCCTTCGTCTAGTCGAATCCCAAAACCTGCGGCATTGCGATAAGCGATAATGGTACCATAGTCTGGCTTGAAATCCTGCACGGGATCTTCGGTAGTGACTCGACACTGTATAGCAAATCCGTTGACTTTGATGTCTTCCTGACTCCTAAGAAATATACCTTTGTACGACAAGGGATGCCCCTGCGCAATCAAAATCTGAGACCGCACAATGTCTACACCTGTTACTTCCTCGGTGATGGTGTGCTCTACTTGGATTCGAGGATTCACTTCTATGAAAAAAACCTCTCCCTCCTTGTCTACCAAAAACTCTACGGTACCTACATTGTTGTAGCTGACGTGCTTGGCAATTCGGATGGCGTACTCGAAAATAGCCTGTCGCGTTTCTTCTTTCAGGTTAGGACTCGGTGCTACTTCTACCACCTTCTGGAATCGACGTTGTACAGAGCAGTCTCTTTCATGCAAGTGCACGATATTGCCATGATTGTCGCCCATGAGCTGTACTTCGATGTGTTTGGGCTGGTCAATGAATTTTTCAATAAAAACGGTATCGTCACTGAAGAATTTTTCTGCTTCGCTCTTGGCATCGTGAAAAGCCTTCTCCAACTCTTTTTCCGAACGGATCACTCTCATGCCACGACCGCCTCCACCCGAAGCAGCCTTTAGCATAATCGGATAGCCTATTCGTGCAGCTTCTTTTTTTGCAATAGCTACATCTACCAAATCTTCTTTACTGTCTTGTATAACAGGTACTTTGGCATTGATGGCTAGTTTTTTTGCTTCTACTTTGTCTCCCAGCTGTGCCATGATACTAGACCTTGGCCCTACGAAGATGATGCCCTCTTCTTCGCATCTGCGTGCGAATGTCACGTTTTCAGAAAGGAAACCATACCCTGGATGGATGGCATCTATCTGATGCTCCTTGGCTAGCTTGATAATAGCCTCGATGTCCAAATAAGGTTTGAGAGGAGCATCATCCTGTCCGATTTGATAAGCTTCGTCGGCCTTGTATCTATGCAATGAATACCTGTCTTCATAAGTATACATGGCTACAGTTCTAACTTTGAGCTCTGCGGCTGCTCGTAAAATACGTATCGCTATTTCTCCTCTATTGGCTACTAGTATTTTATCGAGTTTCTTTAATTCTTGGGACATTTCGAAGGGATTTATAAATTAGGTATACAGCAAATCATTTAAGTTTCATCAATGGGGATCGTTGTCATACAAATATATGGCTTAGCAGGTGGAACTCAAGGAGAAAATAGCACAGGACCCAAGAAAAAAGCATGCACAGCTGTTCACTCATCGTAAAATTTGGTCTATGCCTTTTATTCTAAAATAAAAATCACCGCCCTTGCTAGCATTTCATGTGATTAAATCAACTCATTGTCTTGCACAAACTGCACGACCTGCATACTGTTTTTGAGATCTAATTTGCGCATCATATTTCGACGGTGGGTTTGTACAGTGAGCTCTGAGATAAACAACTCATCGGCAATCTGCTGGCTCGTCTTGCCTTCGGCCACTAGCTTGATCACATCCAATTCTCGTTTGCTAAGTTTATATTGTTTTACCTCCTCTTCTGATGAGTTAAAATTCTTAAGTCGATCGTAATACTGGCTACCATTCATTACTCGAAATATAGCCGTCGTCAGTTCTTTGCCTGTGTTGTTTTTGAGCAAACACCCATCGATTCCTATTTTCAAAATTTCGTCCACAAAAGAACGCTGAGCATACATGGTAAGTATAATTATTTTAAGCTCAGGGTAATCTTTCTTGAGCCTTCTGGCGCAGGAGATTCCGTCCATCACTGGCATATTGATATCCAACACCACTACGTCCACAGGGTGCTTCCCTACAAATTGGATCACTTGCTCACCATTGAGCACGGTACCTACTACTTCAAATTCCTCCTCAGCACTGAGGACGACCTGAAGTCCCTCCATCACAATGGTATGATCATCGGCAAGCAAAACTTTTATGGTGTTCATATCGGTATTTCTATGATGTTGGTGGTTCCCTTACCTTTGTTACTTTCTATGGTGATCTGGCCGTCGAGACGATCTACTCTGGCTTTCAGGTTTTTCAACCCCAGTCCTTTTTCTCCCTGCTGATGAAGATCGAATCCAATGCCATTGTCTTCAAATATCAAGGTAAGAAACTCAGGAGTCTTAGACAAGTCCATGTTGATGGTACTGGCTTTGGCGTGCTTCAACGTATTGTTGACCAGCTCCTGAACAATACGGTACAGTTGTACATTGACCTGATTTTCTAATTCCTCGCCCAGATCAATATGACTGCTTACTGTGATGCTATGGCTTTCGTTGAGTGCATCTATCAGCTCCTGTATAGCTACAGCGAGCCCGAAATGCTTGAGTGCCCCCGAATGCAAACTATGCGAAATCTGTCGAGTGGCTTCGGTGGCCTGTGTAGTAACCGAACTGATCTTATCTGCCAGTACTTTTAGCGACTCTGGATCCGTTTTCTTGGGCAGTGTATCAGAGAGCATATTGAGGGTAACGAGCATACTACCGAGATTGTCGTGCAGCTCTTCGGCTACTTGCTTGTAGGCTCGGTCTTGCCCCTCTAGTATCGCATAGGCCGATTTTAGCTCTTGTTTTTTGAGCAGGTCTTCGATTTCTTGGTATTCCAGCTTGCGCTTAATGAGCTTGCGCTGATATAGATAAACAAACAGCACAATTACTGTGGTGAGCAGCAGCATACCACTGGTGCCTAATATGAGCACCATTTCGGTATTTAACGGGTGAGTCTGGCTTTCCATAGGCCGATGGCAAAAAGTAGGTTTTTAAGAATATTGGCAGCATTGTGTAGCATCCAGGACGATTCGTTTTCCATTAAAATATGATGACTAAGTAAAAAAGAAAACAAACTCCCCGATGCATAAATTAGAAACCCTGTATTGATCCAAAAGAAATAATAGGATTCGAGTGACAATACGCTCTCTTCTATAAAAATCCTGTAGAAAGCATAACATGCAAATGCCATGACGATAAATGAACTGATTGCAAAATATTCGCCATGAAAACCATTTATGTTTTCAAATAATTTGATGCCAAATGCGACACACCAAATGATCGGAACAATCAAAAAAATAAACCTAGATTTCCATTGTGTAGAATAAATAAACCCAAGGATTAAAATCTCAAAGATCGAGAATAAATTGATGATCCAATAAGTGGGGCCATAAGGGGCATAAAAATAACAAATTAGGTCAGTCAGAAATGATAATAAAAGAAGTAGTAATATGGGCAGGACACCCTTGTCGGGCTTGTTCATTAAGGTACTACTGCCTATAATAAGAGGCAGTAGTACACTAAACATCGATCCATATACCACCCATTTTTCCATCTCCATCAAGGACATGAATTAGGACATGGGAGAGATTTATTCAATACTGGAGGAGGGTCTTGAGCGACTACATCAGGAATCTCTTCTCCTTCCTTATAATATACTTTTACGATGTCAGACAAGTCTTTTTTCACTGGTATCATGAATGCGTCGGGCACGGTTCCAGATTTTGCACCATAGTACACCCTGATCCCTGCAATATCATTGGCATTTGGGTGGTTCTTTATTCTTTTCAATAGTTCCTGTACATTCTCAAGAGGAAAATAGAACGCAAGGATATCGTCAGACTCTTCATAAAAATACCGCTGTGTGTATATTGAACGTTTCGTGTTAATCCAATTTCTGATTTTTTTAGCTGCTTCGGGTGCGTTAATAAATGAATTGGCTGTAGCAGTAGGAGAAGCCATGCTGTTTGCTAAATTCTCACACAGTTCCTCTTTTGCGGATTTGTTGCTTTCCGAACTATCGATAAAGTATACAAATTCCTTTGGAGCTAATCTCTCCAACTCCATTTTCAAAGAGTCTCTTTCGGCTGTCAACTTGGCTATGCTTTTATCATTACCAGCATTAGACCCACATGAATACAAACCAACCATCACAAAGAAGGCTGGCAAATAGCGCAGTGTTTTCATAGTAATTAAAATTAAGTTTAGAAATGATTAAAACCGAATTTACCTATTCGGCCAATGATTCCAAAGGTCATTAATTACTTACTGGCAGTAAATACCTGTTTCTAAGTATTCCTTTCCTACAGGTTAATCCTAACTGGATTCTGAATTCAGCGTAGCTTAGTCGTTAAGGATGTTTTTCACCCGACCTACTTCGCCAGTTTCTAACTGAACTTTGATGCCATGGGTGTGCTTGGGGGACTTCGTGAGCAAGCGCTTTACGATTCCTTCTGTGAGTTCTCCAGAGCGCTGGTGGTGCTTCTGTACGACCTCTACTGCTGCGCCTACTTGTATATTTGTTCTGATGGTTCCGTCGGTCATGGCCTGTGATTTTAGTCCTTAAATTTAAGCACCAAATTTTCAAATGCCTAGCCCTGCTTCACTTTCAAACCAATTCAAACACTTCGTCTGTCAGTTTTTTACCATTAACCAAAATGCCCAACTTGTGTCTACCCAAGTAGTGTTTGCGGGTGGAGAGGTCTTTAAAAGAGAGCTTCTTTTTGAACCAGAAGGACGACCCTCTGTCAAACTCCTTTTCTGCAACATGAAAAATTTTATCCGAAAGTGTACCATTTGCCTTTTGATAAGACACCACAAAACCGACTTTAGCAAAAGCTAATTGAGCTTCCTCACTTACTACTTCAAACTCAAAATGCAAAACATCTCCTATTTTCAACTTACGCTCCGAGAGCGAGCATACAGGCACTGAAAATTTGGCTTTATCATCGAAACCAATCACTTGCAAAGCACGAGGATGACCTTGTTTCAGTAGATTTCTCAACCCATGCTTCACGACCCAATTGGTATGTGTACAATCTCCATACCAGCGCTCACCCAAATCCAAAGCCAACGCTACATGATCCTTGGTGATGTCATTAAGGTTGTTGGCCACACTTTTTCTAACGTAGAGCGAATCATCAGCCTTCAGGTTTTCCAGAATGGGCAAAATCAACTTCGGATCTTTCTTGAAAGCAGGCAAAGCCATCGCCCAAGGCAACCTCGGACGGCAACCTTCTGACGACAACCTTCTCACATGCTCGTTGGCATCCATACTCCAGTCGAGCAGAGTATTCATTACTTCTTTTTCATATTTGATAATGAAAGGACGAATGGCAAATTCGGCCGTGGAGTATTGAGTCATGTGCTTCATGGCCACCAGAGATTCTGCCAAATACTCCTGACCGTATACTTCCACAAAATCCGGGAAAGTCATGCCTTGCAGGCCACTATAGTGTACAGCAAGTGACTTCATCACTTCTAGCTGATCCAAAAAAACCAAGGCCGTATGCGACCGAATCATACACGTAAGATGTCTCATTCGGTTTTTAAGTTCACGCCCCTCCCACTCTTCATCGAGAACAGCGGCAACAAAGGCCTCCAATCGGAAGGATGAGTCTTTGTCGCTCAGCTGGCTACCCAGTTGGGCAACAAACGATGCATTAAATTCATTTTTCAGTGGCTCTGCCATGTCGTTTTATCTAAGTAATCTTCGCTATTTTACCGCGTACCTAATAATGGTTTTCAGCTTTTCTACAGCGGTACGTGTAGGATCTGACAGGTAAATCTCGTGATGATAACCATTCATTTCCAAACCATTTGATTTCATATACTCCAATATTTTTTTGATCGAAGGCCCTTCTTCGTAATAAGACCCGACGTGCAAGACTTGCACACATCGACCTTCATGAATAGCCTTGAGCTGTACTTCATTGGCTAGACATATGCCCTTCTTTTTGATCACCTCCTCTACCGCCTGATCTACATGCTCGTCGGACACCAAATCAGGCATTCGGATCATCAACTGCCACTGCCAGTCAGACTTTGGGGTTTCATCAAAAACGAGTCCTTCGTCTACCCACCAAAAAGCCTCCATCTTAGGCACTACAAAATCATTCTGTTCTGATTTCGCATACTTTTTTACCGTATAAGCCACCGCATATATTGCTCCTACACTTGACTGAAACCGCTCTTCTTCTGGCGCTCCTATCCCACTAATTGTCAAACAATGAACAGGCTCAATTTCAACTTCTACCGGTTTGTTTTGCGCCTTATAGTAGGCAGGGTGTTGTTTTACAAGATTCAGCTTTTCCATTAGGCTACATGTTTGAGATGTAAGAAAAATTTAACTTCTTCGAATGCCGACAGATAAGGAGCATAGATCTCATCGTCCTGCATTTCTTTCACTTTTTCTGCAGCAAATTCGGCACTTGCCAAATCCCGCCACTCTACCTGATCCACGAACAATCCCTCTTCCTTGATCGCACAATAGGTTTTATACCCTATCATGCCGTCAAAGCTTTTGACCAGTTCTCTAAAATGATGAATGATTTTGGATTGGTAATTTTCCACTTGGTTGGGTTTGATTTTGTAAATCACCAATTCCACTACTTGATCGGTCATTTGTATAAAGTTTAGTTTTTTTTTGAATTTGATTTATACAAATGAAATACCCTCTACTGACAACCCTATGTCAGTGAATTTTAAAGCGTTTATTTTTTAATAAAAAATTAATGTACCATGGCATAGTGACTACTCAGTTGCTCTATGAATTGCTGTATTTGTTGTTCCAGTTTTTCAGAATTGAGAATTCGCACACGATCGGTAAACATGAGTAGCCAGCGGGCAAAGTATTCGCACTCACCCACCATAAAAATCATCTCTACGCCAGCCTCGGTTTTCTTTTCTTCTATAAAACCATAATAATAGCGTTGATCTCCAATCAATCGTGCCACATCGGGTTCAAACAAAACCCTGATCTCTCTAACGTCCTGAGACATCTGACGAACGAATATATGCTCCTTGAAATCATCTCTAAGCGATGGGTCAAAAAACTGATCTAACACATGGAGCTTGCTGATGCGATCTGTACGAAAATCACGAATGCCATGGCGCATACGGCAATAGGCGATCAGATGCCAATGATTGGCATAATGGCAAATACCTAAGGGCTCTACTTCTCGCGACGAATAGCTATCGCTATAATTAGCATAATACTCAAATGATAAGATTTGATGATGAACCAACGCATCTTTAATGTCAGTCAAATACAAATCTGGAAAGGCTTTTTCTACGGACACATTTGGGGAAACGACTTCGATATATTTTTCTAGTTCTTGCACATAGTCTTTTTGAGTGTTTTTCAACACGGCTCTGATTTTGGTCAAAGCTTGCTCGAAATGATCTACTAGCGACTGATCACCTTGCCGTTTGAGTAGTTTGCTAGCCAACAAGATAGCTCCGGCCTCCTCTTTGGTAAACATGACAGGAGGTATGCTATAACCTTCTACAATATAGTACCCTCGGTCTTTTTCAAACCCAATAGGTACACCTGCCTCTCCCAGTGCCTTGATGTCTCTAAAAACGGTGCGTTCACTGATGCTATACTGCTCTGCGATGTCGTCTATCGTTACATATCTTTTGCTCTGTAGCTTGAGCATGATGGCCGTAAGTCTATCTATCCTATTCATCGATAAATTTAACGTGTGGTCTTTCCTTCGGTTGCTATTCGTTTGCGTACCTCTTTCCACTTGGGTGCGGCCTCTGTTTCATAACCCAGAGCCTTTACTTCAGTTGCAAATTTGCTCCATTCCTGCATCGCTACTTTGTGATCGCCATGTATCACAAACTGCTGCATATCTGCTCGAGACCTCCATAGAGTCAGCGTATAAAAGTATCTAAACCAGCGATTGGAGAGTTTCACCTTAATATACCCTGGAGAGTCTTGGGCCTGCTTGGCTACTCTTCCAGATTGTTTGGCAAATTTTGGCAAGAGCCAAATAGACTTAAGCTTAAGGCGGGTAATCGAAACGTACATGAGATAAATGTACCGATTATACCCATTTTAGTTTCGCATGGCAGAAGAAAAATCTCTTTAGAGACAAAAATCCGACAAGTATCTTATGGCCGCAAAGCCCAACTGCGTCCGGGGTATTCGCTATGAAAAGTCTCGATATATCCTCGATCCTGACAAGTCACATAACAGGTGCGCCCGTCTAAGCCGCCAAAGGCTATGTTGGTCGGCTTTAGCCCTTTGAGTTCTACTTCTTGCAGTAGTTCACCTGCTGGCGATATCACAGCAATGACCCCTTTGCCATATCGCGCTACATACAGATTGCCAGCGGTATCGCAACGCATGCCATCGAGGCCATGATCTGCAAATTGGATCAACAATCGTTTGTTGGATATCTCCCCTTCTGGACTCAAGTCAAAAGCCCAAATTTTTCGCTGTGCACTTTCATTTACATAAAGGAAACGATCACCTGGGGCCACTTCTATACCATTGGTGGTACCCATGTTATCGGCCAGTTTTACAAATTTCCCATCCAGCTCTACTCGCCATAGATTACCTGTACTGTCGACCCAATTGGGATCACTCGCAAACAATACACCCCTTTCGCTGATCGCAAGGTCATTGGGCTGATTCATGGTGCTATCGTGTGCAAAAACCACTACTTCACGATGCACAGGATCGATAGTCAAAATATTATGATTGACATAATCGGCGAGATACATAAGGCCATCATTGCCAAACCGAATACCATTGGCCACACTTCCCTGAGGCAAACTGTCTATATACAAATCGAATTGACCAGTGGGCAACAGTCTACCTATGGTTCCGTTTTTTTGTGGGTTTACAAAAAACAGATTGCCCTCTATATCCACAGCAGGGCCTTCTAGCCCCAGACTATATTCACCTACATACGCCCAGTCGCTGGCTTCGAAAAGAGCTATTGGCTTAGACGTACAGCTAAAAAGTACAATTGAAATAAAGAAGGGTGAAAAAATCTTTCGCATGAATCTGAATTTTGCCCTAAGCTAATTCATGTCATACGTCTTGATTATTTTTTTCGCTGGATGGGGTGTTAATATTCCTGAATGAAAAACACACGCCTTTCAGAGTGTTAAGCTTTGAAAGGCGTGTGTTTACTTAATCCATCACTTTCACTTCGTTGTTCAGCGTTTCGATGGTGTCTTTGGCATCACCAAAGAGCATTTTAGTCTTATCGTGGAAGAATAGCGGATTTTCGATACCTGAGTATCCTTTGCTCATTCCTCTTTTAAGCACAATTACATTTTTAGCATTGAGGATCTCTAATACTGGCATGCCGTAGATCGGGCTTCCTGGGTCATCGAGTGCCGACGGATTCACTACGTCGTTAGCACCTACTACCAGACATACATCCGTATCTGAAAGCATACTGTTGGCATCATCGAGATCGATCAATTTGTTGTACGGCACATCGGCTTCCGCCAATAATACGTTCATATGACCTGGCATGCGACCTGCCACTGGGTGGATGGCATAGTTCACATTCACGCCACGTGAGGTCAAACTTTTATCTAACTCTTTACACGCCTTTTGTGCTTGCGCCACAGCCATCCCGTATCCAGGGATCACCATCACGTTTTGTGCATAGCGCATCATAATGGCCGTGTCATTGGCCGTAGTTTCTTTGATATCACCTTGATCAGCCGCTACAGAAGTGGCCGAAGCGCCAAAACCTCCTACCACTACATTGATCAATGATCGGTTCATTGCCTGACACATGAGGATCGTCAGAATGGCACCTGAAGACCCCACAAGCACACCCCCCAACAGCATCACCATATTACCATACACCATCCCTGCAAGTGCTGCTGCTATACCTGTCAGAGCATTTAGCAAAGAAATAACGACGGGCATATCCGCTCCTCCGATAGGCCATACGAAACTCAACCCATAAATTAATGAAACGACTAGAATGATGATTGGTAAGTATTCGTAAGCAGACGGGTTCGCTACTTGGTAGACGATCAAGCCTAAGCAGAGTGCCAACCACACAAGGTTGAAATACGATGAAATGCCGCTTTTCCAATCCTTCACTTTGCCAGCCAATTTTCCATAAGCGATCAAACTACCCGTAAAAGCCACTCCTCCGATAAACAAAGCCATATAAGTAGTGCCCATCAATCCAATGGTCGAGGACGCATCAAACTTATATGCTTCTAAAATGGCTATACTTACTGCACAAGCACCACCAAATCCATTGAATACGGAAACCAATTCAGGAATACCTGTCATTTCTACTTTTTTGGAATAGACCATTCCAATCACAGACCCTACGGCTATCGCGCCGAAGATATAAAGCAGGTTGCCCTGATCATTAGCCATTGGGCTGAATATGGACACCAAAATAGCCGATCCCATGCCTAAGGCTGCGATTACGTTTCCATTTCTTGCCGTAGATGGGCTACTCAATTTTCTCAACCCGACAATCAAAAGGACGGTTGATACGATATATAATAATTCGATGTACTGCATCTTATTTCTTCTTAAACATTTCTAACATACGGTTGGTCACCGCATGACCTCCTACTACATTGATAGTACCCAATACGATACCGACGGCTCCCAACACGAGTGTCAGGTAATCCGAACTATCTGCCTGTCTCACCAAAATAATGGCTCCGATAATGACAATCCCACTGATGGCATTGGACCCAGACATAAGCGGCGTATGCAGTACAGTAGGTACTTTGGAAATGATTTCAAAACCTAGGTAAATGGTAATAATTAATAAGTTGATCATGAGCACATGATCTTTCAGATAATCTAATATCTCAAACATGGTCTTTAGAATTTAATGGGAATAATTAGGCCGATACGGGCTCTTCTACTTTCAACAGCGATTGGCTTACAATCTCGCTGTCGTAGGGCAAGTTGTCCTTACCTTCTTTGAGAATGTATTTGAGAAAGTTGTAAATATTGTTGCTATACAACAAGCTGGCTTGCTTGCCCATCAGGTTGTATAGTTTGGCATCTCCGATGATTTTTACGCCATCGATATCTACCGTTTCAGCATCTTTAGACAATTCGCAATTGCCACCGCTCGCAGAAGCCATGTCTACTATTACACTACCTTGCTTCATCGCTTCAACCGTACGATTTTCTATAAGTACTGGTGCTTTACGTCCTGGGATGTTAGCCGTGGTGATCACTACATCAGCTTTCAAAGCCGTCTCATGAATCAGCTCCTTTTGCTTACTGATGTATTCTTCTGATTGCTCAACGGCATATCCACCAGCCGCACTGTCTTCTTGCGCACCTTCTACTTCTATAAATTTGGCTCCCAAGCTCTGAACCTCTTCACGTACAGCTGTACGCACATCAAAGGCCTCCACGATCGCTCCTAACCTTTTGGCTGTAGCGATGGCCTGCAAACCTGCTACTCCCGCGCCCAGTATCAATACTCTGGCTGGAGGTATCGTACCTGCAGAGGTTGTCATCATTGGAAAATAACCTGCAAACTCGTCTGCAGCTGTTACCACCGCTTTGTACCCAGACAAAGAAGCCAAAGAAGACAACACATCCATAGATTGTGCTATCGTAGAGCGAGGCAATAAATCCAAGCTAAAAGCTTGTGCCTTGCATTCTTTAAGATTAGTAATGAGTTCGGAGGCTACACGCCCGTTAAACTTACCTACCAATATTGCATCGGCTTTGATAAGGTCTACATCTGATTTTGTAATACCTGTCCCTGTAAGAATGACGTCTGCTTTAGATAGGACTTCATCCCGAGATGAAATGACCGCTCCTGTAGATTCATATATTTCATCGTTGTAGCCAGATGCTTTGCCAGCACCTGATTCTACTACAATCTGATATTCGTCTTTGATTAATTTGGAAGCCACTTGTGGCACTAAGGCTACTAGATTTTCTTCCGTGCATTTAACTACACCAATCACCATATTATGCTATAATTTTTATACTTCGCTAGAAATACAATTTTGGGTCAGTTGCATCATGGGCGCTAGCTCGTTGCAAACCTACGAAGGAATCTGGAATTTCATTGAAAAATAATTCAATATTACAGACGATTTATTGCCAAAATGAAAATATATAAACGAAATACTACGTATTTATTAAAATATCAACAATACAATCGATGGTATTTTTACTAAAACTAACAATTACACATTTCTGCGTTACTTTTTCTATTTATTGCGTCTCAGTCTTATGACTAAATACAGTGGGGTTAAAAAAATATAATCTAACAGGCTGAATTAATAATGTTGTCCTATTTATTTACTAACCTTTACTGATTAAAATTAACACAATGGCTTCTATAGCAGACGAACTTGTAGGCAAAATTGATCAATGTTTGAAAGAGAATTATCAGACAGAAATCTTCAAACAATTGGATCTGGAAATCGAACAGATGCTGCAGATTGTGGCTGCCATTCATACTTTTTACAGTTTACCCGCAGAGACACGCACCTCTCACAGCCAAATATCTGACTTCAAGAATACACTACTCGTTCAAATAGACGGAATCAAACCCAAGCCCGAGGCGCTCGACTTGGCTATCGAGCACGAAAATTTTCTAAACAGCCTTTATGCTATTTTTCAGAATATCCCTGACAGCAAAACGGAGCTACAAAAGCCAGCGCGCTTTATAGCCGACATTGATGACCCCAGCTGGCTCAAGACATTAAAACTAGGCAAAAGAATAGGGTTTCTGATCAGCAACATTCCCAACTCACTCGCTAATCCTTTTAGGAAAAACAAAAAGAAGAAGCCCTATTGGCTGCATAAAATTCCACTGCAAAATCTGGCTAAGAAAAATTTGATGATCGAAACGATACTCGACCTACAGCAAATAACGGCTAGCTACTACTCTGCTATTACCTCACAATATGTGGAAATAAAAAGCTGGGAAGAGCAACTGGACAAACAAGAGACAGAGCACACCTCTTTCACCGAAGAAGAGGTTTTGGCTTTCAAAGCCACCTTGACCTCTGAGCTCACTAGTCAGCTAGACAATCTCACGGCAGCCTATCCCGAGCAGTTTTTATTAGCGTATGAAAAAGCGGGCACGTTAGAGCTACCTGCCCGAAGACTTGCCGATGAAATCATCTCCTCCAAGATAGAGACAGCCAAAAGCAAGTGGAGTGCCTTCGATTTGTCTTGGAAAAACACCAACTATGCCTTTTTCGAAGAGTGGCGATTGGACCTAAATATCAACTTGCTCAAACACAATACTCTAGGCAGCTTGACCGAATTCCAAACGGCTCAATTCAAAAAGATAGACGACTACATTGGCCCTGAAATGGATGAAATCAAGTTGTTTATCGAAGAAGGAATTAAAACTGTGGGCGTAGAGCACGAGTCGTTTCAGAAAGAATTGAAACGGCTAAACTATCAGGCTGTTAAAAAATTAGACAAGGAAGTAGTACCTAGACTTTGCGACAAGCTGTCTAACCAGACTGTGATCAATCTGATCAACAAACTCGAGGTAAGTATAGACCAGCAAGTAGAACATTTGTCGGACGAAAGAATCATCGTAAAAACCGACAGATACGACAGTCCTATGAAGTCTGAGGACTTGCATATCATCTCTCCTCACGAATTGATTGCTTTTGAGAAACTACCTCGTTTCAAAAAAAGAATCAACAAAATCAAACAAGATTCTTTTGCTTCGTTAGAAAACACAGCTGATCATGTCAAAGACCTTGATCATGTCATTACTTTCAGCTTGTCTTCGGCTATAGCAGCACTCGATAATGAAGAAGATGCCGATCAAGCAGTAAGCATCGCTACCGAAGGGCTCAAACGAGCAGCTGCACGCCTAGATGAAGAGCGAACCACACTGAACCAATCGATTGCTGCCAATGGCGAAGCGCTCGAAGCAGCAGTCAATGACTTCTGTCAGGACATCATGGAGCTCACCTTCAATGAGAATGTAAGAGAGCTACGCTTGAGAATAACCAAAGCCAAAGCCGCCAAACAGGCCAAGGAGGTACGATTGAAATTGGAGCAGAAAATGACTGCTCGTAAGAAGAACCTCAAGCTAATACTACTCCGAGGATACAACGCCACTCGCCACAGCGTAAGTGCGCTTAGTGAGAAGTTTGTACTAACAGCCAAAAAAGCAGAAATCTCCAAACAAGTATCCGACTTTTTACTCGAATCTCAGCAGGCCATAGACAAGCTACCGCTCATCTATAAGCGCCTCTATCAAATAGAAGCGCTCGAAGATTTGGAGCTATTCGAAGGCAGACAGGAAGAATTGAGCACACTCAAAAAAGCATTTGATAGCTGGGGCAAAGGCCACTATGCCGCCACAGTAATACTAGGGGAAAAATGGGGCGGATTGACCTCCTTTCTCAACTATGCCCTGCATGAGGCTCGCTTCCCTTATACCGTCACACGGCTAGCCATTCGTGGCAACGAATGCAGTGAAGAGCATTTTATTCAGACTATGCGCAGTCTATTCAAAAAAGAAACCTTTCAAACGGTAGACGATATCATAAACCACCTAAACGACTCTCCCAAGCGTGTAGTGGTACTCGAAGACATTCAAAACCTCTATCAACGTAAGGTGCATGGGTTTGGCGCTATGGTGCTGCTTTTTCAACTCATCAACAAAACTTACAAAAATGTATTTTGGGTAACGAGCACAACAATATATACCTGGTCATACCTTCAAAAAACCATCAATATCAATGAATTTTTTAGCTACACGATAGAACTAAAAACACTCACAGATGAACAGATTATCAGCATCATTTGGAAAAGAAATAGAATCAGCGGGTTCAAAATACTTTTCGAAATAGATCAATCTATAGCCGACGATAAAAAATTTATCAAAATGGACGAAGACGAGCAGCAAGAATTTTTGAGAAACAAATTCTTCTCTGACCTTAACGTGTTTGCACAAAGCAATATCAGTCTGGCCCTGATCTACTGGCTACTATCTACCAAAGAAATAGACGAAAGCACCATCACGATTGGCACATTCAAAAAGCCAAATCTCAACTTTTTGAACGTGCTATCCATGAACAAACTCTATGCATTGCATGCACTCATTCTGCATGATGGGCTGACAGTAACACAACTGGCCGATGTACTCAATGTCACACACAACTACAGCGACCTGACCCTACTGGCCTTATTGGAAGATGGACTGTTGGCCAAAACTGGCGAACAATTTATGATCAACCCCATAGTATATAGAAATACAATCAGCTTGCTAAAATCAAGAAATTTAATTCACTAAGATGAAAAAGCTACTACTCATAGGCTTTGTGCTCTTGCTGTCGTCATTCGCGATCGCACAACAACAGCAAGCACAACCAAAGGCCGATTCTACTAAGACTTCCAAGGCCAACCCTAGTCAGGTATTGGACTCGACGATCGTAGCCATGGACAAAGCTGATGCGGCCAATAAAAAGGACAAAGTAGACCTGACCAAACCACCGCCAGTAGCCAAATTGATTTCTATGTCCAAACTGTTTTGGAGTTTGATTTTTATTCTAGTAGGATATTTTGCTATTCGGTTCATTTCACACATTCTGGAAATATTCGCCGAGCAGAGCATCAAGCACCGTATCACGATAAAAAGCCTCACCCCAGTAGTCAAAATCATGGGCTGGGTGATTGTGATTTTTTTGATCGTGGCAGGCATATACCAGCCTCCTACAGCCACTGTATTGGCTTTCTCCGCATCTATTGGCGTAGCCGTAGGTTTTGCCTCTCAAGACATACTCAAAAACATCTTTGGTGGTATTATGATTCTATTTGATCGTCCGTTCAACTCTGGCGATAAAATACAGGTAGGTGATACATATGGTGAAGTAGTAGAAATTGGCCTGCGCTCTACTCGCATTGTCACCCCAGACGACAACCTCGTAACAATCCCTAATGGGGAAATCATGAATCGATCGGTAGCCAATGCCAATGCTGGAGAAGCCAACTGTCAAGTAGTATCAGAAATCTACCTTCCGATAGATGTAGACACTACCCGAGCCAGAGCCATAGCCACACAAGCAGCTCAAGTTTCCAAGTATGTATTTTTAAATAAACCCATAGTGGTCGTCTTTTCCAACGAGCTACATCCAAAAGGCCCTTTATTTAAAATGAAGATCAAAGCCTATGTACTAGAGATCCGTGACGAGTTCAAATTCAAAAGTGAAATGACTGAGATCGTCATTAAAGAGCTTTTAGAAGAAGGTCTAATCAAGCCTAACTAAGCGCGCAACAATTGGCGCAAGCCTATATTTACTGCTCTACCAAATTGCGCACTCTGGCCGATTGCAGAAACCGCTTATACCAATGTCCTGAATCCTTGATGATCCGCTCTTGAGTCTCAAAATTGGTATGTATCAATCCGAATCGTTGCGTGTACCCTTCGGCCCATTCGAAGTTGTCGAGCAGCGTCCATAAGAAGTAGCCCGTCACGTTGACTCCCTCCTTCTGTGCCTTGAGCACTTGATGGAGGTATGACTGAATAAATTGGATTCGATCCAAATCTTTCACTCTGCCATCTATGACCTTTTCAGGAAAGGCTACACCATTTTCAGTGACAATAAGCTCCTTTATCCCTTCGTAACTATTAAATTTTTTAAGCATATAATAGATCGATTTAGGGTAAACCTCCCAGTTCATCGTCGTCAATGGCACGTTTCGCTCATCTGCATTCACGATTTGCCCTTTCATATAAGGGATCATCCAATTGTACTTTACCACCTCGCGGGTATAATTCTGTACACCTATAAAGTCGAAATCAAAATGCATTAAACTCTCGTCGTGCTGCATCATGTACTTTTCTACGCGTTGAGCGATAGGCAAATCCTGCAGCGGGTACCCCAACCCTAAAGCGGGCTCTATAAACAAACGATTGAGCAGGGCATCAAAACGTTTGGCCGCCGTCACATCCTTTTCGTCTTTGGAAAAAGGATCTACATGCGAGCACGAAAAAGTAGTGCCTATACGCGCATCTTCTAGTTCGTTGCGAAGGATTCGAGCGCCTAGGCTCTGGCAAAGTGTAGCATGGTGCATAGCCGATAAAAAATTGCTCATCCCCTTTCTTCCTGGTGCATGATAGCCTAAGAAATAACCCGCCCCAGTAAAAACCATCGGCTCGTTGAGTACCATCCAATTGGAAACTCGATCACCAAAACTACGAGCACAAAGTGTGGCAAATTCTTCAAACCAATTGAGTATTTCTCTATTGGTCCATCCTCCTTGGTCTTCGAGCGCCTGTGGCAAATCCCAATGATAGAGTGTGATCCAAGGGATAATATTCCGCTCTAGACAGCCATCTATCAGCCTGTTATAAAAATCGATTCCGGCTTGATTCACTTCTCCAATACCATTGGGCAATACCCTAGACCAAGCTATAGAAAATCGATAATTAGGGATTTGTAGAGCCTGTATGAGGTCGAGATCCTTTTCTATATGTTCGTAAAAATTGCATCCTACATTGGCATGTGAACCGTCTTTTATTTTAGCACTGTTTTGCACGAATTTGTCCCAAATAGACATGCCCTTGCCGTGAATATTATGCGCACCTTCAATCTGGTACGCGGCAGTAGAGACTCCCCAATGAAAGTCTTCACCAAAATCAAATTTAGAATATGCCACTCGTTAGGATAATTTCAATTTTAAAAAGGAAAAAAAGCTGGGTTTAGTTACTACAGGTGTCAGTTCAGACTGAATGTGCGCTTCCAGCACTTTGTCAATGATGAATTGTGTTTCGTCGGGGTAGTGCACAGGTACGTGCTGATCCGACTTTACCCACTTTTTGATATTTTTTGCGTTTTTCTTATTTAGTTTTTTCAACACGGGTACTCCCAAATCTTTGAGTCCCTCTGCGTTGAAATGTTGCTCGTACTGACGCTTCATCGGAATCACCAGTAGTTTCTTATTGAGGTACAAGGCTTCTGCTGGTGTCTCAAAACCAGCACCACAAAGCACGCCCGTAGCAGATGCCATGCTCTTACTAAATCGCTCGGCATGGATCGGCTCTATTTTCACGTTGCCTACCTCATAGGCCTCTTTGGTATGCTTAGAAAATACTTGCCATTCTGCATTTTTCACTTCAGATAGTACCTTGATGAGTTTCTTGTCCCCATAAGCGGGCAGATATACGGTATAGTGTCCTTCGTCAGACATCTCTTGTTCTCTAATCTCTGTTCTAATGATTGGAGTAAAAATCTGGTCATCGTATTTTCTAAAGTGAAAGCTATAGTAGCTATTGCACGGTGCATAAAATTTGAGCACGGCCCAGCCCATCGGGTCGCTATGAGTGGGTACGGGTACCTTCTTGGAGCGCAGAGCACTCTGGTGACTCAGCCCGATGCACTTCACGCCCTTCAAACGACAAGCCCAAGCCGAGATTGGCTCAAAGTCATTGATAACCAAATCATAGTCTTTGACTGGACAGCTTTTGATTTCGTTCCAGACTCTTCTCACACGGTTGGCTTTGTAAGTAGCCATCATATCCACACCTCCACTTTTTCCAAAAATAAAACTGAGGCCTTTGTATTTATACTTTACTGGAAACGGGAGATCAATATCAGCCTGTACCCCGCTGATCAATATATCCACTTGTGCACGTTTCATCAATGCTGGGATCACATCCTTGGCACGGCTCAAGTGACCATTGCCAGTACCTTGTATCGCATACAATATTTTCATTTCCTTAGTATTTTCAGTTTTTGGGTGCCACGATCAGCATCTCCTGTAGCATCCTACCATACAGCTCTTTGGGTGTAGCATCAGACATATAGTCTTGCTCGTGATGCGTATCATCTGCGGCATGATGCGCATACTCTTCATCTCTGTACTTATAAATCGTCCATTCTCCTTTATTGTACTCTAGAGAGGACAAGTTTTCGATCCAATCCCCAGAGTTGAGATAAGTCACCTGTCCATGTTCGGTCTCGTATGCTTTAATTTCTGGATGGTGTATATGCCCGCACATTACATATTTGTAGCCATTTTCGGCAGCTATTGTCGTGGCGGTTTCCTCAAATTTGTTGATGAATTTGACGGCTCCTTTTACGCTGTTTTTTACTTTTTTGGATAATGAAATTCGGCCTTTCCCAAAAAACTCACTAATGGCATTGACCACTTGATTGATAAGAATCAAAGTATCATAACCAATAGCTCCAAGCTTAGTCAACCATCGAGAGTGTTGCATAGTCACGTCGAATACGTCGCCATGAAACACCCATACTTTTTCTCCATCCAAGTCTAGGACTAGTTTGTTTTGTAGCCGAAAAGAACCCACTTTGAAGCCTTCGAATTTTCGCAACATTTCGTCATGATTACCTGTGATGTAGTGCATTTTCACACCTTTAGACATCCATTTAAACAAATGGCTAACCACCTTCATGTGGCTCTTGGGCCAATAGCGCTTACTGAATTGCCAGATATCAATAATATCTCCATTAAGGATGACTTGCTTGGGAGAAACACTTCGTAGGTAGTTGAGCAGTTCTTTGGCTCTGCATCCGTAAGTACCTAGGTGTATATCCGATAAGACCAGTATATCTACTTTTCTCTTTCTCAGCTTCTTGGGTCGCATCTTCATTTGGTTTTGAATGGAGAATGCAAAGGCCTTATCAAGTTTAAAAGAATATTTAAAGTCAACACTTCTACGAAATGTTGCATGACGTTGAACACCCTAGTTTTTGGTCTTTTAAAACTGAAAGACATGCCCGCACTTGGTAAGGACATCGTCGGTTTTAGTTGTGTAGAAATCATAACATGCTTTTTGCAATAAAAGCGTAAAATTGTTACCTACTGATTGTCAGACAACTACCATTTTATTAAGGATTGAAGCGTTATATTATCATAGTTTTACGAAGAGGGGTTTTAAGGCTTCTATTATCGATGTTTCATTAATCATTGCCCGTTTGTCGTGCCCTATTATACAGTCTCTTATGCTGTTGTGGGGGTTGATTATTAGACTTTTACGAAAAAAGAATGCAAAGTCAATAATTAATTCTATATTTGGGTGCCCAGATTGGGTGCCCAAATATTATGAATCAAATAAAACCGCATATCATATTTCTCATGGGCGTTTCGGGTGTTGGGAAAAGCACGATTGGAAGCCTACTAGCAGAAACGCTCAACATTCCGTTTTTTGATGGTGATGATTACCACCCTGAGCAAAATATCCAAAAAATGTCGCAGGGGAAATCCCTCAATGACGACGACAGATTCGGATGGCTACAGTCTTTGAATCAAATCGCCTTCGAAGCATCACAAAACAAAGGCTGTGTGATGGTATGCTCAGCACTGAAAGAAAGCTATCGGGAAATATTGAGCAAAAACATTGAAGCGTATTCGAAGTGGATATTCTTAAACGGTTCATTTGAGCAAATCAAAAAGAGAATAAATAATCGTAGTGGGCATTTTATGAGTTCAGATTTGCTCCAGTCTCAGTTTGACATTTTGGAAGCCCCCAAGTATGCGATTAATGTAGATATAAGTTTAACTCCTAAAAAAATGGTAGAAGTGATAAGTAAACAATTGTCAGAAAAGTCAGCGTTTGGTTTGTTTGGCTTGGGGGTGATGGGTAAAAGCCTCGCCAGAAATCTTGCAAGCAAAGGATTTGATATTTCTCTATTCAATAGACACGTGGATGGCCAAGAAGAAGATGTGGCTAAAAACTTCAAAGATGAGTTTGAAGAGTTATCAACCGCCCTTGCATTTGACGATGTAGCACTTTTCGTCAATTCACTCCAAAAGCCTCGAAAGGTTATGTTGATGGTGAATGCTGGTAAGACTGTAGATGGTGTGATTGAAGACCTTTTGCCTTTTTTAGAGAATGGAGACATTATCATAGACGGGGGCAATTCGAACTTTAATGATACGAAGAAAAGATTTGACTATTTAGCATCCAAAAACATTCGATTCGTAGGGACAGGAGTTTCGGGTGGAGAAGAAGGAGCCTTGAAAGGCCCCTCTATCATGCCGGGTGGCGACCTGGAAGCTTATAAAGAAGTGCAGCCCTATCTGGAAACGATAGCAGCCAAAGATGCCAATGACTTACCTTGTTGTACTTTCATCGGTACAGAAGGCAGTGGCCATTTTGTAAAAATGGTACACAATGGGATTGAGTATGTAGAAATGCAACTGTTGGCAGAAGTCTTCACTATCCTAAAAGCAAAGGGTCATAACCCAGACCAAATCGCCGATATTTTAGCGTCTTGGAAAGCAACTACCAATAGTTATTTATTAGAAATCACTATTGATATCCTTAGAAAAAAGGAAGGCAACGACTGGTTAGTGAATCGCATCATGGACAAAGCTGGAAATAAAGGCACGGGCAACTGGACTACCATATCATCTACTCAACTCGGAGTGCCAAGTACCATGATTACTTCGGCACTATTCGCACGATACACCTCATTTTATAAAGAAGAACGCATAGAGGCCAATAGAAATTTTGCACCAAACAACACCCCAAACCTGAATTTCAGTGCTGAAGAGCTCTTGGAAGCCTATCATTTTGCCAGATTAATGAATCACTACCAAGGCTTTAAACTGATCCAAGAAGCATCCCTGAGCAATAATTGGGGATTGAACTTAAGCGAGTTGTCCAGGATATGGACCAACGGCTGTATTATTCGATCAGACTTTATGATGGAATTGGTCTCCATTTTCAAAGTGTCAGACAACTTATTGAAAAATGATGAAATCATTCAAAGAATCAAAGCTTTGAAACCAAGCGCCCAGAAAGTGACTTCACAGTGTATACTCAATGAGGTGGCTGCTCCGAACCTTATTGAATCGATTAGCTTTTTAAACAGCTTCTCGGTTGCAAATTCATCAGCAAATTTATTGCAGGCACAACGCGATTACTTTGGCGCACATACCTACCAAAGAAATGATGACCACACCAATAAGTTCTATCACACAGATTGGATCAACAACTAACTAAACCATAGACGCATGACAGCATCGGACAATAAGAAGTCATTGTTAAAAAAGATTATTTCAATAATCTTGGGATTTGGCCCTGGTATTTTTGCCATAGGCTACACCATAGGCACAGGTAGTGTCACTTCCATGATTGTCGCGGGCAGTACGTTTGGTATGCAATTGCTATGGGTACTTTTTCTAAGCTGTTTGTTTTCTGGCATTCTCATGTTTGCCTATGGCAACTATGCCTTAGTGACGGGAGAAACAGCCCTATATGGTTTTAAAAAACATCTAAAATTCGGCAAGCTTATCGCCATCTTAATTATTCTAGGCATTTCATTTGGCCAATGGAATTCCTTAATGGGGATATTAGGCATCTCATCCAATATCATATTTGAAATATTAGCGCTCAATTTCTCGGGGTTAACACCTTATAAATATGAAATCATATTAAGTGTTGCTATTACGATCATAGTGACCTTTTACCTGTTGATGCTAGTGGGCAAGTACACCTTTTTCGAGAAGATACTTGTGGTATTTGTCAGCTTCATGGGCTTGTCTTTTATTATTTCATTCTTTTTCGTACAGCCACATGGCATAGATGTAGTGAAAGGATTGATCCCTACGATTCCAGATGTGCCTGGTGGCAAAATGTTGGTCGCTGCCTTTGTGGGCACCACCATGGCGGCCGCTACATTTTTGTCTCGTCCATTATTTATACAAGGCAAGGGATGGACTATCGCCAATTTGGATCAACAAAAAAAGGACTCCATTACGGCAGCCGTTCTGATATTTGTGATCAGTGGTGTGATCATGGCCGTCGCTGCTGGTGCATTGTTTTACGAAGGGAAGAAAGTAACTCAAGTAATAGATATGGCCAGTACCCTGGAGCCAGTGGCCGGTAAGTGGGCCGTTACGATTTTCTTTTGTGGTGCCTTGAGTGCTGGCTTATCATCCATTTTCCCTTGTCTATTGATCGCCCCGTTGTTAGTTGCGGATTATCAATCGGGCACTTTAGATACCAGTTCAAAACAGTTTCGCATCATCACAGCCATAGCTTGCCTAGTGGCCTTGATCGGGCCTGCATTTGGTGCCAACCCCATACAAATCCAAATACTCTCCCAAGTTTTCAACGTCTTTGTGTTGCCCATAGTCATACTTGGCATCATACTCATGCTGAGTAATAAAAAAGTAATGAAAGATTATAAAACAAGTCTAGGCGTGTACATCGGGATGTATGCTGCCCTGTTCTTTTCGCTGGTGATCTCATACAATGGCACCATCGCACTGATGGGGTATTTTCAATAGCAGAAGAGAGCAAGTCATATGATTAGTAAGTGTCATAACACTGTAATACCCACTTTAAAGTATCAATTGTAGTGAAGATAAGTTTGATCGAAAAAGATGCGAAAAGAATCCTGCAGAATGAAGTCATCTGTAATATTCGAGATTTGATTAACGCTAAGCATTTAGAACGTGGAGACAAATTGCCTTCTGAAAGGATCATGTCTGAAAAGTTTGGGGTAAAAAGAAACCATATAAGAGAGGCCATTAGAAAATTGGAGTTTTATGGCGTCATAAAATCAGTTTCTCAAAGCGGTACCATTCTGGCCATTGGCCTCACCGGGTTCAATGGCATAATAGATGAAATTGTTTCCCTAGATGCGCCTTCTTTTAGTGAGCTTGTAGAAACTCGAATATCCTTGGAGTTGAAGATGGTTTCGTTGGCCGCTCAACGACGGTCAGAGACAGATCTAAAAAAGATGCGTGAGGCACTTGAGGCCTTCAAGGCCAAAATCACACAAGGGAAAGATTACTTAGAGGAAGACCTGCTGTTTCATTTAGCCATTGCAAAAGCTAGTAAAAACAGCACGATGGTCTCACTGATGCTTTTATTGACTCCGCCTATTCTCTCCACCTACGAAAGAGACACCGTTTGTGAGGGGGATCAAGTAATTACCGAAATCAAAAAACATGAAGATGTGTATAAAGCCATTGCATCTAGTGACCCAACACTTGCTACCAAAATGATGAATGTACACTTCATCAAATTATCAAAATATTTAGAAGACCAAAAAGGAATAATATGAAAAACAACAATAAGATTACCGGAAAAAAAGTCCTCATTACCGCTGGTGCTCAAGGAATCGGCGAATCTATAACCAGGCACTTTATCGATAGTGGAGCCGATGTAGCTATTCATTATTTTTCGAGCAGTGACACCGCCAACCAACTGGTAGAATATGCCGCGAGCAAAGGGCAAAATGCGATCGCCATAAGTGGCGACTTGACAAAAGAAGCCGATGCCACAGCCATGGTTGATAAAACAATAGAAGCCCTAGGTGGTATGGACATCCTGATCAACAATGCAGGCTCGCTGGTCGCACGTAAAATGCTCAACGAAATGGAAGCTGAGTTTTGGCATAAGGTGATGGACATCAATCTCACCTCCATGATGTTTGTAACAAGAGCCGCAGCTCCACATTTAGCCAAAAATGAAAATAGCAGCATAGTCAATTTGGCATCACTTGCGGGTCGAAAAGGAGGGCATCCTGGATCATTGGTGTATTCTACTAGCAAAGGGGCTATCCTTACTTTTACAAGAGCGCTTTCTTCAGAATTGGGTCCTCAGGGCACAAGGGTCAATGCGGTGGCTCCTGGACTTATCCTTGGCACCTCATTTCACAACACGCATACGTCCAAAGAATCAGCGGCCGCTACTACGGCCGGGATACCGATACAGCGAGCAGGCCATGCAGATGATGTAGCACGCGCCGTGCTATACCTAGCGTCTGAATACGACGGCTTTATTACCGGTGCCACGCTCGATATCAATGGGGGCGTCTACAACATGTAGTTTCTCGCCTCATTGGTTTCCACGGTTCAAAAACAATAGAGAACGAGGCAAATCCAAGCATTGAATTCACTAAACAAACATCTTCCATATAGATTAAATGAATATGAAAAACATCAAATCATTACCACTCCTATTGAGCTTAGGTGTGTTGCTCTCACTAAATAGCTGTTCGAATAAAGCGAAAGAAGCAAGTAAAGAGCAAGTTCCACAAACCGTTTACGCAAGTAACGTGATCCCGTTTTTCAATCATTGGAATTTGATTTTAGGGGATGGTTCAAATGCTGGGATAGCCAATAATTATGAACATGAAGATTTCTTTTATACGGTAAAGGATGGCGAAGAAGATTGGGTCGTTTATAAATCACCCAATGCAGGGGATACACATGGCACCTCCAACAATACAAGAAGCGAATTGGCCCAATTGAAAAAATGGTATCCAGCAACTGCTGACGATAAATTGACGGCTACGCTCAAAGTAATGAATGTATCGGCTACAGGTGATGCTCGGGTAGCCTCGACACATGCTGTAGTCGTTGGCCAGATCCATAGTGCCGACGGACATGAGAACGAACCGCTTAAAATCTTCTATAAGAAATTTCCTGGCCATACGAAAGGTTCAGTGTTTTGGCATTATGAAATCAATACCGCAGGCGATGACAACACTGGAAGGTGGGATTATTCCACGGCGGTTTGGGGTCATGACTTTTCTGTAGTAGGTAGCGAAGCAGACACCTACCCCGAAGAACCGACTGAGGGCATTGCTTTGGGTGAGGAATTTAGCTATGAGATCGTGGTAAAGGATGGTATAATGAACTTAAAATTTACAAGTGAAGGACATGAAACCAAAACATTCACAAAAAACTTGATCGTATCCGAATATGCAACAACCGCAGATATGCCAAAGCAAACACAGGATCTATTCTTGCCCATTGGGCAAGACGGTGTAGAGCGTGAGCAAGCATATACTGGCGAGGGTCTCTTTTTTAAGTTGGGCGCATACAACCAAACCAATGGGAAGTCCCCAGATGTAAATAAGAACTGGTGCTCTGGTGCAGAAACGCATGATGGCGACATCAAAAAACAATATGAAGACGGAAACTATGCGGAAGTTTGGTTTAAAACGGCAAGTATATCGGTAAGTGATGGTGCTGTATCTAATCAAGGCTATTTCACTAAAAATGATTAGTCGAACCAATAGAAAATAATTATTCCAATCAACAAGGGCTAAATAAAAATACAATGGATACAAAAACAGCTAAATTAATATTTCAATCAGTTTTAATAATTGGTTTTATAGTATCACTCAATAGTTGTGCTACTACTTCTAAAGAATCTACGACTAAAGACACTGATAAAATCACTTACCCAAGTGATGTTATTCCGTTTATGGACAAATGGAAAATCCTTCTGGGTGATGGTACCAGCACCAATCAATTGGTCAATTATGAGGATAAAGAATTCTTTTACGTTGCCAATGATGGAACAACGGATTGGGTCGTATATAAAACACCCAACTCGGGCGTAACCTCACGAACTTCAAGCAACACCAGAACAGAATTAGGCCAAATAAAACATTGGGTACCTGAGACTGGTGGCAAGTTGACAGGCACGCTAAAAGTGGCTCATGTATCTACGTCTGGTGATGCAAGAGTGGCTGCTTCGTACTCGGTCGTCGTTGGGCAAATCCATAGTGATGAAGGGCATGAAAATGAGCCTTTAAAAATCTTCTACAAAAAATTTCCTGGTCACACGAAAGGCTCTGTTTTTTGGAATTATGAAATCAACACTGAAGGGGACAATTCAAAAAGATGGGATTATTCCACAGCGGTTTGGGGTGATGACATGTCCGTAGTTGGGTCAAGCCCCTCTACCTACCCTGCAGAGCCTAAAGAAGGTATTGCAATAGGAGAAGAATTTAGCTATGAAGTAAACGTATATCAAGGCATCATGTACCTCACGTTTACCAGTGAGGGCCACGAAACGGTAAAGTTCACAAAGAATTTGCTAAAATCTGACTTCTCTACTTATGATAAAATCCCCCAACAAATCTTGACTTTGTATGCATCGATAGGTCGAGATGGTACAGAGCGTAAAAATGCTTACGCTGGAGAGATTCAGTACTTTAAGCAAGGTGCATACAACCAGACCAACGGAAAAGACCCCAAAGACAATATGGTGTGGAGTACTGGGTCAGAAACATACGGCGGTGACATAGCCAAACAATATGCCAATGGATGCTATACCGAAGTATGGTTTAAATCAGCGACTGTAGGGCCTGGCACAGCACCTACGGAGTAGCTTCAAAGCATCAATACTAACTTGATTGGAGTAATAGCCAAGAAGGATTAAGCGATTATACCTTCTTGGCTATTTTGTATAATGACCATTTTCGCATAATACCTCTCACTGGCGTGCTTTAGCAAAGCGTGCTGATCTCCTAAAGTATTTGTAATACGCTTACGCAGCTTCGATCTTGTGTTTATGTCCAAAAAATATAAAGCCTGCGTCTGAACCCCGTAGAAGAAGGGGATGTGTATGAGCCAGAGCACTATAGATAGTAGTACCAAAGAGTTATGCAGGGTTGTCAGATTTGATCGCATCACAAATGCTCACTTAGATTTGTCGCGCTTTGCAAAAGCGCGACAAATAAAATTGTTCCGCTATCTCTACCAATAGGAATAGTATCTCCAACTTTTTTACCAATAGTGTCTGCATCGTCTACATGTGTAACCTCCCCACCCGCTAGCAGTGCCCAGGGGTTGACCTGTCCTTCGAGTTTGAATCTGCGCTGCTTGAGGGTGAAGCGGAATTTGCGGTAGGGGAGCTGCTTGCTCAGAGGCTATCTACAGCCACTTTTCAAACAAATGGCGAATTGGATCTTTACGCGGCATATCTAGACCGTTGAGCAAATTGTTCCCTCTGTTGTTTTCTGCCAATGGATCCATTCCCAGGTCCAGTAGATATTTCACAATTGAATCGTCACCATCAAAACTTGCAACTGCCGTAGTTAGCAGCGTATTCCCATACGGATCACGAATGTCCTTATCAGCGCCGTTTTCTATCAGGAGCTTTAAGGCCTCTAGGTTGTTGCTCATAGCAGCCAAGTGACAGGCGGTAAAGCCTGGTTTGGTCTTGACATTGAGGTCTGCACCGTGGGAGATTAGTAATTGGAGCATTTCAGTATTACCATCTTGTGTCGGACTATGAATCATATATTGACCAGTTCTATCCAAGAAAACGTTAATTTCACCACCTTGAGCGATTAAGTTTTTAGCTTTTTTAAGCTCGTTTCTAACAACTGAGGTGTAAAGTTGATCAGTTAAATTTTTCATTTTGTTAATCTAATTTTCTACTCCTATTCGAACTCCTTTCCTCTAGTACATACCATTTCGGATCATTCTCTAACTCTATAACCTTTTTCCTTGTCAATCCTTTTTCAATATGCATCTCATGTCTTTCTTTCCATGACTGTCCCGGTGCATGCCCAATATCTGCCCGTGGTTTACCTACCAAGTTTTCAGGTACTGGTTGCCCTGCTTTGGGGTGGTCGTGTCCCAGAGGTGTTTTGTCAGGGTAATGTGTACCGTAGTTGGGAATATCAATCTGAGCTTTTTCGTCAAAGTAAATCGGATACTCGTTAGCATCCTTTCTATTCGTTTTTGCCCGAGCAAATATTTCGTCTCGAATCTCTTTCCTCAAAGATACTCTTTCACTTTTTGCGCCACCCCGAATTTTGTCACCACGGGAGATATCAGTCATGTTTTTATCCGTGAGTGCTTCAAATTCATCTATGGCCTTCGCTTCATCCAATTGTAGGTCATCTACATACGCACTCTTTGTTCCTTTCGGACCACCTTTGCTACCTCGTGTGCCGACTATCACTCCTTCTATTGAACCGTCTGCTTTTTTGACTAGGTCACCGACATTGCCATCGATGTCTCGATCTTCTATTTTTCCATCCGCCAACAGTACCCAGGGATTGACCTGTCCTTCGAGTTTGAATCTGCGCTGCTTGAGGGTGAAGCGGAATTTGCAGTAGGGGGAGCTGCTTGCTCAGAGGCTATCTACAGCCACTTTTCAAACAAATGGCGAATTGGATCTTTACGCGGCATATCTAGACCGTTGAGCAAATTGTTCCCTCTGTTGTTTTCTACCAATGGATCCATTCCCAGATCCAGTAGATATTTCACAATTGAATCGTCACCATCAAAACTTGCAACTGCCGTAGTTAGCAGCGTATTCCCATACGGGTCACGAATGTCCTTATCAGCGCCGTTTTCTATCAGGAGCTTTAAGGCCTCTAGGTTGTTGCTCATAGCAGCCAAGTGACAGGCGGTATAGCCTGGTTTGGTCTTGACATTGAGGTCTGCACCGTGGCTAATCAAAATTTTTAATATTTCAAGTAGTAGTTTTTTTTTCTCGTTTGACTTTTTGTATAAAGTAATCGTAGCATGGATAGGGTATAGACCAGTACTTCCCATGGCATCTGGATTTACTCCCGTATTCAAAATTTGTTTTACGTTTTGAACCTCTCCTCTTAAAGAAGCGTCAAAGAGGTCTTCAGTATTCCATTTCATAAGTCTAATCTAATTTTCTACTTCTATTTGAACTTCTTTCTTCGAGAATATATAATAGGGGATTGTTTTCTTCTTCAATTATCTCTTCTCTTGTAAGGCCTTCTTTTTTATGATTTTGCAACCTATCTTTCCAGGCCTCACCTGGTGCATGCCCAATATCTGCCCGTGGTTTACCTACCAAGTTTTCAGGTACCGGTTGCCCTGCTTTGGGGTGGTCGTGTCCAAGAGGTGTTTTGTCAGGGTAATGTGTACCGTAGTTGGGAATGTCAATCTGAGCTTTTTCGTCAAAGTAAATCGGATACTCGTTAGCATCCTTTCTATTCGTTTTTGCCCGAGCAAATATTTCGTCTCGAATCTCTTTCCTCAAAGATACTCTTTCACTTTTTGCGCCACCCCGAATTTTGTCACCACGGGAGATATCAGTCATGCCTTTATCCGTGAGTGCTTCAAATTCATCTATGGCCTTCGCTTCATCCAATTGTAGGTCATCTACATACGCACTCTTCGCTCCCTTTGGACCACCTTTGCTACCTCGTGTGCCGACTATCACTCCTTCTATTGAACCGTCTGCTTTTTTGACTAGGTCACCGACATTGCCATCGATGTCTCGATCTTCTATTTTTCCATCCGCCAACAGTACCCAGGGGTTGACCTGTCCTTCGAGTTTGAATCTGCGCTGCTTGAGGGTGAAGCGGAATTTGCAGTAGGGGGAGCTGCTTGCTCAGAGGCTATCTACAGCCACTTTTCAAACAAATAGCGAATGGATTCGTTCTTTGGCATGTCAAAATCAACTAGCACACTGTTGCCATAATTATTTTCAATGGTTGGATCCATTCCTAGGCTCAATAAGTATTTTACAATCGAATCATCATCTCTGTAACTTGCAACGGCCGTACCTAATAACGTATTCCCATACGGATCACGGATATCCTTGTCTGCGCCGTTTTCTATCAGGAGCTTTAAGGCCTCTAGGTTGTTGCTCATAGCAGCCAAGTGACAGGCGGTATAGCCTGGTTTGGTCTTGACATTGAGGTCTGCACCTTTGGATATAAATAATTTTACGAGATTATAATTTTCCTTCTTTGATGCAAACAACAATGGAGTTTCTCCAAACCTATCTATATGGTTGACATTGAACCCCTCTTTAAGTAACGCCTGAATTTGTTCTATGTCATTTTTGGATATTGACCTAAAAAACTCATCTTCTTTTTCTTGATTCATTAGTCTAATTTTCTACTTCTGTTTGAACTTCTTTCCTCTAACACATACCACTTAGGATTGTTTTCCAACTCTATAATTTTCTCCCGACTCAGTCCGTCCCTTTTGTGTTGAGCCAACCTATCTTTCCAGGCCTCACCTGGTGCATGCCCAATATCTGCCCGTGGTTTACCTACCAAGTTTTCAGGTACCGGTTGCCCTGCTTTGGGGTGGTCGTGTCCCAGAGGTGTTTTGTCAGGGTAATGTGTACCGTAGTTGGGAATATCCTTTCTGGTTTTCATATCTCTATATATAGAATAGCCATTTTCATCTAAACGACCAGTATTTGCTTTCCTATATATTTCATCTCTGACTTCCTTCCTTAAAGATACTCTTTCACTTTTTGCGCCACCCCGAATTTTGTCACCACGGGAGATATCAGTCATGTTTTTATCCGTGAGTGCTTCGAATTCATCTATGGCCTTCGCTTCATCCAATTGTAGGTCATCTACATACGCACTCTTTGCTCCCTTCGGACCACCTTTGCTACCTCGTGTGCCGACTATCACTCCTTCTATTGAACCGTCTGCTTTTTTGACTAGGTCACCGACATTGCCATCGATGTCTCGATCTTCTATTTTCCCACTCGCCAGCAGTACCCAGGGGTTGACCTGTCCTTCGAGTTTGAATCTGCGCTGCTTGAGGGTGAAGCGGAACTTCTTGAAACGAAGCTGCTTCATGAGTTTTTGAGTCAGGTCGTCGATAGATTTGGCGCCTTTGAGTGTGCTCTTCTTCACGCCCTTCATCACGAACTTCCCGTTTTTGATAGCTGCTTGGGCACCACCTTGGGAGACGGCTGCTAGCTTGCGTGCTGCTTGTTGTTGATTCTTGATGTATTGTTTAGCACCTGCTTTGACGGCTTGTTGAGCGCTTTTCCTACCTCCTTTGGCTGTTTTGGCAGCTCCCTTGGCGGCTTTCATGGCTCCTTTGGCTCCAAAGAGAAGGGCCATGAGCAGTTCGATGGCCAGGATCACAAAGGCCCTGGCGAGGTGTTTGGCTCCCTCGACCAGATTGCCTGGCCATGCGCTAGAAAGATAACTACCCAGTCGCTTGGCTACCTGATAGACCAGCTCTGCGGCGAAGTAGGCGCTCATGAGCTGCATGATCAGTGGCAAAGCTGCCATGATCGCACCGCCTGTGAGTATATTGGCGAGGATCACTCCTGTGATGCCAGCGATCAATCCTGCGAGGATGGCTACTTTGTTTTCGCCCAGCCACTTCATCACGCCATCTTTCATCTGACCGATGAGGAAGGTTGCTCGTTCGCCCGGCGTGTGAAAGGGACCTACCAGATCAGGACTGGCAGACTGTGTATCGACCGATGTAGTCTCCGTGACCTCTGCGGTGGTATCATCTTGTTGCAGTGCATCTGCTTTTAGCCCTTGGATGTCTTGGTCGTTGTGCCCAAACTCATGTGTCCCATCTCCCAATAGGCTGAGGTCTCTCATGAGTCCTCCATCAAGTGTGACTTCACTTGGGCTCGGCTCTACACTGAAATCACCCGCTTCGTAGGATGTTTTGTGGAGGATACTGGCGTCATTGGCAGAGACTGGACTCGACGCTATCAGATCCTTTAGCTCGTTGGTACTGGGAGCGGTCTCCACGGCAGGAGGGATGATCTCATTGGGTAGTGGTCGGGTCACATCCTGCCCCAGCAACTCCTCGGATAGCTGTCCCCAAAACTGGCTGGGTGACTGCTGTGCAGACAAGACCAGGTGAGTGATGCCTTGAAGGGCGGCTTTTAGTACTTTGGCAATAGCCTCTATCGCAGAGAGGACCATATTGACGATCGCTTGGTAGGCTTGGATATAAGCCACGATCACTGTGGCAACAAAATCCAGCAAGGCTTGAATGGCTGCTTTGAGCAGGTCGGCCAGTTTTTGTACGGCAGAGATCGCATAGGAGATGGCTGCATCGATGAGGGTCTCAAATTTCTTGGCTATACGAGGGAAGGCCGCAAACAATACTTTGATGGCTGCTTTGAGGATTTCACCAAAGGTCTTGATAAAACCTACAATCAGCTTTTTCCCTAAATCTATCACGGCAGACACAGCAGTCTTAGCCATCTCTATGATACTATTGACTGCTTGAATGAGGGCATCAAATATGTGATTGACCGCTTCTTTAAGGTTGTTATAAACGGACGCTACATAATCTGTAGCCTGATCCCAGAGGCTTTTGTCTTTCTCGGTTTCTTTAGATACAGTCTCGACTTCCTTGTGAGTCTTGCTGACTGCCTCATCAGCTTTTTGTTGAGCTTTGGCAAGGGTACTACTGACTTGTGCATCAGTTTTCTGGACTTGCTCATGGATCTGCTGATCGCTACTACGGCGTGCTGCTTCGCTTTGGTGTTGATGATCGTCTATCAACTTTTGATTTTCTGCTTGCCAACTGGCTTGATGCGCCTCTGTTTGTTTTTGAGCAATGAGCTGTGCTTCTTTTTGTTTTTGAGCGACAGCTTCTATCTCTCCAGACATCTTGGACTCAAAATCCTGTTTGGCTGCTGTGCTACCAGCGTCTAGCTGGGCTTTGGCTGCATCGAGTTTGGCTTCTTGCTCAGCCAATTGCTGCCCCACAGATGCTCCTGCCTCTTTGTCGAAAGCTGCCTCAACTTCTGGAACGGTGATTTTGACTTCATCAACATTGATATCCAATGTCTCTAATGAAGGTGCCCCCACATTAGACTGTATGCTTTGCGCTTCTCCACTAACGCCTATTTGCTCCAGCCCTTTGGGTTGGGCGGCTAGTTTATTGGCTCTACGCTGTGCTTCGAGGCTTGCAGCTTGTCCTTGGGATTCAAACGCCGTAAGATTTTCGGGGTCGGTATCTCCCGACAAAGACAATGACGGTGCTGAACCAAGATCTGTATCTAAGGCTGGCCATTCGCTTACCTCACCTTCGGCTGTGTCCTCTATCGCTTTGACAGGCTGTATTTTTTCTTTTTGCAGCAATTCCTCCACTGGCTGGCTGGCCTTTTCATTTTTAAACGCAGGGACATCTGGCATTTTCAATGCTTCTTGGGGTGGCGCAGGGCGGTCCCCCAAAGGCATGTTATTAGCAACAGTGACCTCAGTCAAACCTTTTAAGGCTGCTTGCGCATCATCCTGTATTGCACTATCTGCTTGCCCAGAAGTGGTTTTTACCGTATTTATAATCTGACTCGGGGGTTGCTGCAGGTAGCTCTTTATTAGAGCAGGAGTACCTACCCCTGTGGCCACGGCAGCTGGTGCTGTATTTTTTTGATCGACCTGCTTGGCTTCGGTAGGTGTATCGATCTCTGGGTTTTGGGTAGGTTGCGTGGCGGCCGTTGGCATGGGAGCGGCGGCTTGGGTCTGCGCTTCTTGAGGCACAGCACTTGCCCCACCTGTATCAGGTGACTTAGGGGCTACTGCAGGCGTGGGTGCTTCGGATGTCGAATCATCGAAGGTCTCGACGGCCATTTCCCATTTGATACCCGGAAATTCGGCCTTGAGAGCCGACACAAAAGGCGCTGACCCAAAGGCGTGGCCGCTTTGCATCATCCTGTTGTCAAACCGCTTGAACTTGGTGCGCATCGACTCCTTGGCACGGCGGGATGGCGCAGACGTGAGCAGGCTATTTTTCAGCCCACGATAATATTTCATAATCCCTTTATTGAACGCCGCCTTGAGTCGTCGTCGTTCGGTGATGTCTTTGAGCTTGGCCAAGTGTGCACTTTTGTCTGCCACACCTGGTGGCTGCTGGCTTTTAGGTTTGACCCCTGGCCGCTGCCCTGTGGATCTTTGGCTAGGTGCCTTTTTTCGCAGAGACGGTTGGGCAGGTTGCGGGGCAGGCTCTTGCTTGTATTTGTGCTTGATACTGAGACTTTCTAACTCCTCTAGCTCTGCTCTAATGGCTTCAAAGCTGTTGTCCTTCACCGAAGCAAACTTGGCATCGAAAGCCGCCACTTCTCTTACGATCCTACGCTCTTCGTCCGTCTTGCAAGACGCAGATACATACGATTCCTCACTATCGTAGGGAGACCTTCTCTTGTCTTCTATAGCATCTACATAGGCTATCTCTGTCCCCATAGGTTAGATTGGTGGTTGGTTGGTTTGGGTTTAACCCTGAAATATGGATTTAAAAAAACTAAAACTAGTCTATTCATTTTAAAATATAAAGCCCCCTCACATAGTTTGTCATTTTCGAAGACAGATCGAGTGAAGATATCTCATGGACAAATCTGCCAGGCGATAATTGGGTAGCGACTACCAAGCAGACGCTACCCAATCATTTCTCTAAAGCCTTGCCTCTCGACTCCCAGCTACCTCTTCACAAAGCGCTCATAAAATTGCCCTTCGCTATTGCGGAGTTGGAGAATGTACGTCCCCACCCCTAAATCAGACAGATCTATCACAAGCGCACCATTCACTGGTCGTGTACTGCCAGCCGCTACTTCCTGGCCAAACACATTGTGGATCGCCCAGCCAGAAGCAGGGATCGACTGCCCTTTTTTGCTAACCATGAGCTGATCATGCGCTGGTACTGGGTACAGTGTATAATGTGGCTCTTGTAGCGTTTCGACTGCAGTGACTGGCACAGCGACCAACGACTCATCGATGTCCACCTGAACCGCCTGCAAAATTTCTGGTCGGATGGTAATTTTATTGTCTTTCGAGGTGTTGGTTTTTTCAACCCAAGCGATCAGTGCAAATTGGTTAGGATCGGCCGCTACGGGCACTTGCCACTCCACTTCAGCGCTGAGGCTTTCTCCGAGTGCCACATCCCAATCGGCCCACTTAAAATCCGCGCCGTAGTCTGGCAAGAATTTGATCAGCACATTTTGATGCTGCTTGCCATCGGATGTAATTACGTTTTTTTCTACCACTGCTATATTTAGCATCAGCAGCAGCTCCTGACTCGCTGTGTCCAGCGGAATATAAGGCATACTGTTTCGTACAGCCGAAGCTGAAACCCGAAGCGGCTCCCCTGGGGCGTATTCGCCATACTCTAGCGCCACATCAAAGGCAGGGGAAATGAGAGACTCATAGCTATACTGCTGCGCAACCCATCCTTCTTCGAAACTATCGGCTGCTCCCGTGGTACCATTGAAGGAAGTACTGCCAATGTTTTTACTCTTGGCTCCTTGGTCGTTGCTCGTATTGCTATTAAAATGATAGCCATAATATAGTTCGTCAGGAATCGGATGCTGGGTATGATATTCGATATAAATCACATCGTCTAGCTCCTTGGCAAATGCATCTACTAGGAGGCGCTCGGCTTCATAGTCAGGCGCATTCATATTGGTCGAATGCTCCAATAGACTGATGCGCTTTTTTTCCTCTATAGAGACGCTGGCGAGTCCAAAACCTTGACCAAGTTGTGGTTCGTTTTCGCGATAAGAAAGATCGAGGCTAGCGGTAGCAAATCTCAGTTGAACCATCTGATCACCTGCTGCGGCTTTGACTTCACTCAGGCTGTAGGCGACAGTTGTGAAGCCGTTCACTTCTGATGCACCTGTCCATCCTACGATACCCGTACCAGGACCTGCTAGGATACTGTTGCTATTGTACCAATTGTAACCGCCTTGATACTGCCCTACAGCTTGCCAAGCATCAGTACCATCTACGCGGTATTCGAGTACCACGCCCTCGTTTTCGGGGGTATCTACAAATAAATCCGCTCTTACTTTGGGCGACTCCCACTGGCTGATGTCTATACAGGGGCTGACCAGCCAGCTGTATTCGTCATTATTGCCATCTGCATGCCAGTACTGGCCTAGGGCATCGTCTACGTATTGCCAGCTGCTATTCTTGGCGCCAGTGGCATCTCCCTCGGTGGTAGATATCCAACCTCCATGGCCTGTATCAAACTGCTCGTGATACTGCACGTCGGCTCCTGCGCTATTGTCGATATTTATTTTACCCAAGACAGTCACTCGCTTAGTCACAGTGTCTATACAGCCCACGGAGGTTTTGGTTTCTAACTTCACGTCGTAGGTGCCCGATGTAGCATAGGCATAGTTGGCCAGCATATCGCTTCCGGGAGCTACTTCGCGCTCATCCAATACATCGGTCAATTCAAAATCCCAAGTGAAGGTCTGAAGTGTATCGCGATTGGGCACCGAATGGGCATGCTGCACAGAGGGGGTAAACACTAGATTGGATTCACAATCTGATTCATAATCAAAATCCGCTGAAGGCTTGGCGCCTACCTGGTAGTAAAAGGTGACTGGATCTCCAGAGCACTCTCCTACCTTATCGTTGACCTCTACCGAATATCTGTATAGCCCTACTTCGGAGGCTATTTCGCTGGAAAAGCGATCCTTGGGCAAAAAGGCCTCAGCCGTTGTGGTATCGATGGGCGTGCCTAAGTCATTTTTCCAAATAAATCGATAATTTTCCTGTCTATCGAGAGGTAGGAGCGGAATGAGATCATCTCCCAAACAATGCTCTACGATAGATACGTTTGTTCCATCCTGTATTTTTCTATTCAGCCCACTCGCTAGCTGTGGTGTACTTGGTCTATCTATGATTTCAATATCCATCTGAGCAGTAAATACACAAGCACTGACTTCGTAATTGTAAGTCAGTTCATACCCGTTGTTATTCGGTTCAAGTCCAGCTTCGCCTGGCGAAAAACTGTACTCTTCCAAGGTTTGCGTTTCGCCATTGTCTTTATTGCGCAGCTCATAGGTCTTGTCCAGAAAGGTAGACCCAGGAGTACCCAATAGCAACACCTGACCTTCGCCATCACAAAACACAGACGCCAACGGCTCTCGATCAACCGTAGTAAACGCAAGTGGTACATCTGCGGGTAACGCTATAAAATAAGGTGCCGTTTGGATCGTTGGATCTTCAACATAGTCAATATCATTGCCTATAAAGACTTGTGAACATGATGCTTCAGAAACCTCTTCTATTTCAATAATTGAACAACTTGGATTGGATATACAATTATTTGCCACTACCTCGTCATATGTACTATAAGTGATCGAACAAGAGGGATTATCATAACACAACGTGTATCTCGCTCTAGAGGTGTACGTACAGTCCGTCTTATATCGAGGAATGTATATGCGCTTCGCTCCCTTGTATTCGACCGTCAAAAACAGCGTAGATTCTTCTCCAACTTTATTGGCGTAAGCTGCTCCCAAATCTAGAGAAAAGCCTGTTTCTTTATCTGAAATGGGATCCCAATCTGGATTGACATTACCAGTAATTGCTCCACCTATACTGCCCGTCACACTGATGATTGTATAATACTGACCTCCAGTATTGTAGGCATTTCTGGGGTGAAATTGAATAGGAATCACACTACTATTGCCTGGACAGTAATAGGGATTTAGGTTGGTTTCGCTTTCGATGTTAGGGATTGGCAATATGGTATAATCTAAGGTATCTACATCAAGTATACACCCCCCACGCGTATCCGAAGATTTCATTTCATAAAGGACTTGTAGTTCTACATTGTCACTAGCATCGGCTATATCCAAAGAGCTTATGGTCAATGTATTGCCGATATAAGGATCGATATCCTCGATCGTCTGGGTGAGGCCTGGTATGGTTTTGATAGCCGTTAGGTGTCCGCCATTTATTTTGTGTGAAAATTTGATATCATTGCCCACATATGGTGTAATGATCGAACTTGGTGTGCTTTCTGGTTTGAAATCATAGTCGGTAGATGTGATTTCTTGCGCTGACGATACAATCGTGATCACATCAGAATAGGCTCTGGGGCACGTCACCAATTCGTTCGTTTCTATAACTTCATAAACATAGATAGGGTATACTTCATTTGCATTGTCCAAGTAGTCCTTCAATGCATCCTCACTGATCTCCAGGTTGCCATCGACTCCAGGCAAGAGGGTGTAGTTGATATCTCCTAACCCATCCTCTTCTCCTACAAAATAACTAATGGTACCCGTATGCCCATCGGATCTACTTCCTGACAGGTATATTTCGGTAGTTGCGCAGATGCGCAGCTCCCCTGAAACTACCGAAGCCCCTGTCTCGCCCTGTGGTTTGTCATTCAGGGTCACCTTGAGGTTTGTATTGTTGACCGCAAAACTGGCTACTGTGGCGTCGGTTGCGAAGTCTTCTCCATCTATACCTGTAGCACTCGCTATCTTGAGATTGTACGTGGTGGCGCTGCTCAGCGACTCGCCTACCGCTCGGACGCGCACGCCGCTGACAGTCATCTGATCCAGCTCCGCTGTAGCTGCTGCACTCACGGTATAGGTCAGCAGCATCCTTGTATCATCATTTGAATAACTCAATACGGCATCGGATATGTCGTCACCATCTACACCATCGCCTATCGCGACACTGCCGGTGCTTTCAAACCTAAAACCCTCGGGTACGGAAAATGCTACCGTACCTGAGGATTGAAAATTTGCGGCATGACCTTCATTGATCACGATATCGTCTAGCTCAAGATAGTCTCGCAGACAGACAATCCCCTGATCTCCTAGGTCTACGATGCTAGGGGCAGGGGCTGTGGTGAAGGTGTAGGAGATATCAGACTTATAATTACTAGCATTGTCAGGGTCAACATACGTACCAGGGTCACTGGCATCTATCACATCAGTCATAGTAATTGTATATGCAGTCCCATAGGCTAAGGCTGTATTAAACTTTAGCCGAATTTTATTTGGAAATGCTTCATCCCAATCTGGGGATATTAAATTTATATTCTCCGGATTAGGAAATATAGATAGAGTTAAACTTGGGTCATTAACAGGAATATCAAAATTAATTTTCAAGAAAGATACAAACGGAGAAACAATATTCTTAGAATATACAGGGGTAAATTCTGTACTCAAAGTATCTGGTTTAGCACAAAAAGCTACATTTGACACCATTATTAACAGCCAAAAGATAATATTCTTCATGATAATCATTTAATATTCCATAACAAACTTATTTATTGCACTTTAACCTCTAATCAGTCGCGCATAAAATTTGGAGGTTTTGGCATTAAAGTTATCTTTAATATCCACAGAAGCATTTACATAGAAATAATATGCATCTACTTCACTCTCAGCTGTTGATGTCCAGAAATATCCGGCTGTCCCCTCTAATAAAAAGTCACTAGTTAGGGCTCCCCCTAAAAGAGCCTCAAACCCACTAGAGCCTCCTTCTTTCAATTTAGTCCCTGAGTCGTCTCCTAAGAAAGTCTTGAGCGCATCTCTTTCATCCTTAGTAGGCAATCTCCACCCTTCAGGTGCGAAGTCATCTGCGGTAGCTGTAGCCCAGTCGTAGAGCTTACCATAGGTTTCACAGTTGGTCGCATCATCGTCGTAGCATAGTGATCCAGTCGCATCGTAGTTGAAGTTCTCGGCGAGCCAAGTTTGGGTGCCGATGGTCACGATTTTGTAGCGCTGGTCGTCTCGGGTGTCGAGCAGGGAAGTGAGGTCCTCGGCGGTCACTTGCGTGGTGGCTGTACAGTCGTCGGCATCGGTGATCGAGATAGTCGCGTCTTTGTTTTCGTCGGCCGTGATCGTGGCGGGGTTGTCAGAGGTAGTGCCTTCTTGCGTGGTGCCTCCGTCGTAGGTGATCACATAGGCATAGGGAGATTTACCTCCTGTGAGGGTCAGCGTGATGGTGCCATCGGAGGCTACTGCCGTGGCTTTGAGTTCGCACTCTATCTCTGGCTGAGTAGCGGTGGCGGTAGCGGTACATTTGTTGGCATCGCTGATCGCGATAGCAGCGTCTTCGTTTTCGTTGGCCGTGATCGTGGCGGGGTTGTCAGAAGTAGTGCCTTCTTGCGTAGCGCCACCGGTATAGGTGATCACGTAGGCGAAGGGAGCTTTGCCATCGGTGAGGGTCAGCGTGATTTTGTCGTCGGCTACTGTAGCAGCAGCGGTAAATTTGCAGGTGATTTCTTCGGCCTCGTCGCTACTGCAAGAAATCATCGTGGCAGTCATCAATACAAAAAAGAGCACAGAAAATATCTTAGACCCGAGGTCATAGAAAGGCTTAGTTAGGTTCATAATTCTAATGTTTTTTTACTATTTAATTATAAAAATATTGCTTTAATGCATATGAGTGGGCTTCCCTTCGTAGCTGGCATATCGATAGGTAGTGTAGCGGTAAGGTTAGTCACTATTGCAAGCCGTGAAAATAATTTATTCAAGTTTAAATATTGATATTCTCAGTAAGAATATTACACCCTATGCCTGTTATTTATCTGAAAGTAGGTTGGTTAAAGCAGCGCCTTCGTCGCCCCTGTTCGTGTTGTCACCCACAGGCTGCTGGGGATGGGGTGTCTGCGATGCCTAAGCCTGCCCTAAACCCTCCAAGGTTTTCTTCACGCCGTGGGAGATTACCCGATAGCACCTTTATGCGTCTGGCGCTTCGTATTTCTGAGGGAAATCTGAATGTATGTTCAGTTTAACTAATTCCGATTACCACCATTAAAGCCATGGAGGCTCATCCTTTTTCTTGATAAAAAGTATGCAAAAATCAAGAAAAATTTAAAGGCGCAAGGCCATTACCCACATCCCCACCAATTTTTCGCCAGCCCGCCGAAGGGACTAATATTTAAATTGATGTTCTATTTTCGTCGCCTCCGCTCCCGTCATCACCCAATGGTAGATCGGTGATCCGCATGGGTAAGTACTGCGGCAATGAGGCTTGGCTTTTCTTCACGCCGTGGGAGATTACCCGATAGCACCTTTATGCGTCTGGCGCTTCGTATTTCTGAGGGAAATCTGAATGTATGTTCAGTTTAACTAATTCCGATTACCACCATTAAAGCCATGGAGGCTCATCCTTTTTCTTGATAAAAAGTATGCAAAAATCAAGAAAAATTTAAAGGCGCAAGGCCATTACCCACATCCCCACCAATTTTTCGCCAGCCCGCCGAAGGGACTAATATTTAAATTGATGTTCTATTTTCGTCGCCCCCGCTCCCGTCATCACCCAATGGTAGATCGGTGATCCGCATGGGTAAGTACTGCGGCAATGAGGCTTGGCTTTTCTTCACGCCGTGGGAGATTACCCGATAGTACCTTTATGCGTCTGGCGCTTCGTATTTCTGAAGAAAATCTGAATGTATGTTCAGTTTAACTAATTTCGATTACCACCATTAAAGCCATGGAGGCTCATCCTTTTTCTTGATAAAAAGTATGCAAAAATCAAGAAAAATTTAAAGGCGCAAGGCCATTACCCACATCCCCACCAATTTTTCGCCAGCCCACCGAAGGGACTAATATTTAAATTGATGTTCTATTTTCGTCGCCCCCGCTCCCGTCATCACCCAATGGTAGATCGGTGATCCGCATGGGTAAGTACTGTGATGGAGCACTTAATTTTTTTCCTTGCTTTGCTCTAGTTTGATCAAGTCTGCTAGCAGCCTGTGGGTAAGTACCCGTTCTCCTTCTTTGCTGGCTCTGATACAGGCCAGCTTTACTATGTTGGCGATGTTGGCACCTGTGAGGGTATGCTTCTTAGCCAATTCTCCCAAGAGCGATGCTGATTCGCATCGATAATGATCAGGAATGGCTCTTTCCCAAAGGATTTGCCTTTCTTCTTCCCCTGGTGGGGGCATAAAGATAGAAGTCAGAATACGTCGTCTGAAGGCACTGTCAAGATTTTGACTGTAGTTGCTGGCGAGGATCACCAAGCCAGGGAATCGCTCGATCTTCTGCAGGAGGTAGGCCACTTCTTGGTTGGCATAGCGATCTTTGGCATCTTTCACCTCGGTACGCTTGCCAAACAGGGCATCTGCTTCGTCAAAAAATAAGATACATCGCTTCCCCTCTAACCGTTCGAATATTTTTTCTAGGTTCTTTTCGGTTTCACCAATATACTTAGACACCACTCTAGACAGATCGATGCTGTACACATCAATATCCAGTGCCTTGCCCATCACGGAGACGGTCATGGTTTTACCTGTGCCAGGCGGGCCATAGAGCATGGCTACATAGCCAGGTTTTATTTTGCTGGCAAAGGACTCGTTGCTGTAGAGTTCTCTTTGGTGTTGGACGAAGTCCATCAAATACTGCAGCTGTGTACGTACGCTGTCCTTGAGTACCAGGTCGTCGAAGCAGAGATGAGTTTCCAAAACATTCGCAGGAAAATCTGCACTGATTTCTATACGTGCTTTCTGTCCGTTCATCAGCCAGCGATAGTACTCATTGTTCATTTTGATCTGCTGATCTTCGAGAGAGTCCATCTCCCCTATTTTGGTCACCAAAACCTGCTCTTTGAACAATCGACTCTGCACGAGTCTGGCATAGTAGAAGGCACGTTTGATGGCTTTGTCTCCGGCCAGCAAGAACAGCACAGTACGCAAAGTGGGTGTACGATGCCCATCGCCTTCTCTCTTTTTGCCACCGGCTTTGTAGTCCAGTTTGTCGACCGCCCATAGCTCGCTCAGCGATGAGGGCTGAAACTGTGCAACATAGATGACCACCAGCATAAATACTTCTTCTGTCTCCAGATGAAACTCTTGAGCTACTTTGGCCCACGCGCTCTCCGTATCCCAAATGGGTGCTTCACTGATTTCTTGAAACGACAGAATGTCCAACTGCTCTGTCACTTCCTTGATGCGTCGATTGATGGTTTTTTTCAACCAACTTTCAGCATCTGTAAACGATTGAATATTGAGCGTCAATACATCTAATGTCTTTTGAGATTCCTGCTGTTGGGTGAGCAACTGGTCTTTGACCACACGAGGGGACGTCACTTCTTCAGTGGCGGTATAGGTAGGCATAGGCGGTTATTTCGGTTTAATTCACACATGGATAGCCATCCGATCATGATGGCTTCAAGTCGAACCACAAAGAAATCTAAAAACAGTTATTATAAAAGAATGTTTCCGAAAAAGTGTGGATTATTCAAACATCAAAGCACCAGTGCGGTAAGCAGGGCAAACGCATATATCCTGTATATCGGATCAACCCTTGGCGGGTCTTTTACAAGCGTTTGCTATGGCGCTGAAGGGGGCTGCCTCAATTACTGTAATTTAAGATTGCATGATAAATGGGTTTGAGTTAATCTTGCTAGATATTTTTGAGTGAGTAACTCTAGATATATAAAGAAAACAAACCACCTAACTTGTATTTATTTCAGTCCACATGACACGTGTATTTACCCTTACCTGCCTAGTCTCCCTTTTCTTATTACCATGTCAAGCTCAAGAATCCGATTCGCTCGTATCGTCCCAGCAAGTGATTCGAGTTTTGAAAACGCTCCCCACGAGTTTTAGTGGCAATGCTGAGAATTGTATTCCATACGACGTATATGCCTTTAAATACAAAAAAACATGGATCTTGGCTCTGGTAGAAAGCGAAAATGTAGAAGCCTTCATCGTACGAGGTCCACGCACCGATCAAAGTCCCTATTTGGCCTCTCGTTTTATGTCTGTAGGCATGAGTCTGATCGTGCCCAACAAATACTATTATATTCAGAAAAACAGGAGAAAAGTAATCAACGATATTGAGACTTATCCTTTCTACAAATTGAAAAGGAAGGGAAAAAAAGCAATGAAGGGACTGCTTTATTTAGAACTGCCTGATCCTAAGGTTCGTCCTTCATTTTTCCTATGGAAAATCTTTGCTAAGAAGCGAGAAGAAATAGAAGCGACTCCTTCAGGTCTAAAAGAAGGCTTTGATCAATCGATCAACGGCACCAATGAGGAGCTGGAGCAGGCTGGCGATCAGCTTCTCGAAATACCCAATGCCGCCGAAGAAGTGGGCGGAGCTGTAGAAGAGAAAAAGGGATTTTTGTTTTTTGGAGGTAAGTAATGGAACACTCCGCATCTGGGGATGAGTCTGAATTCGCATCCATTTACCCCCTTTTGATTACCACCATTAAAGCCATGGAGGCGCTATACTTTTTATTGAAAAAGCATACAGAGATCAAGAAAAATTTAAAGGGCAAAGGCCGTTAGCCACATCGCTACCTATTTTTCGCCATTCCAGCAAAAGGACTGACTAACGCCAGTCTACGAAAACAGCCTTGTCCATCCACTTGTATTTGATCAGGCGAAACGACCACGGCACTTTGTCTAGGAGCATGTCATAGCCTTTTTCCTCCACTACTAGCGTATATTGTGCTTCTTCATTGGTCAGTTTTCCCTCACGGATCAAAAAGGAGCCTCTCAGGTTGGCCACCGAACTGCTCTTGTTTACGGTCCAGTTGGACACGACGGCTTGCAGTAGGCCATTACACATTTCTTTATCACTATCGCTCAGGCTAATTTTGGAAGGCAAGGAAACACTGATTGGCAAATTCGTCAATATTTTACTCAACAAGGCGTCGTATTCTTCCATCTCCTCCGTCCCAAAGACCAAATAATGGAACCATTCTATGGCTTTGATCTTGTGCTGCTCATCGTTCAGCATTTTCTTTTCGTCCAACAGCCCCGCCCGCTCCAACAGCATAGGGAGATAAGGCCCCAATAGAACCAGACCCGCATTTCTGATAAACACAGAAGAAGCCAAAGCCCGCTGCGCTTCCTCTTCGAGTACCATGGACATTTTAGGTTTCTCTTCTTTTACTTGGTCTTGCGCTGCAGACGCTTGGGTGGGAGTCAAAGCAGGATACTTTCGTTTCCATTCGATTTGCTCTTGGTTACTCAAGGGCACCATGGCCTGATCAAACGCACCTAAGATCAAAGCGTGTATCTCCGAGGTGCCTGATGCACGAGTGGCACGTGTGATTCCAAGCGGCAGTAGCCGCTCCATGACACGAGCCAAATCCGCCGGCTGATACTGATACCAATAGACTAGTGCTGTTTTGGACGCCGCTTTGTCTTGAAAGGGAAGCCTACCGTACTTGATGGCAAAGGAAAGCGAAAATTCCAAAACAGATGCCCATTCATCCAAACGCTCGACCGCTAAATACGCCCGCATAATCTCAGGGTGCGCTGCAAGTATCAGCCGAGCAAGAGAGTCTCGCTGGCTGTCGGGCATAGCTAGTTTCTGCAATCGCTCCACAGCAAAAATAACCTCCTCGCCCTGTAGCCGACGTACAAAAGCAGATAACTGTGCTTGGTATTCTTCTCTGGTAAATCGTGAAGCAATGGGTCGATCTCCGGCGATCAAATACTTGAGACCAGCGATAAGCGTAGCGGCATCTGACTCATTCACTTTCGTCAGCCCAAACAAAATATACTGCAGGCCAAGTACTACGCTATCATTCTCCTGATGTCTTTCTTCTACGCTCTCTTTCTTCATGACCTCTCGCTGCACCTCCTCAAAGTCTTTGCGCAAGGCATCGTACGTATGGCTAGTAATGCCCGACAGCCCCTGCGCTACTGCAGATGGCTTTCGAGATACCTGCGTCACATAGGCCATGACTTTCGTCAAAATCATTTGTCGAGCATGTCCCGACAGGTTGCTTGTCAGAGCTAGTGCCTGCTGAACAATGTGCACAGGGCTCATCTGGCGAAGTGGTGCTTTTACCGATGTTTGGATCAGCTCGATCCATACAAGCAGCTCCAACTGGCTCTGCTGAGTAGCACTCAATTCGGCTACATGAGTCAACAGTCTGACTGCCGCATCGGTATGGGTGACTATTTCTGGCCGTGGTGCAAATAGCTTAGAGAGTAGCGCTCGCCTCGCGGATTCGGACAGCTGCCTCACGTCCTGTAGCAATACACTGAGCCGTACGGCAGGTTGGAAAAACTGAATCGAGGAGAAGTCGGCTGCTTCGTACATTTTCTCCAGTGTAGCTTTCATTTCAGCACTCAACTGGGCGGTCTGATGAGTCTGTATTCTGACCCACAGGACAAACTCTGATAAAGTGACTGGCTGCTGACGGCTGACTTCATGATAAACATGCTGTATGGTTTTGTACTCAACCGTCTCAGGGGAAGGATCTTTCAGAACAGCTTCCCATATCGCATGCGTGAGTCCTTGGGCTTCGGGTATCGATGTTGTCAATGAAATGATGTTGCTTTTGAGTGCACCAAAGTCCAATCCAAATGGTATGTGGAGCTGGGCTAGCGGAAGGTACTTGATGAGTCGCTGGTGAAACTGATCGTGAAGAAAATTGCGAACCAACAGGTCTAGTATGCTTTCGGGATGCTTACGAAGCACTTCTGATACGGCTTGTTGCACGGTATTGAAATCCGAAGTGCCTACATTCATCCACCACGGCAGTATCCCCGTTCTGAAGAACTTTTCTAACCAGTCGATCGCTTTGACTTTTTCCATATCAGCCAATCGAGCAGCCTCCTCCTGTTGTACAATTAGCTTTTGCTTTCCCTCCTCCGTTAGCATGGCTTCATCCACCTGCTGCTGTGTCTTTTTTTTGAATTCAGATCGCTTTATTTCCTCCTGCCCCTGACTTGCGGCTTTCTTCTGTTGGGTCTCCTGCTGTGCAGCCACGGCACGCTGTACGGCAAGAGCCTGTTGCTTTTCCTCGACAAGTACAATGACCTGGCTCTTCAGCTTTTGTCTCAGCCGAAACTCCATCTCAGCGTCTAACTCATAGAGGCTAATCTCTCCCAAATCGATTGATAGTTCATCGACTCTGAGAGAAATATCTTGACCTGTGAACTCATCAAAAACCTGCTCTATCGTTCGGATCAGTCTGTTTTTGACAATGCTTTCGATGGTGGAGATTTGCGCCCTTCCTGTTTGCTCATCTGCTACAGAGATGTCAAATGTTAAACTTTGTATTTTGTGATCTCCCATTACACCGCCTGCTTACTAGCGAACCCACACCTTACGATGTGAGGTTTTGTTGCTGCATTTGAAAAACAAATCGCGACAACTCGTCGATGGCCTTGTGATATGCTTCGTTGTTTTCGATGGTTTGACCAGCTACTTCCTTCTGTTGACTAAAGGCTTTCGGCATGTTTCTACGCTGGACTTTCAGCTCATTATAAGTGAAGTACAGGGATTCAAATTCGGTCATTTGTTCGAAACTCAGCCAGCTGATATTTGCAGCAATGGTGGCTGGTTTTTGTCGAAAAATTATTTCTTCTGCTACAGATCTAAACTCTTGATTTTTGAATCTAGCCGTCCAATCTGGCAAAAACACACTCAACTGGTGGGCATAAAAATCTTCTGGTATTCTTGGCCCCTTGTCGTTGTTTCTAATAAAATAATCTATTCTACTATTGAGCGAAATTTGCGTATTATTAAAATAACTCACTAAAGAATCGACTTCTTCATGAGTTGCCTCTACCGAACTGTTGGGATGCAGGCTTACAAATTCTATTTTGAGTTTTTTAGTCTTCTCTTTTTCTTCGTCCTTGCCCCGCTGTGATGACTCCGACTCTTCTTCTGAATCAACTACTGCCTGTGGGACGTCGACCGTTGCCGAAAAGTGTATTTCAAAATCTCGTTCCCCATTGATTTCCACGGAATAGTTTTTTCGATCTTTTAGGTGTTCGGCTAGGTACTGAGTCACCTCTTGTTCCCTAGCTTCAAAAGAAAAAGTCTGAATAGACCCCAACACTCTTTTCCCTTTTTCATTGAGCAGATAGAGCCCAAAAAGTTGGTCTTCGAGATCTGGTCTGAGCAGTACATGCTCCACGAGGTGTGCCCCTTCTGTCGATACATTGAGCGTCTTAAAAAACTCAATGTGTAGCATGACACTCCGCTCTGCCTCTACGATATCTTTATATTGACCGAGTTCGATCCATTGGTCTACGTGTTCGATTTTATAGAGTGCAGAAGCCGTCTTTGACTTATCCGTCAATGTCCCTACCCGGTAGTTTTCTACCTCCAATCCAGCGATCAACTCTTCGCTAGCCATATAAGGTCTCGAAAAGAAAGCCGAACCATCGATCACTGCCGATTTTTCTTCAGAAGTCATGTTTTTAATATCCACGTCTTCGTCATCGACCAGTTCGAATCTTTCGGCTACGAGTTCTTTGTCTATAAATACTGTGCCTTTGTCAAATTCCTTCTCTTTGTAGGCGGTAGCCAAAGTGAGTTTGTTTTTTTGAAATATATCGAGTAGCGATTTTTTTTTGTAGTTCAATTCGCCTCCATCGTAGTTCAAGAAAGCACTGAGTCCTAGCAATACGGACACTTTCACCTCTAGTCCAGAGACATTGCCTACCACACTGTCGCCTTCCAAATAGTTGTGCCCTTTAAATCTTCCGTGGTTGATGAATGGAATAAACCTCAAAAAGAAGGTTTTGTTTTTGATCAAATATTCTTGGAATTCGTCCTCGGTATAATAGTAATTGAACTCATCTAGGTGATTCCCAAATTCTTCGCCATGCAGAGCGAGCAAATAGTCTAAAATTCGATGTACTCGATCAAAATGATCTTCGCCCAAGTTCATGATCTGATGCAGGCCGTCTTCGTAGCTCACGGGGCTTTCACCTTTTTTGCCGGCCACGTCACGAAGAATATCCTCTGCTCCAGGCACGGTACTCAAGCTTTGGGAATAATAGCTTTGATCGTTGATTTCACTAATAGACAAGAGGTCTTTGACGTGCGACAACTGCGCCAAGGCATTGGCTAAAATCTGTTCGAAAAGCATCAAATACCCTTTCAGCTGTTTGGCTTGTCCTTTTCTCTTGATGGTAGGTACACCAGGAATGCCATCTCGACCTATGCCATACACATCTGGAAATTGATTTTGGATGGAATAGTAATTTTTCAAGTCCAACGATTGGCCTTCAGGCACATCCATGGTCTTTTCATTCAATCTGTACACTCTTTTGTTTCCAGATTTTAATTCATTGAGTAGCCGGTTCACCTCGTCTACATTAGACTTGCGATGCACCGCTTCTCCTTTATAAAAATGGATCTGATGCCCTTGTTCTTCATTCGGTTTTACGCCTGATAGTTTCGGGAGCTGGTTGGATTTGAGGTGGATTTGGGTATCGTACATCTCATCACCCAGAGTTAGGTTTAGGTTTTTGACACTAGATACGCCTTCCACCTGCATGATGATTTTCATTATTTCAGAAATCAATATTCGGTCTGTCTTAGGAGGAAGGTCTTCTGTCTTTACAAACCCATGTTTCAAGAGGGGACCATTAAAAATATCGTTGAGCTGATACCCTTGATCCAGCAGTTCTCCTAGTGAGTAAAACTTCATTTCAGGACATAAAAAGTCATCTACGAGATAAAAAATATTGCCCATTACCTCTTCTTGGCTCACCTCTCCGGTCAGTTCTATATCTATTTGAAGATGAAACTCTACGTACTCTAGCACATCAATTGTGAGTAAATCCTCACAAAGGTTTCGCCCTTGGTTGTATGCCTCATAGGCAAGTGCCCGCACTTGCTCCTTTTCTTCCAGAGTAGACACCGATTCTTCGACATCTATAAGCACACGATAGAGGCCATTGATTCGGCTCGATTCGGTCTCTACTGGAAACACCCATACATTTTTGATTTCGAAGACGGAGTCAAACAAATACTTTCTGTAATCATTGACCGTAAGGGCATTGCATGGTAAAACTTCTCCTGGTCCAAAAAAGGACTTATCAGATTGATTTTCAGAATGCAGGATATCCTTGATGTCGAACTGTGCTCGATATGAAATTTCGGTGAGCGCATAGGCGAGCTGCTCAAGAATAGTCACCCCAGGGTCATGTACGTTGTAATCCGTCCAAAATGCTCCCGTCAGACTTTGAACCAGACGTATTCCTTCTTCACGAAGAAACTCGTAATCCAACCCTTTATTGTCGGTTTTTTCGTAGGCTATAAACTTGGCTTCTTCCACTATATGAATGATTGGTTTTTAAATTTTACTTCTTACTTTGACTGGTCGTTGACCTGGTCATTTACTTGATCGTTGAGCTTGCCTATCAAATCATACACCTCTTCAAATGGCAACTTACCCAGCGCTTGAAAAATGAGTTTCACCTCCTGAGCACTTACTTTCAACTCTACTTCTTTGTCCATTGTCTTTGTTTTTTTTATACTGAAGAATTACTCTTTGGGCTGGAAACTACCGTCCATGAGCGTATCGTGCCACAAGGCCGATACATGAAACTGCACCCCAAACCCGTCTCCATAGTTGGCCCTTGTCTTGAGTTCCAGCCTGTGGTTGTAGGTGTCTCCTCTCCATCTCAAGAGAATTCTATTTGCCCTAGAGCCATAATAGGCGTGCATGATTTTTATCGAGCTGTTGGATTTGCCATAGGTAGACAGGGCATTGGCTACCATGAGAGCGTATTTACCTGTTTTCTTTTTTCCGATGCCTGCCACTATTTCTAAGGCATGGCAGCCGTTCAGTCCATCTATGATGGTATGCCACTCTCCATTGCCTGGCACCCAGCCAGTATGTGCGCTACCACTTCGCCCTCTTTGGGTAATGACCCCATTCACGTCTAACTCAGATTTTGGGTCTTCGTTGTTGACCCCTACCCTTCCTGCTTGAGTCAAGGTCATGGTCTGTTCGCCCATTCGGTTTTTGATGTTCAACTTGGCATCTCCTCTATCGATACCAAAGCTCCACGCTGGGCTTTTTTCTTCAATGCTTTTGTAAAAACTCAAAAGCTTTTCGGAATCTCCCATGGGGGCAAGCATCAGGCCGTCGTCCATGGTCTTGGACATACCGTCATCCACCCGATTAATCAGCGAGTCAATCAAATCATTAAAGCTTTTCTCGGACGGCAATGTGCCTTTCCTGAAATAATTCTTTAACGTTTCTCTGTTCTGTAATGACATTTTAAAATCCTTTATTGACTACTTAGTTTTACTCCTCTATAACAAAATCATGGCCTAGTTCCAACAGGTCTATACCTGCCTGACGTGAATCCTGTGCATCCATCCCTTCATGCTTGATCACTGAAATCTGATGCTCTGGCGCAGGCACGAGCACCGACCAAGGTTTGGTGGCATGAAGTGACCCTCCAATGTCACCTGCGCCTTCTCTGGCTGTGTCTACCAGCTGATATTCCCCATTTACATCTCGTGACACTTGAATCATAGAAAACCCAGTGATCAGGTTGACATAAGGCAGCGTACGGATGAAACTCAAGAGATCTGAACTATTCAAACTGCCTCCAAGCTCTATTTTTTTAGCATGCGACAGCAACGTACCTCGTAGGTAGTGGTTGATCTGCTCATTGAGTTTTTGAATATAGTAGCCATGATTAGACCCTTCGTTAAATTTTACCGCACAAATGATCTTGATCCGCTCATAGTTTGGGTTTCTAATTTCATTTTTCACAAATGGTGAAGCATAATTTTTGAGATACGACTTTATATTGATGAGCACCTCACTACTCACCATGGGCTCATTTCTATTGGCAGAATCGCTCTGACGTGGTATGACCACCATCAAGGCATTGCCTGGGGCATGGGTGCTCTTGCTGGTCATGTTGGCCAGACAGGTCACATGTGCTATTTCAGGAAATTTTTCCAAGATCATTCGCTCGTAGTCCCACGAAGTGACGGCTCTGCTTTTGTGTCTTAACCTCTCGGCTACTCTGGTATGAAACTGATCCGACTGCTCAGCCGAGACGCCATCGAAAGAGGCCAAAGATTGTTTGACTTCCTTTATCCCAGGAATGTGATTGACCAGACGCTTGACCGTTCCTTTGGGCAGTGGTTCTTTTAAATAATCCTCAGAAACCGAATCGAGATTAGACAATACGGCCTGTGTGACATTAGTTGCCACACTGATAAGGGACGATACCGTATTGATATTTTTCACCACAGCAGCTCGCAACCAGTATAAGTTGGGGTCCAAAATGGTATTGTTTTTTTCGAGGCCATCGGGCAAGGCGATTTGGATCACACCCGTTTTCAAAAAATGATTGGTTTCATCTTTAACGATTCTGGATGCCGCCAATGGCAACCATTGGTCTTTGACCAAATAACTCCATTGTATGTCTGGCAGCCCCTCCTCCGAAGACTCGGTGTATTCATCGATCAATTCGAACAGTATGGTCACTGTTTCGGACGGACTCAAATCAGCGAAGCCAAAATAGGCCGCCCCTTCGTAATCGTAGTGAGGCAACAGGAAAGTTTTTCGATGCATTTCCTCTGGATGCACTTGCTGCAGGCCAAAAGGATGAATGTGAAAGATCTGCCCCGTGCTCTCTGCTTTTTTCTGCCCTCGCTCTACCAGCGAAATAGCCGCTGAAGAAGTGTAGTCTAAAGAAATGGTTTTTATCTGGGGCGTATACGGTTGGTTGGGTGCCTCTTTTTGCTTCGATGCACTCTTGGTTTTAAACAATCCTCGTTTGGCATTTTCCATGATGGTTTCGGACAAAACCGCAGGATATACCCCATGGCCAAAACCGTGTATAGGACTGGATAATTCCAGCTTGAGATAGCCTCTAGTCGAGAGCGAAGACAATTGGTCGGTGTTGGTGATTTCACCATAATCTGGTGATTGATTCACCTTCTTGGCGTCGATGTTTGAGAACACAGACAGTTCAGAAAGTTCTCCATTAGGCATGGGTTCATGTTCAGTGCCTCCATTTACCGTTCTGAATAATTTTAACTTCTGCTGTGCGCCTTTGTCTTGCGGCTTCCAGTACCCGCCATCCAGTATAGAAAGTTTGACTTCAAAAGAACTGTTGTTTAAATCCTTGCCATATCCTTTATAGTGTTCTTTGAAACCTTCTTTGTGCAGTGGCAGATCAAACCATTCTACATTGAGTTTGATGTCGTCTAGCGTTTTGCTAAAGGCTTCGTTGCTACCTACGACGAAGTAAGCTCCAGATTTAGGGCTTGGGCCAAAGGGAAAAAATGGAGCATCAGGGCTCAGCTGACCAATGTTGTTGTGCAACTGCAAATGCTTTAGTTTTTTGACTTTTACATGAAACCAAACCTGCTCTATCTCCAATAGAGACAACAAGGTGTAAGGATAGATAAATGTCTGACTATTGAGTATAAACTGTACGATTGGCAATTCGGAGGAATACCCTCCTCCATGAATATTTGGGTCGTAACCGATAACAGCAGGGTCTGTATTGGTCAGATCAAAGGTGAAACTAACGGTCTTCTTTTTATCATCTCGCTTCACGATGTACTGATCGATAGACATCCAGCCTTCGGCCGTAGATAGTGAGATGACAAATGAGGCGGTAAATGCTTTGATGAAAAATTCATTGATTTCATCTTTCACTGCTTTTCCTAGTGCCGTCAGCTGTACGATCAACTGATCGTAGGCCTCATCATTGAGTTGAATAGAGATTTCAATATCTCTAAATCCTCCTTTGAGATATAAGTTAGGTGAACTAAAAGCAAAACCAACTTTGGCATCTTCCATCGTTTTTTCCAGATGCCCCTTACCCCCTTGATCCTCGCCAAACAAGGCTACAGAAGTATGTCCTGCATGATCTTGTCCTCCTAGGTCGGTGGTCAATGCAGACATAGACAATTCAGAAAACAGGATGTTGTCTATTTTTCTTATTTGCTTTTCGCCCAAAGTCAACATCGTTTGGTCTACAAATACAGCATATATTTTCTTGATCTTGGCTTGACTGACAAGTAAATCTTCGACAGAACGGTACACGACATCGTCATTGAAGCGAGCATCTACTCCTATAAATTTGGTTTGGGCTGGCACTTTGGTGGTACGGGCTCCCTGATCTAGCACCATCTGCAAGTAGATTTTGTCTACTTGAGATCCACTAGAGACTTGTGTCAGTATTTCTTTATAATAAAAATCAAGATGCTTACCTGTCAGGTCATTGATATTGTCTTGCGTATAGGTATAGAGTTTCAAAAAGGCGAGATACAAAGCTACTTCAGGGAAATGTGTGTCACTCTCCATAGCATGCTGGAGATATCCTGGCGTTTTGGTCTTGAGGTAGAGCAGTGTTTCGTAAAAGCTCTGAAACACATTTTGGATCGTTCTGAGCAGCTCTTCTTCCTCGCCTTCCTTGGCTTTTCCTTTATACGATGCCGTATCCCCTTGAGTCAGTCCCCATATCGGGCTGAATGCATCAAAGTCTATTTCAGGATTTACTTTTTTAGTTGGCTTGTCAAAGCTATGTCCATATAATGTTTTGAATTTTCGAAGTGCTGGGGCTAGCTTAGTGCTAATAGCACTATCTATCTCTACACGCACTGTCAGCTGGACTTGAGAAAAATGTTCTACCTCTTTGAAACGCAAGTACCAATTGTCGAAATCCTTCGCTATCGTATACACCTCCAAAAAGCAGCGCAACAAATATTTTTTCTTCTTTTCGGAGCGTTTGAACAGTGCTATTTTATTGATATATGATTTGAACCTACGTTCAATTTTAGCGGGGTCTACATCAATAATAGAAGAAAGAACAACTACATCGTCTGAGAAGAAGTGAGACCAATCTCCTTGTATTTTATTGTCGTCTCCGTAGAAACTAAAAAACTTAGACAAACGTGAAGCGAAGACCAAATGATCTTCGAAGCTCTTCTCGTCTATCTTGACGTACTCTTTATCCATGGCCTCAAAAAACCTATTCTTTTGAGCTGAACCTAAATTCTTAAATCTCTTCCTATCTAATTTCATAATAGACACTTACTCCGATTTGGTTTTAGGTTTGTGTTGGACATTGGTACCCTCGATAATATAGAATGGGTATACCATATTACTTCTGGTGTTGGTTTTTCTCACAGTATAGATCAGTTCTATATTCAGATTAGACATATCTGCTGGATCTTGTACGATATTGATTTTTTCTAATGTAATCCTCGGCTCAAAATACAAGACAGCCTGCTCGATCACATTTCGAATTTCGGTCATCAGAGAGGCGTCTATATTTTCAAAAACCACGAAGTGTAGATTGCATCCAAACTCTGGGGTCATGATTCGCTCTCCAGGTTTGGTCGAAAGCAAAATAAAAAGGCTCTCACGAATATCGTCCTCCTCCGATACGAGCATGACACTACCCAACTTTCGATCAAAGCTTGGAGGAAACTTCCACCCTACACCCAAAAATGACTTCTTATGTTTCATTACTCTTCGTATTTCATCCTATCATTACGGTAGGTACACCTGGACCTACTACTACTCCACCATGGCCACAAGTATCTCCTACCCGAACGGCTGGTTTGCCTCCAATCAAGACCGTAAACGATCCCATCGCCACGCTATCTGGAGGGCCTACGCAGACAGCCGTATCTCCCAATACTGCGGCAGGTTTCCCTCCGATCAGCACGGTAGGCTCTCCTGGCCCAACTAGTGGACCGCCCACATGAGGCACTGTACCTGTGACCATAGGGCACACATGATTATCTCCCATTACTGCTGCTATTGGCATATTTTCTTAGTTTATCTGAACAATTCCCCCTGAAATAGTAGTCATCGCCGAACCTTTGAGTTCTGCCTGAGGGCCTTCTGCAGCAAAGCTCGCAGAGCCCTTCAAAGCCACGTTCATGCCTTCTCCTGCAAAATCTCCCGTGGCTTTAATTTCGGCGTTGCCTGTAGCGGTAAGCGTAATATTCCCTTGTGCTTTCATAACAATATCCTTTTGGGACTCTAATAAAATTCCGTCTGATCCCAATACCACCTTATTTTTATTGGCATCATCCGTCAAAGTGATAGACTTGGCATCATCATCCAATACGATTTGTTGAACTCCAGGCGTGGTCAGGGTTAAAATTTTCAGTTTCTCATCAAACTTAATTTCCAGCTTACTCTTGGTGAGTATGGATTTTATTTCATTCTCCTCAGTAGGTGTGTACATCGGGGTATTCATCTTATTATACAATGACCCAAGTATGACTGGGTAATTGGGGTCATTGTTAAGAAAGCCAAGAATGACCTCATCATCTACCTCGGGCATAAAAAAGAAGCCCGTTTCTAATGAGCTGTACATATTGCTCATTCGAGCCCATATGGGCATATTATCTTGTTGTAGTTCAGGCACCGCCACCTTCACTCTAAATTCCCCATTCGGATCATCGTGTATTTGTTTCACCTTTCCTATATGAAGGCCTTTGATCCCGGGGATCAACCCCGAAGCAGAGGGGGCTTCTATTTCACTCATCTGCTCTGTATACCACTTTTCAGACAGCCCAATGTGCAGCTCTGTCACCCAAGTACCCTCTTCGACGGCATGACTTACGCCACTGATGAAGGCCGTTCCGTCGAAAGTAGGACTTAGCCCCTCTATTTCTATATAAGTATTGGGTGCTGCTTTAGCTATACCCAATATTTTAATGGTTCCGCATATTTTCGAAAGCCTCGATTTTTGTATTTTGGCATCACTCCATGCTTGCAAAACGGACTGTGGGACATTGGCTCCGCTCTGCATGTGGAAAACTGAGTTGCCTATGGCGTCAGAAAGCGCCGACGAAGTGACATTTCCTTGGTGAGCGTCCACTCTTGCAGTGGTGCTGGTGGATTCCACTATTTCCTGTGTGTCTTGATCCCAAGACACTGCACTAACTTCCTCATGCTGTGTCCTTGCATCCATGGCACCTTCAAATGCCAATATATTCTGACCAAACCTGGCTTCCAAGTCATCCCCTCCTGGCTTACTTGGCGCAACCACGGTCACTCCTCCATCGGCATTCACCACCACTAGATTATTGGCCTCAGCTCTGGTCATAACAAAATCCCAATCCGTCGCATAGTGCTGCACCATTTCAGGGTGTTTTGTGCTGGTCGCATCCACTTTGGCGGTCAACCCATTGCCTTCTATGAGCTGTTTGATAATATCGCTATCCGACTTTTCATTGAAAATTTGATTCTTTCTCCCAATGGTCATCTTGGTTGCCTTGTCTCTGCATTCAATCTGAAGCATGAAAGATCCCGATTCGGTAACCTTCATCGCATGTTTGGTGACAATACCCGTAAACACATCTTCGTCATCAGATGAATACCCCAATTGAATGGTTATTTCCTTGCCAGGTTCAAAGAAGCCCGACTCCGTAACGCCATACTCTACCGTCTCACCTACCCCTCCTTCATAAAATTCTATTCTCGCATAAGAGATTCTATTGAGTTCTTTGGACACTCTAATAGAAAATGGCAGGTATTCACCTGGCAACTCTTGACCTTCACTTTTAATTTTATAAGTAACTACTCCTCCTGCGCTTGCACTCATTGCTCCTTTCCCTGCCATTATTTACTTTTTTATAGGTGGGAACAAAAGCTGTCTCCCAGGTTCTAAATTCCTAAAATCAGTCAAGCCGTTGAGTCTAGCCACCTGTAGGTAATACTGACTTGATTTATATATCCTTTGACACATCAAAGGCAAAGTATCTCCTATGGTCACGGTGACCAAGTGACTCAAATCAGGAGAACTTACATTCATTTCTAAGGCTTGTGCCGACATACCCTTAGAGCTCACAAACGACATTTTCACCTTTGTTCTTAGTGGTTGTCCACTTGGTTTGAATAGCGTATGTGCAAAATCAAGATTGGTCAATCGACCAAAGAACATTAAATCACCCCAAACAATCCCTACATAATTGGTTTCGTGCATTTCACCATCGTAATGGTATACTACTTCTTCTAATTTTTTTATCTCTTCACTCACATCTTCTACTACATTGAGTGCTCCACCAGCGCCCGTTCCATCTATCACGATTTCGAGGCTGATTGTTTCTGCATTGATATGCTTAAACGCATGGGTTCGATCAATACTGCCTTTGACTTGCTCCTCCGTGGTATAGGCGATTGACTTGTTGTGACTAATTGAAGCAGGGTTGATTTTCACTTCATAAGGCGTCCCTTTTTTTTCTTTGCCCTTTTCATCGCTATAGGCTATAAATTTAACCTTCGTTTGAAGTGAATCTGAATTTCCTGTGTTTTGCATGGTTAAGTATGGTTGGAATAAGTAGGTTAGGGTTTATAGATGAATAGCCCCATTGGGTTATCGTTCGAAAAGCCGTTCTAGCTTTTTAGTCACGATTTCTACGCTTTTCCGTACGCTTTCTTCGACAATTCGCTGTTCCATATTTTTTTCAAATTCAACTTTTGCTCCAGTGCTCGAGTGCGGGTCTTTGACCTGCATGATTACTTTTAATTCCTTTATTTCTATGGCCATTGGGATCACATGTCTAATTCTACAAAACCTTGATGGGACAACTCTACTGTTTGAATGAATATGTCTCCTTTAGAGGCTTCCAGGGCAGAATATTCCCATTTGACAGGGTAGGCATTCAAAAAACTCCAACCCAATACGGGTTTGTTTTCTTCGTCGAGAAGCTGAACCACTACTTGCTTTAGTTCGATCGGCTTCCTGAGCCCTCCCTCCATGGTGGTCTTGCACCAATTGGTCAATTCGGAAGTTTTCTGTGTCAGCCCTCGTTTCAAAATGAGATTTGAATACCGGATAGGTTGGGGGAGTCGGTGTACAAACCGATTCTCCCCACCTTCTTGGATTTCCTCCACAGGGATTTCTGCACTTATGCCTGATATTTCTTGAAAACTAGCATCGCTACCATCCGTGGCTTTATTACCGAGCGTTTTAGCTCCTTCAAAATTAATTACAAACCTATACCCTGTCAATGGGTATTCATTGTTAGCCGCCATACTAGTTTTCTTCATAAGTCCTTTCCCTTAAAAACAGCACTCTGCTTAGCCAGCAGTTTGCTCTATTCCTTCATGTGCCAACTCGATTGATTCCAAGGCTATTTCGTTAGCGTCGGATTTAAGATCTGGCCCTGAAATTTTCACTGGGAAAGCATTAGTTACTGTCCAGGTCATTACAGGCTCATGTTCTTCATTCAATAGAGAAATGATGATGTCCTCTCTTCTTTCGGTATTGGTCTGCACATCTGCGAACCAATCGTAGAAAGTAGTATCATTTTCAAATACACCTTTCTTCAAAGTAATTGTACCGTGTTTTTTCAATCCTGGGATCTTTTTTGTGATCAATCCCAAATCGTTTCCAGCTCGGTATTCTATTAACTGTGTTTCCATTTCAAGCCCAGTGACTTCTTGAAAACCTAAATCTACATCGCCCCAAGAAACCTCAAAATGAAACTTGGGAACAGGCCATAATTCTTCTGCCATGATATGTTATATTTTTTTATTGAATGAATGATTTATAGTTCCTGCATTTTTTGCTGGAATGTGATAACGATAAATTCTGCAGGTCTTGACACTGCTATTTTTACCGATATTCTCATGATGCCATCTAGTACATCGTTAGTCGTCATGTTTGCTCCTACTCCTACTTGTACATCATATGCTTGGTCAGGAGTGAGACCTACTAGTCCTCCTTGCCTCCATATACCGTTCAGGAATGAACTGATCATACTTTTCATTAAGACCCAAGTATTAGCTGTGTTTGGTTCGTACACGTACTTTTTGGCTGCACCTTTGATAGACTGCTCGATGAAAGTCACTGTTCTACGAACATTGATATACTTCCAATCTCCACTGTTGCCGTCTAGTGTACGTGCGCCCCATACAGTGGTGCCATCGCCTACAAATGCACGAATCGCATTGATCGACTTACCACTTACCGTTACATTCAGGTCTTGCTGTTCTTCATGAGTAATTCGAACCGTTGGTGCTGTTACCGAATTGATGCTCACATTGGCTGGTGCTTTCCAAATACCTCTTTCGTTATCGACCATACAATAAACTCCTGCCATACCTGCAGCAGGAGGCAAAATATTCAGATTTGATCTGATACCATTTTGTATTTTTTTGAATAATGGGCTGACCACATTCAACATCTGTGTTGTAGACTCAACATCCAAATCCTTTTGTGTCAATTTTTTCAGCTCATTCTTGACTTCTTCGCTTTTCTTAGGCGTTTCACTGATCACATCAGCCTCTTTGCTAAGTACAGTCGCCAATACATCTAGATTAGAAATATTGGTTAGGTCTACTTCGTCGGCATCTACGATCGTCGTGTGTACCCATGGATAATAAGCAGCTCCATAGGCCAATTGATTGAGACCAATACCAGCTCTGAATTTGTCTATGACATCATCAGCAGCATTGGTTCTCCCCTCGCTACCCTTGTGTACATCAAGAATCGCAAATCTATCTTTCATCTTGAAACCACAGTGAGACAACATATCTTGCTGCACTGAAAAACAATCTCCTTCTGAAAGCATGACAGACTCTGGTACTACCAGTATAGAAGGCTCAGACTCTTTCACCAAAGATTGGATACCGTCTATTAATGCTTTTTTGGAAATCACTGTAGGAAGTGGAGCACCTGCAGACCCTGCTGATTCTCCTTTTGGCCCTTTTGCAGCCTTTGGAGTGGTGGTATAAGATCCTACTGTAACTACCCAACAGGTGCCTCCACCGTTGGCAAAGTAAAGTCGCATGCTATCAAAGAGTATAAATCTGCTGCTAGACTCTGGGACTACATTGTAGCCCTTGCCCGCAACAGTGACTGCCGATGCATCTAAGTCATCTGATTCTTCGATTTTATACTTGGTTTTCGTGCCTTCACCAAAAAACTTGATATAATCAGACATCGAGCTGATTTTTACAGGTTCATTGATTAGTGACCTACCGTCCATGCTGGTTTTTTCGGTGTATCCGACAAAGGCCGGAACTGACGTGGGTATACCTGCGACAGTATTTGGGAACGCATTGAGTTCTTCAATATAAACACCAGGTGTTGCTAAGTTTATTGCCATGGTTAAATAAATTGGTTCAAATGTTAATAAATATTTCTGCTATAAATTTTTGATTAATTCTATCTTCTACAATACTATCGATGCGAGGCAAAGGCATTCGTTTTACCAATATTCGTTCTGCGTCATCTCCACTTCCTTTTTTTTTCGCTGATAGACGAAACGAAAGGTCGGAGTACTTGGTAATACGCAATGGTTTTTGGGATAAGAATTCTACCGCAGCCCCTCCATTTGCCAAACGCACTGGAGTAGGCCCAGAAAACACAATATCTGATTGTTCTGCCTCTAGTTTTGATTTCTCCAAGCCTTGTACATACTGCGATACCAGTACATACCTCCAATAGGCTTGTCGTGCCTTGAATACCACAAAAAAATCTAATTTAGGAATTGGACTTCCTTCGATGATGGCATCGGTTATTTGAGCGATTATTGACTCATCAAGCGTTATTTCCAAAAAACCAATTAGATACTTCGGCTTTGTAAATGGCAACACTAAAAAATGGCTCTGTATACTGCCAGATTTATCTTCAACCTCATAGTACCCCTCTGGAAGACCAGAAACTGCCGCCTCTAAAGCAGCTTTCTCCCCTGTCAATCGTACGATTCTATTGGAATCTATAATCGACATCTCTTGCCCCTCTTTTATATTATCCCATTTGAAATTAGCATTCATCACAGATGTCATCTCGTTTTTAGAAACAAAATCTCCCTTATGCATCGGTGCAGACACACCTATGGACTCCTTTAAATTTTTAAAATAAAACAGTTGATCTGGACTGGGTGAGGCTTCCTCTGTGATACTTGAAAAATAGGGACTCGTATCTCCAATCCAAAACCCAAAAGAGAGCTGTTTTTTGTCTCTTAGCAACTCCAACCATCTATCCTTGCTTGCCTGATCCACCAACACATGAAACCCTTCATGGTTGCTTCTAAAGAGCAGATCAAAACTGGAGAGGGTGTTCAATGTTTTGGCCGTAGGTACAAATTGTAAGTTTTCGGCAGCGTTGCTTTGAAAATATTCATGAGATACTTTCAAATTCACAATTGGGCTATATTGAAATTGCAGGTCAATCATTCAATTATAAATTAACTCCAAGTCCAGAAATAGGCCTATCAAAACTAAACGCGCCATCTTTAATGGTCACCATCCTCATTTTGTACAATACTGACGGAAGATGTTTGGCTCCTATAGCTCCCCATAGGTGGCTCATATTTTGTAAATCTTGTTTTACGATTTCGAAGGATAGCCTGTCTATACCTGGTTCCATATCAGGAGTATTCGAATGACTGAGTACTCGATTGGCTTGGAAAAAAGAAAGTATACCTGACAAATACCGCAATCCTTCCAAATAACTTCCTTCAGAAAAAGAGGCAGAAAACAACACATAGACATTTAGATTCAATAAGTCTTTAGAGGATATGTGTCCCTTGGGTCCTATGGTTTCATGCTCAATATTGACCAAGGTCATGATGACCCGGTCAGGCTCTGTAACTGCCACTGTGCCATCTGGGTTGACCAGGCTAGAAACTACTACCCTGTCTTCTGTTGTAGAAAAACGGTTTCTAAAGTAGTCGTTTACCGAATTAGACACGGTAGAAAATGCGGAATGGATCATTGGTTTGTTTAGGTTGTACGGTTAGATTAGGTTAGGTTTTAAAATGATTTAGGGTAAATCTTTTTCTCTTAAAAATTTTCGACTCAGCAGCAACATGACTCCTCCGCCTATTAGCAATCCAATAGTCAAATAGAGCATGAAATGAACGCTCATGAATTTCATCCCCACAAATACTAAGGCTACGACCAGCAGCACCCCCATGACGATGCTTCCTTTGATCACCACACCAAATGTTCTCGATATTCGATGGCCATATCTGTACATCACGAAAAAACCGAGTAGGCTTACTCCTGATATCATACCAAACATGCCCATAAGCGGTCTAGGGTTTTGTAATAAGGATGCTGGGTTTTTAGCCACTCTAGCCACCAGTCCCAACAGTCTCCTCGGTGAAAACTTCTGAAAGAAAGTCTTCATATTGGATATGGCTGCATCTCCTGATTCCTTTGCAAACTTGAGGGCGATTAACTTCCACAGTTCATCATGTCCATTATCGTATCCAAGTGCCCAAATACCTACTCCTCCCAATTTGCTTTCCTTTATCCAATCATACTTTTTGCCCAAGGATATGCTATCTTCATACCACAGTTGCCGGTATTCGTTGTCTTCATCTCTATACACATAGTACTTACTTTTGCTACCTTCATCCTCGCAACAGGGCAAGTCCCCATATTTGTTTTTCACATCGCGATACATGGGATATTTGATGAATTTTTTGGCTGTAGATGGGAATTTCAAACTTTCAGTTTGCCATTCGGCACCATAATACGGCAGCCCCATCAAGGTCTTTTTCAACGGAATCCCTTCTAACTCGTAATCTTCTATCGCACGCTGTAAATTATAATCCCACCAAGTATCTCCGCTTTCCAGTGGTGCTACGGGACCTGCTACACTACTATTGACTCCATAAAACTCATAGCCCATAATGACATATAGATCCACGTACTGATTGATCTGTTTGAAATCATAAACGTTAGAATAATCTATAGGCGGAAGTGCCAGCGTGATCATGTATTTGTCATTTTCCATTTTCAAACTATTAGACAAATCAATGATAAACTCAGTCAGTTCATTTCGAAGGGAGCCATATATGTTTTCAAAATCAATATTGACACCGTCTGCATTCCTTTCTTTGAGTAAAGAGATCAACTGAACGATAAACTTCTTCTGAGCCTTGTGATTGGATAAAAACAGTTTGTTGTTTTCCCCTCCAAAATTGGTCACACTAAGTAATACTTTGGTTCCGTGTGCCTGTGCCGAATCCACTACATGGGTCGTCTTCCAATCGTGGATACTTTGGTATCCGCCCGTCCTTGGGTTCAGTTCATATGAAAAATAAGCCAAGACGGAAAGCAAGGAATAATTGTAGTCCTCGTAGGCCGAGCCCATCCAATAAGGATGCCAACCAAAAACCTGATATTCCTCTTCCAAGACATGTTCTTTCTTATAAGACTCCCCTTCTTCTATTCTAAAATATCGATCCCACTCTGATTGATTTTTGAAGTCTCTGACAGGTTTTCTTTTCTTCACAGACAGTGCTCGCCTGACAAAGGATGTTGTGTCAATATTTTTTATTTCAGCTCCCGACAACTCTACTCCGGGTCGCTCCTCTACCTCTGATACATCTACAGCATCAACGGCATCAACAATATCGATGGCAACCGAATCTGTAGGACTGGCAATAGAATCAACAGGTTTGCTGGGGATGTTTCTGTACTGATCAATACGCGCATTAATCAAGTCCTTAAGACCTGCTTGCGCGAAAGTCAACTGTACGTTAACATAAAGTGATAAAATCGTTAATAACAACGATTTTGAAAAGCTAATATTCATTCAGGCGGTTGGTATAAAAAATTAACTTTATTAGACTAAAAATCTAATACGGCACAAGTATAATAAAAATTACAACTTACCTGTAAAAAATGCAATAATATTAGTTGATGATCGAATTGCTTTTTTTCTAAACGAATCTAAAAGAAATAAAAAATTGATAATCGATCTCGACGGACACTAGCCCTACCTTCATTTACACTTTAATCTGCCCAAACAGACAAACTTCACCAGTCAGCCCCTTCAACGAACACAATCGTTCATTTAAAGCTATTATACAAATGATTTAGCGTAATGAAATGCAAAGTCAATTATAACTAGAGACAACCCTACTCACATACTCCAAGTTGATCTTTTGCTTAATCTTCAGGGTTCATTGCACATACAAGCTCCTGCGCCTTTCTCCTGCCTAAAATGGCAAAATTAATACAAGCTCAATACGCATTTGGATTATCACAAAATGAAATATCTAATAAATATCTTCAATTATACCTATTAATATCAGCCATTTTAACACGAAATTAATATCTTCGAAACCGTTTTAAATAAGCGCTTATGTAAAGCGATTATCAGAATACATGAAAACTAACCTAACCTCAACCTCCAGGCTCAAGAAGCGGCTTTGGTATGTCAATGCAATAGGCTTCGGCTTGGGCATATTTTTGACTTCCAGCTACATCTCTACGATCAGCATATTCATTGATCAATTTGAAATATCAGCACTTCCGTTGTTGCTAGTCGAAACTGGAGCTATCGGCATACTCACTGCGCTGACACTAAACTATTGTCAAAAAAGATATTCCACGTCAGTGATCAGTACGATCTACCTTCTGACTATATCTATCTTATATTTCTTTCTACACATTGAAATCATAGAGCTCAACCACAAGGAATTCAACAAACTAGTCGTATTAGTTTTGCTACCTGTGAGCACCACCGCCATAGCCCTCTATCAATCCATTACAAATGCCTTGATGGATATACGTGAAAGAAAAGCATATGCACCTAAGCTTAATATTGGCATTATTTTAGGAAGCATTTCAATCGCCTCCTCTCTAGTGTATATAGCACATCTCCAAGGAGAGTTCTTCGATAACATCATCTCTTTATTATTATTAACAGCCTCTGGAAGCTGTTTTTTAAGCATAATAGTGATACGAATCGTCTCTTTCAAAAACCAAAGTCTTCGAGAGTTGCAATGGAGTGCCCAATTCATCAAGTACCATACCCGCATCAAAAAGCTCATCAAAAACAAGTACTTTATTGCACTGAGTCTATTCACGTTGTGTGTTACTATTTCTACCCTCTCGTTCAACAGTCTATTTCTCTTTTCATTAAAAGAGTCTGGAAAGAGCATGATAGAGGTGTACACCTTTTTCGCCCAGTTACTCATGAGTGTGGTCGTACTCACCTTTATATTTTTGATCGTCTCAAAAAGCCAAGTCATCAGGCAATATGGGGTCAAATTGAGCTTAACAACCATTCCTTTTGCGGTATGCTTTTTCACCTTTGTTAGCTTAATAATCGGTAGCTACTATAGTTTCAATAGCGAGGAACTAGATTTCATTCTGTTTTTCATCTTTTTAGTCACAGGTATCGCCATCGTTTCTTCCCTCACTATTGGCCTTCAAAGACCACTCTTCGAACTGTTCTTTTCTCCTATAGAAGAAGCCTTGAGGGAAAACACCCTTAGCCTGACACAAGGTATCATTAAACATATGGGGGTATTGATCACTGGTCTACTGCTACTGCTACTCGCCAAATTGGAAAGCAGTAGTGCGGCCACATGGCTACTCACCAAGGTAGATGGCACCTTTTTCCCATGGACTTGTTCGCTCATCGTCCTTGCCGGAGGCATTTTGTGGCTCTTCTCACTGGCCTACATGTACCGTCTGTATACTGATCTGCTTCAAAAGAGTCTAGGAGAGCAGAATCAACTCATCAAACACGAGCACTCTTTTAACCAAAGTATTATTTCAAAATTAGAAAATGAAATATCTAACAATGAATTTCCATTGGCCATCTATCAACTCAACCTGCTCAAAGTCATGGATCCTAAAGCGTACAGAGATAAGCTCGTCTTTTTGGCCGATCACAACGACGAAAACATTCAGGAATATGCGGTGACCGACATCGCCCAGTATCAATTGATCGATGCGGCTCCTGTCTTGTCCAAGGTCACGCTATGGAAGCACTTTCCAAACTTGAGGACATCGAGTCAAGTCAAGCATGCAATACTGACCTTGGAAGAAGGGAATAAAAGGATCAAGCAAACCAAATATATAGACCAATTAACCTCGTCCAAATTAGAAAAAGAAAGGGTATATGGAGCCCTATTGGCCCAACACATCAAATCGTCAAAAAAAGGAGAGATCCTAAACCGACTATTCGGCGATCACTCTTCTAAGATTATTTTCAATGCCATACTCTCAGCTGTAAATACCGACGACACAGTCCTTCAAAACAACTTAATTCAAAAGCTGAACCACCCCATTTTTGTAAACGCTTCGATGTCCGCCATTGCAGCATCACAGGATGCATTTGTGGAGAAGCTAGAAACGGCCTTTCAATTAGGTAAATTGAATCAAAAGCTACAGCAAAGAATACTGCAAGTCTATGGCAAAATAGGCTCAGAGCAGGCAGTCACCTTACTGCTCGACAAGTTGAGCTACCCAAATCAAAATGTAGTGACGACCTGTTTGGATGCACTAAGTAGATGTGGATTTACTGTCACCAATGATAAAATGGCCTTACAAGTCAGGTCAGAACTCCATGAGGTCTGCAATGTGGTGATCTGGAACATGTCTATTCATCAAGATGCAATTAGACATCAGTCCGACAGGCAATTGACTGATGCGCTCGATTACGAAATCACCTTCAATTACAATACAATTTTCAGGTTATTAGCCTTGCTATACGACCCCAAATCTGTAGAATCTGTCAAAAACAACATCGACAGCCACCAAATTGAAGAGTCTGAATTTGCTTCGCAATTGCTAGACATTTTCATTTACGATGAAATGAAGCTTTTTCTCATTCCGTTATTCAAAAGATCCTCATACGCTGAAAAAGTAAAAGAACTGATGAACACCTTCCCAACCGAACCGATGGGAAAATCAGAATTGCTTATCAATGTCATACAACGTGATTATAAATGGATCAACAGCTGGACCAAAACTTGTGCGCTAAGAGAACTCTCAAAAATAAGTGACTTTGATTCCAGTCAAATCATGGCTGCACATTTGATCAACCCCAACCCTGTATTGAGCGAAACTGCAGCTCAATCGCTTTATGAACTTCACAAGCCTCTGTTTGAATCGATAAAAGTGAGATATGAAAAAGAACGTGATTTTCAATTTGCCCATCACTCCATGCAAACGGTAGAAAACCAAAAAAACAACCAAGACAACATCCATATTCTAAAATACGACATCATCTCCTTTATTAGAAAAATACCCGAATTCAAAGACATACCAGGCTTGGTCCTCTCCGAAATGACCCGCTATGTAAAGGTGAAAAAGCACAAAAAAGGAGACTTAATATTTGAGGGTTCCATTTCCAACCTTGACTACTATATCGTATATGAAGGAAGTATTGAATTAAACCATAAAAAAGAAAGCTTAAGCTATTTCAACCACGAAATGGCACACAGGTTTTTTCTAACCATGCCAGAAGATTCTAACGTCAAACTACATGCAATATCGGATGCTATATTGATGCAGATTGATAATGTCGTCTTTCATGAACTGTTGACTTTCTATGAAGAAATCCCAAATTCAATCCTAGCCAGTGCACCTCTTGCTAAAACAAGTGTTCCGGCTAACCGCCCACTTCTAGAACTTGTGTAACAATACTTCATTACCGTCAACCAACCACCAGATTTAATTATGCCAACAACCGAAACACCTATCACAACTAGTAAAATCAGCAACCCATTTCCAGGACTTCGCCCTTTCAAATCCGATGAAGCAGAGCTATTCTTCGGCAGGGAAACTCAGGTGGATTATGTCATCAAACAGATAAAAGAAAAAGGGTTCATCGCCGTAATCGGAGCCTCAGGAGTCGGCAAATCATCCTTCATGTCTTGTGGCGTATTGTCTGACATGATCAATCCCGACACAAACGACAAAGATCGATGGAACGTGATGTCTATTACTCCTGGACACGCCCCCACAAGAAGCCTTGCTAGAGGCATATACAACAGCATACTGAAAAAAGACGATGAATCTGACAATGACGCAAGCAAAACAGAGGAAAAAATAGACAAACTAGAACGTACGATCTGGAAAAAACCAGAAAGATTATTTAAACTATTAAACGGTAAACTCAAAAAAAACAAAAAGAAACACCTACTCTTCATTGATCAATTCGAGGAAGTTTTCAGGTTTGCCCAGGAAAGCAATGATGCCTACCATTCGGTAAAAACTTTGATGGATCTATTGACGGCTACCATCGCCCAAAAAGAAATGCCTGTACACATTGTCATCGCGATCAGAGCTGATTTCATTGGGGATTGCGCTCGGTTTCCCCAACTCACAAGTGCGATCAATAGCAGTCAATACCTCATTCCTCAGCTGACAAGAGAAGAAAAAGAAAAAGCCATTAGAGGGCCTATTCATTTTATGAATGCCAAGGTAGAAGATGACTTAGTTGAAAAAATCCTAGATGAAGTGGGCGACGATTCAGATCAATTGCCCATTATGCAGCATGCGCTCATGCGCACATTTGACTACTGGAAAAAAAATCAGTCTGGAGAACAATCAATAGCCATATCTGACTACGAAGCGATAGGCGGAATGAAGAATGCACTATCCAAACATGCACGTGAAGCTTACGGTGATCTCAATCACAAAGAACTTCAACTATGCAAGCGCATCTTTAAATGCATCACTGAAAAAGGGGAAGATGGCAGAGGTGTAAGGCGACCTACTACACTGAAGGATATATCACAAATAGTGGGTGCCAGCAAAGAAGAGGTCGTCGCCATTGTAGAACAATTCAGAAGGCCGGGCCGATCACTACTCCTACCTTCTGGCCAGATAAAGTTTGAAGACGACACCATCATTGACATTTCTCATGAAAGCTTGATGAGAAACTGGGTAGAGCTAGCTGAGTGGGTAGACGAAGAAGCCGAATCTGTAAAATTGTATTTATCACTAGCCACCGCAGCGGCCATGCATCAAGAAGGCAAAGAAGGTCTATGGACACCTCCTGGGCTTCTATTGGCTCAAAACTGGAAGAAAGAACAACAACCCACCATGCATTGGGGCCTCAGATATGACCCCGCCTACGAGCGTACCATTCTATTTTTAGATCATAGTGACGAAGAATATGAAAGAAAAAAACGCATCAATGAGAGAAATCAAAAGAGAAAAATAAACAACGCCAGAAAATTCGGCACACTCATGTTGTTTGTTTGCTTCTGTGCCTTTGTCGCATTTTATTATGCATCAGAAGAAAGCGAGCGGGCTGAACTAGAAACCCTAAAAGCCCTAGAAGCCCAAAAGAAAGCAGTAGAAGAGGGAGAAAAGGCGGAAATAAGTGCAATAAAAGCAGAGAAAAGTGCTGAAAAAGCCAGAAAAGCACAGTCTCACGCTATGACTAAAAAGTTGGAAGCCGAACTAGCAAAACTTGAAGCTGACTCCATGGGCGGAATCGCTATACAAAATGCAGAAGAAGCCAAAAGTCTAAGACTTCGATCTCTCGGCAAAGCCATGGCCATCAAATCGCTGCAAATCACAACACCTGAAAAGGAAGGTTATGTAGCCAGTCTGGCCTATCAGTTCAATCAATCGAATCATGGCACCGCCAACGACCCCGACATCTACGACGGACTGTATTATGCACTAAAGGCTTTGAATACTGACCCTGAAAGATTTGATCAGACCAAACATGATCAAAATGTTCGAGCCCTTATTTCCTCAGCTAAAAACGAGTGCATATACTCCACAGGAAGCGATGGCACCATACTCAAATGGGATATCAATGGAAATCAGTCCAACACCACAACCATCAGCCAATCGAAAGGCGTGAAAGTGAACAAATCGCTAGCACTCAGCCCCGACGAAAACAGACTCGCTTGCGGAGGACTTTTTAGATATATAGAAGAATACGACTTGAGTCAATCCGACGACAAACCAAAAACGATTCCCACGAATTGGACAGACACCTGGTTTTTGTCCTACACAAAAGATGGAAAATTATTAGCCGTTGGGTCTAGCAATAAAATCATGCTCCTTTCAGACGGAGTCTTTGTGCCGCTATCCGATGGTGAAAACAAGATAAATGCACTCACCATAGATCCCGGTTCCAACAGTGTACTGGCCGCACAAGAAAATGGTCAACTGGTCAGATACTTCCTAGACGGCTCTACTCCTCCAGAAGTCATTATAGACCAAAGCATCCCTTTATACGCAGTTCAATTCAGCCCCAACGCTACTTACTTAGCCGTAGGAGATGAAGAAGGAAAAATCCACCTGTACAACGGAAAAGATCAAACGCTGCCACCAAAAATATTGCGTGTGCACAACGCCCGGGTCAATCAAATTGTTTTTGATCAAGCGGGTAAAATCATGGCATCTGGTAGTTTTGACAAAACCGTTAGGATGTGGGACTTAGAGCACCTAGACGACGCACCTATTATACTGAGAGATCACGACGACTGGGTTTGGTCTATCGTATTCACACACGATGGCTCCAACCTCTGGGCAGGGAGTCGGGACTACCACATCAAAACATGGCCAACCAAAACCCATGACATGGCCATAGAAATTTGTGACTTGCTGGGTGCTGACCTGGCTTTCAGTGATACCGACTGGAAACACTATGTAGGCGAAGATATCGCACGACCTGAAACCAGCTTTTGCACGACATACAATTAATGAAAATAATGAAAACCACCCACCAAAAAACCGCTTACACTTTCTGCCTATATGTGCTGTTGATTTTGTGTAGTCATCTAACGTTTGCCCAAAAACCACAGAAAGAAAATAGCAACTGCGTAAGCGAGGCAGAACAATCGTACCGATCTGGTCAAATTGAGGACATTCGTTCCAAACTACCAGCATGCCTTGAAAACTCCAGAGTGACAGCTGAAACCAGAATCAGAGGCTATCGCCTATTGGCTATTACCTATTTGTATTTCAATGAAAATCAAGAAGCAGAAAAATACATGAAACTACTCTTGAAAATGGATCCTGAGTACAAAGTAGATGAAAACCAAGACCCGCCCGAATTCATCCAGTTGTATGGTACCTTTAGAACCAAACCCATATTGCTTTTTGGTTTACATGTAGGACTCAACTCTTCGTTTGTACATGTACAAAATAACTACAGCCTCGACAACACCAGCACCTCGCTAGGCAAATATTCCTCTGGTATTGGCATCACAGGTGGCATCTCTGTAGAATTTGCTATCTGGGATCACTTATCTCTGATCACAGGGCTAGACTACCAGACCACACAATATGAGTATCAAAAAGAACAGTTCGGCTATTCCACCTTAGACTACTTAGAAAAGTCCACCTGGGTAGGGCTCCCTGTCGGGGCCAAATTTTATATTACCAATTCTAAATTCAGGCTATACACCCAAGCGACCCTGTCCTTTCAGTACCTGCTAAGTGCTAATGCAACTCCTTCTCGCTCAGACAACATGGGCGAGATATTAGGTAACCAAACAGTGGTAGGCCCATCAATAGACATCTTAGCACAACGTGAAAAGCTGAATATGCTGATTGACTTTGGTCTAGGGTTTAATTGGAAAGGAATTGTAGGCCCTGGATATTTCACTGGGCTGATCAGCTACAGCTATGGGTTAATTAATGTTGCCAACCCCACTACTCGATTCGACAATACCGAATTGATTTACGACTACAACTATGTGAGCAACGACTTTTCACTCAATAGTTTCAGCCTCAAACTAGGCTACGCGATCCCGATATACAAACCCAAAGTACTCAAACGAAAAACCAATTAATCACTCCTACACCACCTGACCGTTTTTCAATGTCACACAAAATCACGACTTGCCATTCGACTGGCATGAGTCTCAAACGACCAACCAACACCACCTATAAACCAGACCATACCATGCGCAATATTTGCTTATCCTTTCTGATGGTTGCCGCGATCTTTACCAGCTGCACCATAGACGAACCTTCCATCGACAACACTGACGAATTCTTTCAAAAATTCGTAGGAGGTGCCTCTCGTGAAGAACTAAGCACGGTTCACGCCCTCTCAGATGGCGGACAAATCGTATTGGCTACAAAAAACCCTAATAACACCCTGACTAGCAGCTACTTTCTATTCCGAACAGACGCCTATGGCAATACGGACTGGTTCCGAGAAATCGGCACTAATCATGCTGCCGTAGCGTCAGACATGATCGTACAAGACCAGTCCATCATCATCGCAGGCCATATGACCACCAGCAATGGCGATCAAGACCTCGTGTTGTGGAAAACAGACCTCGAAGGAAATGACATAGACAGCCTGTCCTTAGGCATAGCTGGCGCCAACGAAGTACTGCCCAAAATCATGAGACTAGAAGAAGGGGTGGGATATGTAGTAGCGGCTCAAATATCCAATGGCAATGATATCACAGACAATATTGTCTACTTACTAGACGCAAATGACTATAGTACCATCTGGAAAACATCCTACGGACTCCTATCCACCAATGCCAATGTGGTAGGATTGGCACAGGTAGCTACAGACAGAATCCTATGGGTAGGCTCACAAAACAGCTCTACAGAAACCGAAACCTCCGTCTCACTCAATGTACTCAATACCTCAGGCCTCAAAGTGAGCACCACACAAATCGGATTGAACAACAATAAGCAGGACAAGGCCTATACGCTGAGTTCGGATTTTGGAAGCTATCTCATCTCTGGCAGCACTACTGCAAATGGAGAAACATCGGGCATGCTCGTCCAGTTTTCATACCGCAATGGCGTGCAAATAAACAACCTATTAACCAACGAGCGGAGCAGTTCTTATGAGCTATTTCATGCCATTAGTTCCCCTACGGGTGGATACTATGTCACTGGCTATCAATCCACAGGCCCTGAAAACAAAGACATTTACTTATCCAAATGGAGCAGAGAAGGAGCGATAGATTGGGAAACTTCCTTTGGAGGGAATGGAGACGACATAGGCCATGTGATCAGCATCACAGCACAAGACCATCTTCTGGTACATGGCACTGCCAATGTAGTGACGAATCAGTCAATCACAATTTTACAAACGACCGACAAAGGAAAGATGTTTGAATGAAAATGAAAGGTTCGATCAAGACTTGAAAACCAAGGCGAAAAAGTCATGCCGACTGGCAAAGGCAGCACCTCAACACCAACTCTGTCCACCAGCTACATCGTCTTACCGTCCTTCTTCAGTTCTCTGCGGATGCCTTCATCGAGTTCATCAGCCTGCACGTTTTTAGCATTTCGCTTGAGTGCCATCAGGGTACAGTAGCGCAACACATTGCTGATGGCTCCCCCCGTGAGCTCATGTCGCTTGGCGATGTGCCTCAGGTCTACTTCGTCATCCAGGGTGAGATACGCCGAAAAAGCCTTTTCCCACAAGGCTTGCCGCTCATATTCTGAAGGGATCGGAAAATAAACCATAGACTGAAATCTTCTTTGAAAGGCCTGGTCCATATTGGATTTTAGATTGGAGGCCAGTATGATCAATCCCGGATAGTCTTCTATTCGCTGTAGCAAATAAGACACCTCTTGATTGGCATGCCTGTCGTTGGAACTACTGGCCTGCGTACGCTTGCCAAAAAGTGCATCGGCCTCATCAAAAAACAAGATCCAATCCTTATTTTCGGCTGTATCAAAGATGTTTTTCAGGTTCTTTTCAGTCTCTCCGATGAACTTAGATACCATCATGGCTAGGTCTACATGGTACACCTCACGCCCGTATTTTTTACCCAACAGCGAGGCTGTCAGGGTCTTGCCGGTACCTGACGGCCCGTAAAAAAGAGCTCGATAGCCTCTTTTGAATTTTTTGGACACTTCGTGCAAAGCCTGCATTTCCTGATGGTGCATCAGCCAAGCGTCCAGCTCTTGCAGTGCATCGAAGGTGTCATAAGACAACACCAAGTCTTCCCAATCCAGCCCCGTCTCCAATCGCTGTGCGGGAAATGAGCTACTGTAGTTGGGGTGGTAGTCTTCTCCCCTGAATATTTTGTGTAGGCATTCATTGGTAGGGTACAAGGTGGCACTCATAGGAGGCATGCCTTGCACTACTTCATCCAGACAAACCAAGTTGTGTTTGACCAGCCTTCCACTTCTCCCCAGAAGATCCTGTACCTCCATCCTATGAGAGATATTACTGCCAGCCAATAAAAAAATAGCTGTCTCGACAGTAGGCACCAATACACCAGCCCCTACGTAAGCACCGCCAAACTCCGAATAAACCTGCCCTGTATCTGGATTAGTTACCCTTAGCTTATCCAAAGCACCCGGAAACAACGAAGGCATCAATGACAAAACCAACACAAACCGCTCACCTAGTGTCAGATTATACTCAAACAGAAGTTTAGCATAGACATCAGAATTCTCCACCTTTGGCGCCATTTCAAACAGCTCGTTTTTAAACTCTTTTTGATTAAAAAATTGATCCACCCGAAGGGATATCCCTTGCCTAACCCAATTAATATCACTTTCTAAAGACAAAGTACTATTCACCAACATTCATTGAAATTTTATGACTCAAAAACCATGATTTTTCGACCTGTAAATAAAGTAAGATTATTGTTACTATCACCCAAACTCCTTAATTTGGTATCATCAATTATCCCCTATTGATTCATGCAATATCAGAAGAAACCCAACCTCGACCCTAAGCCTCGTCAAAACACCAGTACTAATAAAACACAGGGTCGTATCGGCCCTCTAGCTCCTACAGAAAAAGATACCAAGGAAACAGAAGACATTCAAAATGACTACTGGAGAAGTCTGTTTGCACAACCCAGTTTTGAGAAAGAAGGACAAACACCTAATCCTCTTATACCTCCATCAAAAAAAGAAGCCAACATTCACGACCCTTGGCCAAATCTTTTCCATCAGAAAACCAACAAAGAAAAAACCCATACACCTCCGGCCAAACAAGCCGAAGCTCTTCCCAGGGCCAAAGCCATGGAGGACGGCAAAGCGGGTAAAACAGCGGCTATCCCAGAAAGTGAAAATGCCCTACTACTGGACAGCATGAACGAGACACCATATCCTGACCTCAATCATGACTTGATGACGCAACATGCTTGTGAAAACGATGCCACTACCGTCGTAAACCCTTGGGGTGTAGAGTTTATGCTAAACAACATCCTCGACTCGACCCAGATCAACAAAATAAAAGCAGAAGCAGAAAAACCTAAAGCAGACAAAGACCCCATCAAGTCCGTCCTCGCGACGGTCATGAGAGGCATGTCCAGATTTCTTGGACGGACCAAAGGCTCCAAGCTTAGCGGTAATTTGACAGTCAACATCCCCATATCCAATCCTAAAGTAGCAGTCTCACTGGGGCTAGAAGCCGAGCAAGAAAAGAAAGACGATAAGCCAAGTAGCACCGAAGATGCACACATAGGTGTGAAATTTTCGGCCACAGCAGGCATCACGCTGGACATCTCCAAGGAAATATCAGGCAAGGCCGATCTCAACGTATTCTTAGGTGCAGAGAGTACAAACAGAGACACTACTGCCCAACTCCTCTCCTATGGATTTTATAAAGCGGGTCGTGTGACAGGAGACATCCTCAACGACTGGGAAACAGTCGTAGTCAACCCTAGTGGCCTCACCTCCTCAGCCGCCATTTATTATGGATTGAATTATATATACGGAGACAAGAACAAAAGCGTCTTGGATCGTGCTATGGATAGCTCTGATGCCGAAGAAAGTATAGAAGATATAGAAAATAAACTCTTTGCCGAAGACGCTAATGCAGACAAAAATGAAGTGACATTTGGCGGAGGGCTCAAGGCAGAGCTAGAAGCTGGAGATAAAAATAACAACATAAAAGGAGCCATAGAAGCTACTCGTACCAGCAAGATCAACCAAGACTCGATCAAGAATTCACAGAAGGACGCAAAAAAAGACATAGGTTTTTTATCAGACTACAAAACTGGCAGCCATGAAGAATTCGAGATGAAACTATCTGGCGCACTCAAAGTAGGCAAAGTGAGTGGATCGAGAGATTTTACTTGGTTGTTTGGGAAGGAAGATAATAATGACTCGGAACAATCAGATAAAAAAAATAGTAGTTGGAAATTCAAACAATTCGACTTTCAGACGGCATATGCCATAGAGAACATCTCTAAGCTCAAGCTCACACAAAAAGAACTCATCCAGCAACTCGTACAAGCAGCGACAGAAACCTACGGCAAGGAAAAAGACCTTGCAAAGAAAAAGGATAGCTTGGCCGACTTGCAGCCTCTAAACTCAACTGCTGCCTCTAATGAGCTCTACAATCAGATCAAAGCCTCACAAAAACAAGAAGAGATCCAAGACAACAAACAACACTGGCTAGATGCCCTAGTCCAAACAGGAAGCGCCCGAGCCATGGACGGCATCACTAAAAACACCGATCTCGTTGATGTAGATGACACAATAGAAGTGCAAATGAAAATATCTGCGGAAAATAAGAGTACACCAAAAATCACTTTTCAGATCGTCCGCATCACAAAGACCAAAGTAGACCTCGAAGTAGTGGAAGCCACAGTAGTAGACTCCACCCCACTTGGTATCTGGACCTACACCCCATAATTAATATCATGAAATACCTATACCTACTCAGTGCATTACTGCTTTTTGCTTGTACTACACCTTATTCCAAAACCCAGCTTAGTGAACAAGAACTCATAGAATATTCCAGAAGAGAATATATATACTCTGCCATCAACGAGCCTGAAACGGTATTTGACCTGTACATCAAAGGATCTCGAGACGGGAGATTTTCAGAGTATATCAAAGAAACGAATAATCTTGTAAAATTACGATTAGTCAGGTGTAATGGACTTAATCAGCATCACCTTGAAGAGGTTCTAAAATCCAACCATCTGAGCTACTTAGGAATAATAGATTGTGACATCGTAGAACTACCTCTAAATCCAAGTAATAAACCAGTCATAAAAAGCATTGGTCTGGAAGACCTGTCTCAGCTTGATTTACCCAATGCGCTGCGTACATGTTCAGAAATTCAAAACCTTGAAACATTAAGATTGTACGAAATTCCTTATTCAAAAATTCCTTCCGAAATCACACAATTCAAAAATCTCAATTCCATTCTTTTAGGTGTTAATGATTCTTTAGACCTCAAGCAACATTTTAATATGTTCAATAAAATGCCTAAGCTCAAAAGTCTTGTCATCAATGAACTCAACACCAATAAATTCCCCAACAACCTCTCCAAACTCGATTTGGAGGAGTTATCCTTTTTGTACTGCCCCAATCTGGACTATACCAACATCCTCGATCAGGCTGCTTCCTTTTCTAACTTAGAAAAGTTAAGAATTTCCTACACTGACCTGACTAGACTACCAGCCAGCATCCGAAGACATCCCCAGCTCAAAGAATTGATCTTCACTGAAAACACGAAACTGGATCTAGCGCTATTGAATGAAGACCTAACGCACCTGTCCAATCTCGAAATATTGGACTTAAGCGCATCGATGAATTATATGGAAGGAGAACGTGATCAACCCAGAATGCTCCCTGATAACATTCGTCACCTCAAAAAACTCAAAACGCTCAAAATTGACAACTTCAGGTACCTAGACATGGATCAAGTCAACAGCATCATCAAAGACCTCCCTAATCTCGAAGAATTATCCATGGAAGGCATTACCGATTTTAAAAACAAATATATCTTCATTCAGTTACCAGAATCTTTTTTTGATGATGGTTTTGAAAACCTTAAAAAATTAAATCTTAATGAAACAGGTGATAGAGTACTCAAAGAAACCAAATCACTACCGAAAAGTATTACTCACTTAGGTATGTCAGCTTACCGTAAAGAATTCCCTAAAATAGCTCTTACCTTACCCCTCTTAGAATCTCTTAATTTAAGAGAGGCACATTTGTCATCCATCCCTGCAGAGATCAGTCAGTTGCAATCGCTGGTGCACCTCGACCTGGGAGAAAACAAATTGGAAGATCTGCCAGACGAAATCGCTGAGTTGAAAAACCTGCGTTTCCTCCATCTGGATCGTAACCCTCTAGTCGATGATGAAGACAAAATTGAGCGCATCAAAAAACTCCTACCTGACACCTATATCTCGTTTTATGAGTGATATCAAGAGCCACAGCACCATGGTGAAAAAGTAGAGAAAAATACCCTTTCCATTACAAATGGAAGTAATCATATACCCACACAAGGGTCATCGCACACACGGATTTTCAACCAAAATCGATCCGCCATTTTACGAATTAATAACTAAGCATATTACTGGGTCATTTAGTTCAGTTTTCCTTAATTTAGACGCTAAATCATTTATCAACCTAAACAATTAGTAATGAAAAAATACATTTTCATTTGTGCCGCATCATTGATGCTACTCGCCTATACGGCGCAAGCTGCTGTATCCATCAGGTATTACAACAAAGACTCAAAAGACTGGAAATTTGATGTGAAAATAGGTGGATCATCCTCTACTGTTACTTTTGATGGAAGCCGTACCTCCTCTATCACGATCCAGGGTGGAAGCGACAAAGCTGAGATCAAAACTGAATGCGGATGGGTGACCCTATCCAACAACAGCAAAATAGAGATCAAAGACGGCTGTATCACTGTCAAATAATCTGAAACAGAAGGCATCTAAGTGTTAGTTCACATAGATGCCTTTTCTTCTTTATCACCACACCAGAGCGAATACAAGGCCATTATCCTCATCGCTACCCAACTTTATAGACTGATCCTTGATTGAACACCTAGACATCTAATCCATGGATAGACCTACTCAGCTCACTAAGGATCGCTGAGTCAACCCTACTAGGTCGCAAAGGACAATCCTCGCTTGGCTACCGTAGCTCATGGGTATTTCTTATCTTGCGGCTCAGTTTATAAATTCACGTATTTTTATGATTACGATCGTCAGCGGCACCAACAGGAAAAACTCTGTATCTAAAAAACTAGCCCACATCTATCAGGGCATACTCCAATCCAAAGGAGTGGCAACCGAACTGATCTATCTGGAAGACTTACCTGACGACTTCACCGAAACGGCGCTCTACGACCAGTCTGGCAAAAATGAAGTGTTTAACATCTTCAGGAAGCAAATGCTCGAAGCAGAAAAAATGGTTTTCATTGTACCTGAGTACAACGGTTCCTTTCCAGGAGTATTGAAGGCATTTATCGACGGGCTGGCATTTCCTCACACCTTTAGAGACAAGAAAGCAGCACTCGTGGGCATATCATCGGGCGTACAGGGTGGCGGATTGGCGCTCAGCCATCTCACAGATATATTCAACTACTGCGGTACGCACGTGCTGGCTCAAAAACCTAAACTGGCTCGAATAGAAGCCAACCTGACGGAGAACAAACTCTCTCAACTCTATCACGATCTACTAGAGGAGCAGGTAGATAAGCTACTGGCGTTCTAAAGCCGTCGAAATCAATAAAATTTAGATTTCGTCAATTTTCTATAGATTTAGAGATTCGATTTCAAACTTGAGTTTGATTTTTAATAGAAAAAAACAGCGATGACTTACCTTTCAAATATTTATCAATCCCTTTAAACCTATTGAATTAATGAAAACTTTACTTTCACTCGCCTGTCTATTGATATCTCTATCTGGACACGCACAATACAAAATTGCATCTACGACCGTATCAGGCAAGAAAACCATCATCAAAACCAAATACGACAATGGCTACCTAGTGCTGAAAAATGGCACGTCCTACGTTGGTGAAATCCAGCTCAAAGTCGAAAACCAAGACACAGTAGAAATCAAACTTGTAGATGACCAAAAGGCTAAATACAAGTTTGACAGAGCGGAAGTAGATTACTTTGGGTTAGGTATAAAGCCTGACAAAAAACCTGCCTATATACCTAACAAAGCTCCTATGGCTCAATCCTCACCAAAAGCCATCGAATCCACTGGAAAATTCCCATTCCAACCTGAAACCATTACAGAAGTAACTCAACTGACTACAGAAGGCGCAGTAAACGCATTCAATGATGGCGTGGTGAAAACGAGCAAAAACGAACTCAAGAACTTACAACCAGGCTATGCGCTCTTCAACGATGGCAGAAAGTATGTCGGTAAGATTGCCCAATTCAAGCGAGATTTCATCTATGTAGATGAGAAGAATAACTACAAGGAATTTGTACTCGAAGGACTCGATCTAAACCACATCATGCAAGAAGTCAATGGACAGAAAAGAGCTTTCACCTCGCTGAGACAAGGTGTGCAAGCCATCTCCGCCTCTGACCCAGGAATGGTTTTCACAGAAATTTTCTTTTTTGATCAAAAGTACAGTTATTACCAAAATCCCAAGTCCACGCATAGAAAGGACGGCCTGACTAATTTAGGCAATGCAGCAGGTACAGCAGCATCACAAAAGCATGTAGGGGGTGCCGTACAAATGGGTGAAGGGGAAGATGAAGGGGCTTTCTTTGAAGAGTATTTTATTCTCAACAACGACACCAAAGAGCAATGGATCGTTTATAAAAAGAATGATGAAGAAATCATGACCAACCTTCTTAAGGGGTGTGATCAATTTGCGTCGTTGAGCAAATCTGAGCTCAAAGCACTCACTTCCATGAAGGACTTGGATACTTTCACCCAGTATCTCAACACCAACAATTGCGAGGAATAGAGCTTTCATATACACGCTTTCAGTATTCAATAAATTATTTTCTATCGTCAGGTATGCACAGGGCAAATATATAGCCCTGTGTTACCTAACAGATATTTTTCACTCATGCGGGAAGTAAGCGCTCGCTCAAAAGCACATACATTCCCGCATAGTGAAAATTTGACAGAAAATAGTCTTTCGGGATAGTATCAAAGGCTGCTCAAAGAACAGGTGGATGTGTGCATTAGCCTTACAAGGCTAACCACCCCTATTTGTCATGTCGAGCGATAGTAAAAATCTTACTACATACTAATGATACCATCGAAACATAAAAATTTCTCTGCTTCGGCAGATCACCGCCTCTCATCGAAATGACAGATAGCGAATCAATCCGGTCTATCGTGTAAAAACTTGTTGCTGCCTAGCTGATTATCATCATTCAGGTTGTACTTAGACACCAAACTCTCCGAAGAAGCTGGTACATTTCTCAGGTTTACCTTTTTACGTTGGTAAGCTGGTACATCGAATTTTTCTTTAAAGCTATTGGTATCTACTTCGTCGTTGTTGATACCATCTAGTCTGCGTCTCCTCTCTTCGGATTGCTCCATCAAAAGAATCTTTTTAGATGGCGGGTGTGCCATGCCTTCTAGTTCTTCGAGTGGTGCATCCACTGGTACATTTTTGATCTGAGATTCTACAAAAAGATTCCTCATTTCTACTTCAAAAGGATCTTCTTCCTCCACCATTTTAGGCTCTGGCTCAGGTGATCGTTCTGGTTTTTCGAATGACAAAGATTTCATCTTCAATTGAAAATCCTCTTCAAAAGTATCTTCTCTTACTTCCTGAGTTTCACTTGAAAATAGATTGATTTGAACATCTCTCTCTAAGTCGTACACTTTCCTTGCAGCTTCTTCCTCCTCCTCTTTGGCTAAAGGCTCTCTTTTCGGAGTTTGAGGTGCTGAAGGTACTTCTCCCATCTCATTTTCAAATCCCGTAGCGATGATGGTCACACGAATACTGTCATTCAACTCAGGATCCACTCCATGACCGAAAATCACCTCAGCATCTTCGCCAGCCAAATCTTGCATGAAATCCGTGATTTCTGTCAGTTCATCCATTTGTAATTCTGCCTGATCTCCAGAAATAATCGATAGCAAGATTTTCTCAGCCCCTTCGATGTTCTGGTTGTTAAGCAGTGGCGAATTGATCGCCTCTTCTGCCGCTCTGATGGCTCTGTTTTCTCCCGAAGTTTCGGCAGACCCCATCACTGCACCTCCAGAGTTTTTCATTACGGTTTTTACATCTTCAAAATCCACATTGACATAACCTGGCACAGTGATAATCTCCGCAATGCCCTTAGCTGCCGTGGTCAATACATTATCTGCTTGCGCAAATGCCTGATTAACTGTGAGCTTACCAAACGCCTCCGTCAACTTGTCATTGAGAATCATAAGCACGGTGTCACAGTTGGCTTTCAATGCATCCACACCTTCCATGGCTTGGCGCATTTTTTTCTTTCCTTCAAATTTGAAAGGAACGGTTACGATACCTACCGTCAGGATTCCCAACTCCTTGGCCACTTGAGCAATGACCGGAGCTGCACCTGTACCAGTACCGCCACCCATACCTGCAGTAACGAACACCATTTTGGTATCTTCACTGAGCATGTTTCTAATTTCTTCTTTATTTTCTAAAGCTGCATTTTTCCCTTGTTCAGGGTTTGCGCCAGCACCCAGTCCTTCAGTGAGGTTTACCCCTATTTGGAGTTTATTCGGAATTGGACTGATATTCAAGGCTTGTGAATCCGTATTGCAGACAATAAATTCTACTCCGGTTATACCTTGGTTAAACATGTGGTTTACAGCATTGCTGCCACCTCCGCCTACACCGATCACTTTGATGATCGATTTATGATGTGTAGGCAAATCAAATTTAAAACTACTTTCTGTCATGATGTGTTTTTTTTAATCTGTTCTGTTTGAAATAGTCGAACTAACGACTACCTACTATTTATTATAAATCCCAAATCAGGTTCCTTATTATCGAGCTGAACCGTCTTCGAAATCGTCTATTAATATGCCTTTGGTTTTCTCCAAAATCTTTTTCAAGATATTATCTGACCCACCAGCAGGCTTCTTTCTCTTGTCGTAATCTCTCACTACAGTGTCTTCCAAGAAATATCTATGATCTCTATCGTCTAGCGCCTTGAATCCACAAAGCACCAAACCTACTGACGTGGCAAACATGGGGCTCTTGATGGTTTCTACTTTACTTTTACCCAGATGCTCATTAGGGAATCCCACACGTGCATCGAGTCCTGTCATGTATTCGAATAGCTGCTTGATGGACACCAATTGTGAACCACCCCCAGTTATTACGATACCCCCTGCTAGTCTATTTTCATAACCACTTGTGATGATTTTGGTATGTACCATTTCGATGATTTCCTCCATCCTGGCTTCGATTACTCTCGCCAAATTCTTTACAGAAATCTCCTTAGGATCTCTATTTTTCAACCCTGGGATAGATACTACCTCATTTTCATTGGCCATCTCTGCCAACGCTTGACCAAATTTGGTCTTCAATATTTCCGCCTGATGATTCAGCACATTACAGCCATCTTTGATATCTGATGTGATGATATTGCCTCCGAATGGTATCACAGAGGTATGACGGATGATGTTTTCATGGAAAATGGCGATGTCTGTAGTACCGCCTCCAATGTCTACCAAGCATACACCTGCTTCTTTTTCTTCGTCGCTGAGCACAGACAGGCTCGACGCTAAAGGCTCAAGGATCAAATTATCGATCTCCAAGCCTGCGCGTCTCACACACTTGTTTATATTTTGAATGGCATTGGTCTGAGCTGTAATCACATGAAAATCTGCTTCTAGACGTACACCCGACATACCCACAGGGTCTTTGATGCCTTCTTCGTAATCTACGATATAGTCTTGAGGCATCACATGAATAATCTCACTCCCTGGAGGGATCACAATTTTATACATGTCGTTGGTGAGTCGATTCACATCTTCGATCGTGATTTCATCGTCAGACGTATGTCTGATAATAGATCCGTGATGCACAGAGCTCTTGATATGCTGTCCAGCGATACCCACGTTGACCACCCGAATGTCGATACCAGACTGCTCTTCAGCTTCTGTCACGGCCTTCTTGATGGCATTGATGGTTTTATCGATATTGGTCACGATGCCACGGATGACTCCGTCAGACACTGCCTTACCCATACCTAGTACTTCGAGTTTTCCAAACTCGTTCTTTCTCCCTACGATGGCACAAATCTTAGTTGTACCGATGTCGAGACCTACAATGATTTCATTTGTTTCCATACCATTTATCATTTACAGACGATTTGATTCTTGAATTTGAGGTTAACCGATGCATAAGTATTCCAGCCTTTGTAGGGCAAGATTTGCTTATAAAAGGTCATTAGTTTTCTAAATTTTTTTTCGATGTTTTCTGGCTTCCCAAAAATCACTTCTTGCTTGGTTACCTGTGGTTCGAGTACCACTTCTTGATTTTTTTCTACTCTGATCGCTGAAATCTGCGCATTCCAAAATTCATCGTGTGTGATGAATTGTATCAATTCAAAGATCTCCTGTCCTTGCTCAGAGTTTTTGATGTTTTCACCATCTATCCAATTGTCGTTGGCCAGATACATGAGTACAACTCTGGCCGTATAGTGTGCAGACTCTGGCAAAATATCGCCATCTACACCTATGTAGTAATCAGATCCATTCGACACCACCACTCGAGCTATCGGACGATTCTGAATAACTTTGATAGACATGTTGCCTTCTAAGCCGATATAGGCCTGTGCGTCGTTTACAAACTGGTGTGCCTCGATGCTATTTTCTAGTTGTTTTAGGTTGAGACTACCAAAATTGCTACTCAATAAATAATCTTTGCCACGCTCGTCAATAAGCGACAGTACATCTTCCTGATTGATGAAATAGTTTTCAAACTGATTGTCAATTAAAATATGTACATCGTTGACATATCGTTCGTTTTGGCGAGAATTAGTAAATCCAATAATAACCGCCAGACCGAACAATACCAGTCCGATTTTGAATGTCTTCCATATGTGTATCAGCCACTTCATCTCTTTTCCAACAAGCGTTTTATGGGTGAAACCAAGGTATCAATATTACCAGCACCTACAGTGATTAGGACCTCTGGCGTGTGATTGTCGAAATAAGTCAAGACATCGTCTTTGACGTAATTTTTGATCTCAGCAATCGTCATTTTTTCTTTGATCATTTCTGAAGTCACCCCTTCGATCGGTAATTCTCTAGCGGGATAGATATCCAACAAAAGCACCTCATCGGCCATAGACAGACTCTCCGCAAACCCATCCACAAAATCTCTGGTGCGTGTGAATAAATGTGGTTGAAAAATAACCGTGATTTTCTTAGTCGGGTAAAGCGCTCTCACAGACTCGATCAGTGCTTTGATTTCTTCTGGGTGATGTGCATAGTCATCAATAAACACCAAATCGTCTGATTGGATGATGTATTCGAACCTACGCTTCACGCCCTTGTAAGTATTCAATCCGTCGACCAAAGCCTGATCATTAGTAATCAAATCACTTACCGAAGCAATGGCAGCAATGGCATTAGATACGTTGTGATAACCTGGCATAGCCAGCGCAAATCCAGCCGTATTGCGCTGCGCACTTTGATAGTCGAAGGCAAATTTGGCATCCGCTATTTTCAATTCACCAATGGTCACTTCACCGCCCTTGAGTCCATAAGTCTTGACGTTGATATTACCATTAGGATTGAGTTCCAACTCTCCAGCCACTTTCTCTTCGACAAAGAGCTGACCGTTGGCTTTAATATTTTTGATGAAGGCATTAAACGAATCCTTCAAAGCGTCTTTGGACCCGTAGATATCGAGATGATCTGCATCTGTAGCCGTAATGATGGCCACGTCTGGATGCAAGGTCAAAAATGAGCGATCAAACTCATCGGCTTCTACGACCATCACTTCATTGTTTTCACCAATCAAGAGATTAGAATCATAATTGGTCATGATACCTCCCACAAAAGCCGAGCAATCGACCCCTGCAGATCTCAGCAAATGAGCCACCATAGAAGACGTAGTGGTCTTGCCATGTGTACCTGCTACCGCTATCGTATATTTCGATTCGGTAAGCATGCCTAGCACCTGTGACCTTTTGTACAATTCGAATCCTTCTTGTACGAAATATTGATACAAGCCGAGATCCTTAGGTACCGCTGGCGTATAAATAATAAGCGCACCTGCCCTTTCCTTTTTCACCTTTTCGGGAATGAGGTTGACGTTGTCTTCAAAATGAATAGCCATACCTTCTTCGACTAGTTTTTCGGTGAGCTCTGTTGAGGTTTTGTCGTATCCCGTTACCACAAACCCGTTGGCGTGAAACCAACGTGCCAGTGCGCTCATACCGATCCCTCCGATCCCTAGAAAATAGACGCTATGTAGGTATTCTAATTTCATTGGATCATTGTAATTATTTCATGGGCAATATCTTTTGCCGCATTGGGTTTGGCCATTTCTTTGATGTTGGCACTTATTATTTTTTGCTGCTGTTCATTGCCGATCAGCTTCAAGGTCTCTGTGATCAAATGCTCTGCTGCGTCTTCGTCGCGAATCATTTCGGCAGCTTCTCTACTTACCAGAGCCATGGCGTTTTTAGTCTGGTGATCTTCGGACACATTAGGCGAAGGCACAAAAAGTACTGGTTTGCCTACCAAACATAATTCTGAAATAGATAAAGCTCCTGCTCTAGAAATGACCACATCGGCAGCACCATAGGCACGATCCATTTCTTTGATGAAAGGTATGATTCTAAGTTTCTCAGAATCAATGTGCGCAGTACGTGTTTTCATCTCTTCGTAGTAGAACTTGCCCGATTGCCATAGTACCTGAATGTCTTCGTTGATCAATCGCTCTACGCCTTCAGCCAGCGTATTGTTGATGGTACGTGCACCTAGGCTTCCGCCAATGATCAAGACTGTTTTTTTATCACTTCTAAAACCAAATTGAGACAAACCTTCGAGACGTACTTTGTCCGAATTCATGATATCAGTCCGTACAGGATTACCCGTTTCTATGATCTTATCTTTTTGGAAAAACCTTTCCATACCTGGATAGGCCACGCATATTTTATTGGCCTTATTGGCCAGCATCTTATTCGTAATGCCTGGGTAAGAATTCTGTTCTTGAATAAGGGTAGGAATACCTTTTTTATTGGCCGCAAATAGCAATGGCCCACTGGCATACCCGCCTACTCCGATCACTACATCGGGTTTGAATTTTTTCAACAACCTGAAAGACTTCCACACACTCGAAATCACCTTGAATGGGAATGACAGATTGCTCATAGTCAGGCTTCGCTGTAAACCGCTGATCCAGAGACCTACGATCTTGTAACCTGCTTCAGGCACCTTTTCCATTTCCATACGACCTTTGGCTCCTACGAAAAGGAATTCGATGTTTTTATCGATTTCTTTCAAGGCATGAGCAATTGCAATCGCTGGATAGATGTGTCCACCTGTGCCGCCTCCGCTGATCATTACACGATATGTCTTTTGCTCTTTCATTATGCGTATTCCACGTCCTTTCTATACTCATTTGCACTCGACGTACCTATTTCCTCGATTTCTCCTCGGCTCACACTGAGAATGATACCAATCGCCACCCCTACAAACAGTTGTGACGTACCCCCCATGCTTACCAACGGTAGAGTCAAACCTGTGATAGGTACCAAGCCCACTGCCACAGCCATATTGACCAAGGCTTGCATAACTAGCGCAAAACTGAGCCCTGCCGAAAGCAAGCCGCCATAGGTACGTTTACTCATCGCCACTACACGTGTGCCCCGGTAGAGCAGCGCCAGATACAGAAACAACACCACTACTCCGCCAACCAATCCATATTCTTCTATGATGATGGCAAAAATGAAATCTGAATATGGGTGAGGTAAGAAATTCTTTTGCTGGCTTTTGCCTGGAGCAAATCGCACGGTACCACCATTAGCTATAGCGATAAACGACTGCTCAGCCTGAAATGGAATATCGTCTTCGGACAAGAAGGACTCGATACGGCTAATGGCGGTACCTGCTCGCTGTCCGATAGCCAAAGCCGCAGCTCCAGCGATAACCCCTACCAACACAAGCATAGCCAAGTATTTCACAGGCACACGCCCAATAAACATCACCACCATACAGGTCACGAAGATCAAAGCCGCACTAGAGAGGTTGGTCATAGCGATGAGGCCACAGATCAAGCCAATCCAGATCAACATCGGAATCAGTGATTCCTTGATGCTGTCAATATTTTCTTGGCGCTTGGCAAGCATAGATGCCAGCGTAACGATAAGTGCAAAATTGGCCAAATCCGAAGGCTGAAATGCTTGATTGATGAATGGTACGGTAATCCACCTTGAGGCGTCATTGATATTCATACCAAACTTCCAAGTGATGAATAGCAAAGGCACAGATATGTACAATGCCAACTTAGACAACTTGGCATAATATCTATAATCCACCTTGTGCGCTACCCACATAGCTACCCAACTCAGTATCACCAAAGCCGTATGTTTGAACAAGTAGTGCTCGGTATTGCCTTCCATTTGGTTGTAGGCCAACGTACCTGTCGCACTATAGACCACTAAAATGCTGAGAGCAGACAGCGCAATCACGATGAACCAAATCACCGGATCTCCTTGTAGGTTTTTATGTGTCCATTCTCTGATCATGCTTTCACCGCTTCTTTTATTTTTTTCAACCGCAATACTTCTGCTCTAAATAAATCTCCTCTGTGTTCATAATTGTTGAACAAATCGAAACTGGCACAGGCAGGCGACAGTAGCACTACCTCTCCAGCTTTAGCCAATTCGGTCGCTTGCTGCACGGCCTCTTCTGCACTCCTCACCTCGATCAGTGTGTCTACATCCTTGGCAAACTCCTCTATGAGGTGTACATTGTCGGCACCCATACAGATGAGGGTATTTACTTTATTTTTCACCAGATTTTTAATCTGAGCGTAATCGTTTCCTTTATTGACGCCACCTGCGATCCAAACTACAGGTCTGATCATAGCATCGAGTGCGTAGTAGACGGCATCTACATTAGTAGCTTTTGAATCATTGATGAAAGCTACATCCTGGATATAGCCGACAAGTTCCAAACGGTGAGGCGCATTTTTAAAAGTAGCCAAGGCCTCGATGATTTTGCCGAAAGGCACCTCTAGCTCGATAGCTGCCAGTATCGCAGCCATTTGGTTGTATTTGTTGTGTTTTCCTAATAATGGCAAGTCCTCTACGGGTACAATTTGAATCGATTTTTCACAATCGAAAATCAAATAACCTTCTAGAAAATAAGCTCCGCTATTGGTTTTAGATTTTGTGGTCAGTTGATTTTTGGCGCAAGCCAAATCACTAGCGATCACCCTTTTGGTGATCATTTCATCGTCAGCATTATAGATGAGTACGCTGCCCTGAGTCATGTTTTTTACCAATCGCCATTTGGCATCGGCATACTGCTCCATATCGTAATTGTAGCGATCTAGGTGGTCAGGTGTAATGTTGAGCAGAATAGCAATATCTGGTCTGAAATCCACCACTCCATCGAGTTGAAAGCTACTAAGCTCTAGTACAATCACATCAGGATTTTCGTCTACCAAGAGATCTGAGAAGCTGTTGCCTACATTGCCTGCACTGGCCACGTTTAGACCTGCGTGCTTGAGCAGATGCGTGGTAAGCAGTGTGGTTGTGGTTTTACCATTCGACCCTGTGATGCCTATAATTTTAGCCTCTGTATATCGGCTAGCAAATTCGATCTCTGAAATCACAGGTTTACCAACTTTGATCAACTCGGTGATGACCAAAGCAGTATCTGGAATCCCTGGACTCTTTATGACTTCATCGTATTTGAGCAATTCATCCAAGGTATGTACCCCTTGCTCAAACCCTGCACCCATAGCCTCTATACGTCTCTGCTTTTGCACAGGGATTGTTTGGGCATCCGAAAGGAAGGCCTTCAATCCATGCTTTCTAGCCAGACGCAAAGCCCCCATGCCGCTTTCGCCGCTACCCAAAATGGCTACGCTATGGTTTTTATGCTCTTTCAATTATCTCAGTTTCAAAGTTGCTAGAGTCAAGATGGCCAACAGAATACCTGTGGTCCAAAACCGGGTCACGATTTTAGTTTCGTGTATACCTTTCTTTTGATAATGATGGTGAAGAGGGGACATCAAAAAGACCCTTCTGCCTTCTCCATATTTCTTTTTGGTGTATTTGAAATAACTCACCTGAATGATTACAGATAGGTTTTCTATTACGAAAATCCCGCACAAAACAGGAATCAAAAGTTCTTTTCTGACCACAAGTGCCAATACTGCGATCACACCTCCAATAGACAGGCTACCGGTATCGCCCATAAATACCTGCGCTGGGTATGAATTGTACCAAAGGAAACCGATGCAAGCTCCTACAAATGCGAAACAAAAGATCACCAACTCACCAGAACCAGGGATGTACATGATGTTCAGGTAATCAGCAAAAACCAAGTTGCCCGAGACATAGGCTAGTATAGCCAAAGTGATACCAATGATAGCTGATGTGCCCGCGGCTAGACCGTCTAGACCATCTGTGATATTGGCACCATTAGATACTGCTGTGACAATAAATATCACCACGATTATATACAGTACATTGGTGTAGTCTTCTAGAAAATTTGGCAACAACCACCTGTAATGAAACTCATTGTTTTTCACAAATGGGATCGTGGTGATCGTACTTTTCACATCTTCGAATTCTTGAGAATCTACCACAGTAGTCTCTATCTCATGGCCAGATTTATTAAAGTCTCTAACCAAAATATCTTCGTTGGTGACCATGGTAATACCTACTATCAATCCTATAATTACCTGACCTATGATTTTGAATTTACCCGAAAGGCCTTCTTTGTTTTTCTTTTTGATTTTAAGGTAATCGTCTAAAAAACCAATCATTCCCATCCATATGGTAGTCACCAAAAGCAGGATCACATAGATATTGTCGAGCTTGGCAACTAGCAAGGTAGGGATCACTACGGCGCTGATAATGATGATGCCGCCCATCGTAGGCGTTCCTTTTTTCTCCAACTGCCCTTGCAATCCCAGATCTCGAATGGTTTCTCCCATTTGCTGCTTTTGGAGCATTTTGATAAAGTGCTTGCCAAAGAAAATGGTTATCAAAAGAGACAATACGATGCCTACTCCTGCACGAAATGAGATGTATTGAAATACACCAGCCCCTGCGAGGTTGAATTGTTGATCGAGATATTCAAATAGGTAGTATAGCATCGCTTAACTTCTAAATAGTTCTAGCATTTCTTTCAAGATCTTGCGATCATCAAATGCTGTTTTTTCTCCTTTTATTTCCTGATAATCTTCGTGCCCTTTGCCTGCCACCAGTATGATGTCGTGATCGTTGGCCATGGAGCATGCTGTTTTGATCGCCTCTCTCCTATCAGAAATGACCAATGTTTTTTTCATAAAAGACATTCCCACTCCTTTCATCATATCGTCGAGTATATCTTTGGACGCTTCGAATCTCGGATTGTCATCAGTAAAAATGACTTTATCGCTCCACTTCACTGCGATAGACGCCATTACGGGTCTTTTGTCTTTGTCTCTATTGCCTCCACAGCCCACTACCGTGATGACCTGTTCATTGCCCGAGCGAAAACCGTCTATGGTCTGCAGTACATTTTCGAGAGCGTCTGGTGTATGTGCATAATCCACCAAAGCAATGATTCCTGATTCGGCTTTCACCACTTCGAATCTACCTGGCGCTGGCTCTAGTCCTGAAAGCATCATCAACACCTCTTCACTGTCTTCGTGAAGTAATTCTGCTACAGCATACGCTGCCAACAGATTGTATGCATTGAATTTTCCTATCAATCTGAACCATACATTTTGTCCATTGATGTCTAACTCTAAGCCTTGATAGCTATTGGTAATCACCTTAGCCTTGTAATCAGTCATAAATTTTAGACCGAAAGAATAATGTGTCGCCTTGGTGTTTTGCAACATGATCTGTCCGCGCTTATCGTCCAGATTGACCAATGCAAATGATGAAGCTGGTAGCTCATCAAAAAGTTTCTTTTTCGAGTTGATATAATTCTCAAACGTGGCGTGGTAGTCGAGGTGATCATGGCTGATATTCATAAACACCGCTCCTACGAAGGTCAGACCTGCGATACGATTCTGATCGATAGCATGAGAGCTCACTTCCATGAAGGCAAACTGACACTTCTCTCCGACCATTTTGGCCAATAATTCATTGAGACTCAATGCATCTGGCGTGGTATGGGTAGATGGCACCACCTCGTCGTTGATCACATTTTCTACTGTAGACAGCATACCTACGGGATAGCCCAACGACCTAAAAAGTTTGTACAACAAAGTCACAGTTGTGGTCTTGCCATTGGTACCCGTGATACCTACGAGCTTTAGTTTATTCGAAGGATTACCATGGTAATTGGAAGCAATAATGCCCAACGCATGACTTGAGTTTTGAGTAGCAACAAAAGTTACACCTGACACAGGTTCGTGAGGCATATCTTCACATACCACTGCTATAGCTCCTTGCTTGATCGCCTGACCGATATATGCATGTCCATCTACTTGTGTGCCTTTTACAGCCACAAACAAATCTCCTGCTTTGACCTTACGGGAATCAAACTGCACACCATTGATCTCCAATCCCATGTCGCCAGCGACTGAGGTGAGATTCACTTTGTACAATATGTCCTTCAATACTATTTTCATCCCAAGGTCAAGTTTATTTGATTGGCATTGTTGGTGTTGGACCCTGGCACTACAGACTGATCTGTCACACGGCCTCTTCCTGTGAAAGTCACTTTCAAGTTTTTGTTTTCCAATAAATACAAGGCATCACGCAAAGTCATACCACGGACATCAGGCACTACCGACTCTTTTGTATCTAGTTTGGTCCAGTCGATCGAGTTGTTATTAATCCGTGCTTTCACCCACTCTGATTCTTCTGTCAGGTGATTCGATATACCGATGATGTTGCAAATCATCGAAAGATCTTCGTGCTCTCCTGCTCTGATCACAGGGAAGACACCTTCTACTACTTGCTGACCTTCAAAAGGATCGTTGAGTTCTACGTCGAGTGCATAGATCTTATCCGCAATGTCTTTGAACACTGGCGCAGACACATCACTACCATAGATTCTGAATTTCTTGGGATTGTCGATCACCACGATACAGCTATATTTTGGATTGTCGGCAGGGAAATAGCCTGCAAATGATGTGTAGTATTTATTGATGTATTTCCCATTCTTCACATGCTTAGCTGTGCCCGTTTTGCCTGCGATTTTGTAGTATGAATCACTAATATTTTGAGCCGTTCCTCTTTCTACCACTCCTTCTAACATTTCCTTGACTTTATTAAGAGTGACCTGAGAGCAGATTTTTTTATTAATTACACGTGTCTCAAACGTTTCGATGTTTTTGTCGGCAGACATGACATGTTTTACCAAAATGGGCTGAATCATTCTACCATTGTTTGCTACAGCATTGTACAGGGTCAGGGTATGAAGTGGCGTCATAGTCAATTCATAGCCATGAGACATCCAAGGAAGCGAAACCCCACTCCAAGTAGAATCCGCAGGGCTTTTGATGTACGGCTTTCCCTCGCCGATCAGCTGAAAACCCAATGGCTTCGTCAACCCCATGCTACTGAGATAATCAATAAACGTTTGTGGCTTATCTCCAAATTCGTCTTCAATAAGTTTAGCAGTACCGATATTAGAAGATTTCTCAAAAACCTGCTGTACTGTGAGCATCCCATATCCTCCTGGCTTATGATCTTTCAATACGAGGTCATAAAACTCCATGGTACCATCGCCGGTTTGCACAGAATCATTAAGTCCCACACTCTTCTCTTCAAATAAAGCGATCATACTGGCTAGTTTGAAGGTAGACCCTGGCTCTCTCGATCCTTGACTACCTACAGCATAGTTGTAGTTTTCGTAATAGCCTCCGCCGTTTCTTTTACTTAGATTCGAAATGGCTTTGATTTCTCCAGTAGCTACTTCCATCACAACTACACAGCCATAATCGGCGTCGTTGTGCGTGAGTGCTTTGAGCAGAGCCGACTCAGCCACATCTTGCAAATCCACATTGATGGTAGTTACGATGTCTAACCCATTTTGTGGTTTGACTTCCGTACCGTCATACACTGGCTTCCAAGTACCTCCAGATATTTTTTGATAAAGTGCTTTGCCATTACGACCCATGAGGTCTTTATTGAAACTATATTCCAATCCTACCACTCCTTTGTCGTCTTCATTGATGGTGCCAATGGTACGATAGCCTAAATAAGAAAAAGGTCGAAACCTTTTGTCCACCTTTTCAAATATTACCCCGCCTTTCATTCTACCCTCCTCGAAGATGGGCCACTGCGACATCTGTTTCTTGGTTTGATAGTTAATCTCTTGTCTATTGAGGGCGAGATAACGTCGCCCAGACTGTCTAGCATCTATGATACGGCGTTTGTAGTCCTTGGCGGAATAGTCCTTGAAGTGCCGAGACAAGCGCTCGGCCAGTTCATTGATACCTGCATTAAATATTCGATCGTTGGGCAAGGCTGGATCTATGGCCAATTTGTAAAAAGGCAATGAAGTCGCAAGCAAGCTGCCATTGTCCGAATAAATATTGCCACGGGTGGCCTTCACATTCCGGTATTGCAAGCCTATGCTCTCCGCTTTCTTCTTCCACTTACCGCCATCCAGATTCTGGATCTCCACTATTTTATAAATGATGGCAAACGAAAAAAGTAGCGCTACCAAATAGGCTACTCGTACTCTAAGCAATATGTTTGACTTAAAGCTCATTCGTTGGTTTGGATAATTTTAAATGGAGGCTCTATACTTTCTTTGAGACCAAGTGTCATGGCTTTTTTAGCCACTTCAGACTGCTTACTGGTATACATATACTCTGCCTTGAGCGTGGTATAATCTGCCCTAAGGTCTTCTACTGCCACTCTCAACTTGGTGGCCTTTCGGATGTTTTTTTCTGCAAAATGAAGATTGCCAATGTAGATGATACATAGCACGGTACTAAATAAAAATGGCATAAGAAACTGCACAGGAAGTCCCTTGTCGAAGAATTTTTCGACATTAATAAGGTTTTCAAGAAGAGAAAAAAAGCTCCTCCGGCTTGTGCCGGTGCCCTGCGAATGCTTATAGGTGTTAGTTGCCATGCTTAGTTTTTTTCTGCGATTCTCAATTTGGCACTGCGTGCCCGGTTGTTTTCATTTATTTCACTGTCACTTGCGGTTATTGGTTTTCTGGTGATGGCTTGAAGCGGCTTGCTTACATTTCCATACAAATCCTTTTCTAACTCACCGAAAAACTTACCCTTGTTTATAAAATTTTTCACTGGCCTGTCTTCCAACGAGTGGTAGGACATGATCACCAGTCTTCCTTTTTCATTCAATACTTCAGCACTCTGCTCCAGCATTTCTTCTAATGCCTTCATCTCTTCGTTCACTTCTATTCTGATCCCTTGAAATACCTGTGCGAAGTATCTATTTTCCTTGCCTCTAGGGGCAAACTTCTTCAATACGCCAAGCAATTGGCCGATCGTTTCGAATGGTGCCAAATGCCTTTCTGCACACAGGGCAGCAGCGAGCGTCTTCGCATTTCGGACTTCGCCATACTGACCTAATATCCTATGCAGCTCACGCTCATCGTATGCATTGAGTATCTCTGCCGCTGATACTCCCTGCTTCTGATTCATCCGCATGTCTAATGGCCCATCGAAGCGAGTAGAAAAGCCTCTCTCTGCCGTGTTGATCTGATGGGATGAAACACCCAAGTCCCCCAGTATTCCGTCGACCTTAGTCACGCCATGTAGACGCAAAAACTTTTTAAGGTTTCTGAAATTAGCCTGAACAAATGTGAAAGAACGATTGTCTATAGCTTCAGCATTTAGTCGGGCCTCATCGTCCTGATCAAATGCAAACAACTTTCCTTTTTCCCCTAAATGCTTTAGAATTTCTTTGGAATGACCACCACCACCGAAGGTAATGTCCACATAGATGCCGTCCGCTTTGATCGCCAACCCTTCAATACACTCTCTCAGCATTACGGGGTTGTGATATTCACTCATTCATCTAAAAATTTTTTGGCCAAATCCGAATATTCATCATTATCCTCAATCAAGTACTCCTCGTACAAGTCGGGACTCCATATCTCTATCGTATTGCCTGCCCCCACTACCATCACGTTCTTTTCCAATTTGGCGTGATCTATCCAGCCTTTAGGTATCAAAAAACGCCCGGCACTATCTAATTCTACTGGGGCTACACTACGAAAGAAGTTTCTTTTCAACTTTCTCTGGGCGGCATCAAAATCGCTCAATGAAGCGAACTTATTGTGTATTTTCTTGTACTCCATCATGGTGTACAAGACCAAGTTGGGATCAAATCCCTTCATCACAACGAGCTCATTGCCAGATACTTCGGGCAGATTGGCTTTAATCTTTGCAGGTAAAACCAATCTACCCTTAGCATCTAACTTACACTCATATTCGCTTGTAAAAAAAGCCATAGAGTTATAGAAAAATATAAACCACCACTACAAACTTAAATAAGTTTTGGAATTATCCACCACTTTCTACCACTTTTTACCACAAGATGGAAAAAAATGAAAATATATGGGCAAAAGCACCAAAAAAGAGTCATAAAAAAAACCCGACTTAGACTCAAGTCGGGGTTCATATTCTTAAAAATGATCTATTCTTTATTCTTAATCATCAGGCTTTACCGTCTGTTTTTCATACTTTAATGAATTAAAATTAACGGACTGCAATCTCATATCAGATCGCTTTTTCCCTCCTTTGATTTCATAACCCATGGTACGGATCGGAAACGAAATAGTAATATCATCAGCCTTTTTAATGGCGATGATCGCACTGCTCCTTGCCTTGAAGGATTTCTAATGCTTTGTTCAAATCAAAATTCGTCTATTGGAGGGTTGTGGAAATGGTAAAATAAAAAAAGCATCCTGGCGGCTAGGCGAGGATGCTTTGCATGATACAAAAACAAAACTACTTAACGATTAAAATCTTTGAAATGAGCCCGAAGGCTTCAATCATTTCTTTTCAATATTTTTTTTGATGCTATAGTTATCGTTGTATACGGTGTATGAATAAGTCCCTGCAGGCAGGTTAGACACATCATATCTTTTTACAACCTTCACATCTTTTTTCACTGTCTCTCTATGAAGCGTTACGCCTGCCTCATCAGTGATTACTATTCTCACTTTGCTATCTACAGGATTGTCTAGCTGTACGAAAATCATGTCATCGCTTCTAGTCACGATGTTAGCTTTTACTTCTGCAGTTTCTTTAGTATCAGCACCGTGAATCTTAGCTGTAGCTGCAGATGAAATTGTTAATGTGGCGATTACTAATAATGTTAAAGCTTTCATAAGTGTGTAATTTTCGTTCGTTGTGTTTAATAATTACAAGGCAAGGATAGCGGTGATTCTCGGTTGGCGAAAGCAAATTCCGGTGAGATGAAGAATTTCTAAGGTGAAATGAAGCCTTATTCTGATGAATTTATCAGGCCATTTCAGCGGATAATTTCAACCATACAAACAGGCATGTAAAAAACTGCTACTTGGCAGTTTTTTATCTTGAAAATGATGGTTAAAGCAAGTAGAAGATGTTTGCTTCTAAGGTTTAATTGTCAAATACACATTAGACAATTAAAACTTGCCAGCGACCTATCTTCTCTAGGAGAGAATAGCATAACGAAATGACACAAGGAAGAAGAGACAAGCAATACGATACCTCCAGCGTATAGAATTAATCAGCAGGAGGTATACAGTCTGTATATGTAGTAGGTAGAAAGTAAGTGTTAGTATTCTGCTAACATAGACATGACGATTATTTTAACCAGTCGGGTATAGAATTGTTGGCAGTCCATTCAGCCACCAATCGATCCAATTTATCACCTTTCCATTCGGTTTCGCCTGCGGGTAACGCATCATGTGCAGGAAGCCATTTCTTATGCTCTTCAATAATATTGGCAAACTGACTGTCCGAAGCAAGATTGACATGCTCTCCTGAGTCCAGTTGATGATTGTATAGTTCCTCGCTCCCATCACGGTATCGGATGTATCTCCAATCGTTACTCCTCACGGCATGATTTTTATACATCCAAGTCGTCAATACTGGTTGTTCTCTTGTCGATGTTGGTTTTTCCAACAAGGGCACCAAGCTTTCTCCTTCCAGTTTTTCGGAAACAGGCAGCCCACACAACTCTGCCAAAGTCGGGTAGATATCCAGCAGACTCACTACCTGTTGGCTTCTCGCTCCATTGACCTGACTACCTGGCACTTGAAAAAACAAAGGCACCTTAGTAGACTCTTCCCATAGGGCTTGTTTTCTGAAATGGCGCTTTTCACCTAAATGCTGTCCATGATCAGACCACAGCACAATGATGGTATTATTTGCATTAGGACTCTTTTCTAGTGCATCTATCACTCTGCCTACCTGATCGTCTATAAATGAAATACAAGCCAAATAAGACTGTACTAACTCTGGTAGAATTTCCTCTTTTTGTGACACATCTCCCCAGCCTCCTCGTGGCGAGTATCCATAGGCGATGGCTTTGCCCATCATAGGAATATCCCCAAACTCATCGTCGGGCACTACAGGAATCTGCAAGTCATCCAAATCATACAAGTCGAAGTATTTTTGCGGAGCAGTATAGGGCACATGTGGACGTATAAAACCTACTGCCATAAAAAATGGCTGGTCTTGCTTTTGGCTGATTTTATCTATTGCCCAATCTGCAATTTGCTCGTCATACATGCCTTTCTCAGGAATTTCATCATCGCTCAAAGGCCCTCCTGCCAACGAATAAAATCGGTTGGTTTGTCGGTAATGGTTATTGATGGTATCCTCGCCATAGAGCTGCACCAACTGCCCACCATCTTTGGGAAACGGATAAAACATTTTGCCACGATAGCCATACCCTGTTTTTTCTATCTTTTCCTCCATGTTGTTCCAGAAGCGAGGCGAATACTCCGTCCAAAAATCATCCGTCTTATCCTTAAAATCAGATTCTCCATTGTGATATACCTTACCAGTAGCATATGTATTGTAACCTTGGTCTTTGAAATACTGTGGTAGCATTTTGTGATCTGCCATCACTTCGTCATAGTTCTTTTTCATGGCGGCTCCATTGGTGTACCATCCTGAAGACGACGGGTGAATGCCGCTAAGCACGGAGTTTCTGGACGCAGTACAGACTGCTTGTGAGCAGTGTGCATTGGCAAACAGCACCCCTTTGCCAAAGAGTTTGTCGAGATTTGGGGTGACCGCCTGCGCATGCCCCATCAGCGCCCCTTCCCAGTCGTTGAGATCGTCTATCGAAATGAAGAGTACATTAGGAGGTGGCGTATTCTTTGTTTCGTTGGTAGTAGAACAACTGGTAGCCCACACCATAAGCCATAGTACTGTGTAGATTCTTTTCATAGAAGGAGTTATTTTTATTTCGATAAGGGTGGCTCATCTCAATTTCAATGAGTGGAATAAGCTCCGTATTATCTAGGTTAAACCTTATCTAGTTATCATGGAGCTGAAAAAGATGCTTCAACTGTAGGTTCGCCAGAATCGTTGCTAGTCGCTGATTGTTCATCAAAATGTTCGATCACTGGGTAGACCTGATGATTTAATTCATTCATTTTTTCAAGCATAGATTCCCACACTACGTATTCGCTAGTGACTATTCCTTTATTAGCATCAATATTAGAAGGGTCTACTGTTTTGTCTTGGGGATCATTGTCTTGATATTTGAAATAATGCCAACCTACGCAGTTTTTAGACTCTAGTAGAGCCAAGTTGTAATTTTGATAAAAAAGACCACGGTCTTCTTGCGTACGAACAATCCAGCCTGCTCCACTCTTGTTTCCCATTCCAGAATCTTCCCCTTTGGTATAATATTCGGTGATGATAAATGGTCGTCCAGACCAGTTGGCCCAGTTGGCCATTTGAGTAGAATCTGGTGTCCACTTGTTGTAATAATTTATAGAAATAGCGTCCAAATACTTACCGACCGTTTCCATAAACATCTGGTTATCTTTTTCGCTACTATAAAACCTAGAGCCAATATACATATGGTTAGGGTCGTGCTTTTTGATGGCCTTGGATACTACTGAGAAGTATTTGTCGGCCACTACCGACATGAATTGGTGACGGTGTTCATTTTTGATTTCTTCTTGCGTAATACCTTGCTCGTCTAACCATGCTTTAGCAGCGAGATAGCCATGATCGGTCTCTGGTAGGCCGAGGTAATTGTCGATTGCCTTGAACTTGAAAGGCATTTCGTTGTCTGAAAAGTATCCAAACAAATTGGGGTCATCTTTGTATGCCAAAAGCTGTTGGGCGTGCTCGTCACAAAAAGCTTCAAATTCGGGGTCGAATACGAAAATGGCATTATTGGGGTAACCCCTGTGACCAGATTGCTGATAAGTACCTCCTCTTTTAGATCCATAGCTACCCATAAAATCCAAATTGATTGCATAGGCGATAGGCTGATCCAATGTTTTATTCAATTCAATAATTGCCTCATGATCTGACCATGAACCCGTAGCATTGAATCCATTCTCTTGTAGCAGAGCTACGGTTTCTTTCAACCAATTTTCATTGGATCCAAATTTTTCTATTAAGGCCTGCTTGTTGCGTTCAGACCTGTTTCTTTTTACCCCATTGAGAGCAATATTAAAATACCGATAGCCAGATGGGTCTATGCCCCACCACCGATCATCTATTTTTTTTACATGATAGAAGCCCGTAGCCTCGGTTTGGTATTCCTGCATGCCCCCATACTTACTGAGTGGAGTCTTTTCGCTTGGTGTCTCGTAGTCTTTGAGCAATGCTACTGTGCGAGTCTGAAAGGGTTCGTATGGCTTATAGCTCCGTGTGCCGTCTTTGTGATACACCTTCACTTTTGCGTCTACATATATATATTCCTGCTCCTGATCTATTTTTTTATCATTAGACGGTGAACACCCCGCTAGCGCGGTAATTAGAATTGCAAAAAGGCTCTTTTTCATTTTGAGAATTTTGATAAACATGAAGGTTAGAGGCAATAGTTAGGTTCGAGGATATTTAAAATAATGTAATCATGAGAAAGAGATTCCCCGCCATGTTTGGCGGGGAGCTCTAGTTGTTGTTGTAGTTACTTTTATTGTTACTCTTATTCTGTCGTATACCCGGGATTCTGAGACATCGGTAGCGTGAGGTTGGCATCGATCACTGCTTGTGGAATAGGAAATAATTTATCCTTTTCCGTAATGGTTGGCCCACCTACGAGGTTGTATTGGATCGTTCTGTCCATCCACTTGCCCATACGCACGAGTGTGTAGCGACGGTGCTCTTCAGAGTACAGTTCTCTAGAACGCTCATCCAAGATAAAATCAAGTGACACGTCTCCTGCACCAATCGGCGTAGCATTGGCACGATTTCTTAGTTCATTGATCGTGACAGCTGCACCAGGTGCGTCACCCGTCAAGAATTGAGCTTCAGCCAATATCAACTTGGTTTCTGCCAATCTCAAATAAATCTGATCATTGTAGCTTCTTGATCCTGCAAGATCGAGCTCGTACGCATAGTCCCACTTGCGTGTACTTGGCCAGTAAGGGTTATCCGTCTTCTCATCTTGGCCTTGCCAATCGTGGTAGGTTGTATCACCCAATGCCCAAGCAAGTCCCGTTTCAGGATTGGTACCTACAGGGATTATATCTGGATTGTTCAATATCTCATAGCTTCTCCAAGCAAACTTACCTCCACGATCGTCTGTAGAGCCATATAACTCTAGTGCATATCTAGTAGGACCTATTCTTCCTAGTCCTCTTCCTCCATTTTCTGCCGTGATCAGTATCGCACCAGATGTACCGTCTACTCTTACTGAATGAGATTGATTTCTATGCCATCTACGCATCAAGTTGTCTCCACCACCGTTTACATCAGGCTCATGCTGCATCACCCATAGGGCTTCGGTATTACCTTCAGACGGATTTGAATTACCGTGGATAAACATATCAGTAAAAGGCGTACCTGGCTCATTGGCTGTGATTCCATATCTACTAGTAATCAAGCTATAAGGACCCGCCATTACTTCCAGCGCTTTGTCTCTTGCTTTTTCATTCTCTCCCATAGCCAAGTAAAGCTCAGCTAGATAATGAGATGCTACATATTTCGATACTTTACCATCATTAGATGGTGCTCTCATATGCTCCTCCGCAAACAACCAATCCTCTTCCATTTGAGCTCTTACGTCTGCAATAGGCGAACGCACCCAATCGGTAATGATATTAGATCCTTTAGTTTCAGAGAGATTCATTGGCACATCTCCCCACATATAGGTCGCGTGTCTGTAAGCCCAAGCTCTGAAAAAACGAGCCTCAGCCAATACTCCATTTTTCTCTTCTTCCGACCATTCGATCTCTGGGTTTTCTGCTCGGTCAATAATGGTATTTGCTGAATTAATGGTTTGATAAATCCATTCGTAAAAATTTCTGTTGTGATTTTCATCAGCTACATTTCTAGTGAAATCATTACCTACTGTATTCCATCCATTGTTGTTGTTACCATAGCAATTGTCTACACCAGATACAGCTGGGTCGATCAACAAATCATTGGCTCCACCATACTCTTCACCACCACGCTCTCTTCTAAACTGAGCATAGAGCCCATTCAGGCCATTTTCAAAACCGTCCAAATCCACATACAGGTTTTCTGCTGCGATGATATGAGGAGGATTTTCTATCAATACGTCCTCAGAGCAAGCCAAGAATAGGCTTGCAAAAAGGCTTATCATTAAGCTATATTTTAGATATTTCATTGTTCTGTATTTTTTGGTTTTAAAAAGGTCTAATTGAATTATAATCCAATGTTAAGACCTAAAACAAACTCTCTTTGTAGTGGAATTTCTCTCGCGCTACTTAGCTCAGGGTCCAATCCACCAAAATTGGTAACCGTGATCAAATTACTACCAGTCACGTACAACCTGGCGTTGTTGATTCTCACCCTGTCCAACAAAGTCTTTGGCAAGTCATATGAGAAAGTAACATTCTGCAACCTCCAGAAACTAGCGTCTTCATAGATACCTACCCCTCTAGCGTTAGCATCTTCGTGGTTTGCCCAATATTCGTTAGTAGGATTTTCTGGTGTCCACCAGTTTTTATTGGTAGTATTTCTTTCAACAGAACTCCAAACATCGTCATTAAGCAGCGTGTTTCTTCTAGTCATGCCATGAGCACTTCTAGCAAACAGAGACAAACCGAAGTTTTTGTATTTGAAATTCATTTGCAAGCCAGTGATGAATTTAGGGTCTGTTTGTCCGATAAACACACGGTCGTGATCTGAAGTGATAAGTGTATCATTGTTCTGATCTACCACCTTGGCCCATCCTGGCTGTGCACCTGGTATAGCTGGTACAAAATCAGGATCTGCAAAATCTTCCTCCTGGTATACACCATCGAATTGGTAAGAATAATTTGTACTGATAGCTTCACCAATAAACCAACCATTCAAAGGATCATCTACGCCGTCACCATAAAGGTCTACAATTTCATTTTTCATATATGCCGCATTGGCTGAAATATCCCAAGAGAAGTCTCCTGTCCTAACTAGATTAGCACTCAATGTCAATTCTACACCACTATTTTTGACTTCTGCTAAATTTTGATCCGTCATTGTAAAACCAGATGTAGATGGAATTTCTCTTTCTAATAGCAGGTCTGTAGTATTCGTCTGGTAAAGTTCTAAGCTACCCTGTACTCTATCTTTGAAAACGCCAAAGTCAAGTCCAATATTGACAGAAGCAGATTGTTCCCAACCCAGATCTGGAGATTCTAATGCACTAGGATAGTATCCCGCTGCCTGTATACTTCCGTTTAAGTAAGACCGATCGCTCATTCGTGACAACGCACTGTATGGGTCTACTGCTTGGTTACCATTGATACCGTAGCTCGCACGTAGTTTCAAGGTACTGATGGTAGGTATGGCAGACATAAATGATTCGTTGTGCAAGCTCCATCCTAAGGCTACAGAAGGAAATATACCATGCTTGGTATTGGCACCGAAGGCAGAATAAGAATCTCTTCTACCAGTCAAAGTCAAATAGTATTTGTTGTCGTAGTTGTAGTTGAACCTCAACATAGTAGACAACAATACAAATTCTTGGTAAGCATACTTAGGATCAATCAATGCAGCCACATTACCCTGATACGTAGTTAGCTTATCGTTAGGAAAACCATTACTATCTAGGCCTTCCATATCTTCGATATCGTTTTGATAACTATATAGTGCAGTCAAAAACAAGTTGTGGCTACCAATTGACTTTTTATAGTTCAATATGTTTTCTATAAGAATGTTGGTATCCAAGTCTGTTCTTGTATCTGACACCCCTCTATTCTCATATCCTGCTTTTGTATCTCTACCTGCGTAGTTTTTTCTATCTCTATGGTCGTACTCGATACCTGTGTTCAACTTGTAGGATAGCCCTGGCACGAATGGCAGATCTATTTGCAAGTAGTTGTTAGTGAAAATTTTGTAATTTTTATCACTATCTGCTTCTAGCAAACCAGACAGTGGGTTGCCCCAATAAATAGACTCCGCCCAAGGGTAAATTTTCTGATTCCCATCTTCGTCGTATGGCTCAGTCAATGGGTTCATATAATAAGCTCCATCCTGAGCACCACTCCAGCTGGCATCCTGCCCACTTCTGTCTGACAAAGACAATTGTGTATTGGAGCCAAACGTCAACCAATCTGTAATCTTAGCTTCTAAGTTGAGACGCATGCTGTATCTCTTAAACAAGTCGTTGATAGCGATACCCTCTACATCAAGGTAGCTACCAGACACATAGTACTTCACATTATCACTTCCTCCAGATACGGTCAACGTATGCTGTTGCTTGTGTCCAATCTGCGTAGCTACATCTATCCAATCGGTGGTTTTACCGTCTTGGTAAAAGTCCTCCTCTGAAGCCGTGATTGACGCTGGATTCCTTGTCTTTTTAAACTTATAGAATTCTTCCGAAGTCAATAAGTCTGGCACATTCGTCATTTGCTGTATACCATAGAATCCTGCATAGCTAATTCTGGCAGCTCCTTTAGCTCCTTTTTTAGACGTAATGAGGATTACACCATTAGCACCTCTAGACCCATAAATAGCTGTAGACGATGCGTCTTTCAATATATTGACCGAAGCAATATCTGTAGGGTTGATCTCAGAAAGACTACCACTATAAGGCATGCCGTCCAGTACGATCAACGGTCTGTTGCTTGCTGAGATCGTATTTCTACCTCTAATCATAATTTCAGCATCGCTACCTTCTGCACCAGCAGAATTAGAAACGATAGACACCCCTGCTACTGACCCCTGTAGGGCTTGAGCTACGTTGGTGTTGGGTACCATTTCTAATCTGTCCTGAGACATAGTAGCTACAGCTCCTGTCACATCAGATTTTTTTTGCGTACCGTACCCTACGACTACCACTTCTTCAAGCTGCTCTACATCAGCTTCCAAAGAGATGTCGATCTGTGACCTGGTACCTACCGCATGCTCTTGGCTATGATAGCCTATGAAACTGAAAACTAAAACGTCTTCAGGATTCGCACTAACTTTGAACATACCATCGATGTCAGTGACTGTACCTTTTGTTGATCCTTTAATCAATACACTCACCCCTGGCAAACCCATGCCATCTTCCTGGCTCACGACTTTCCCATTCACTGTACTCTGGGCCTTCAGCTGAAATGCCAGAAGGAGCCCGGGTAGTATCAAGCCAAGTTTAACAAGTAGTAATAACTTTTTCATATCATTTATTTAAGTGAGAAATTACATTAAAATAAAAAAACCTAAATCTGAACTTTCGTTTGACATGTCTATCAAATGAAAACCTCCGCTTCCATTTTGACTTGGCCCATTCAAACAAACTTCTTTTTCTTCCTATTCACGTTTTATTATTTAGGCTGTAATAATCGTCCTTCGTGAACTCAAAACAGCCTATTGATTGTTGCGATTAAGCCGGTTAGAGGTAACATCAATTGTTTATTCGTTACAGAATGACAGGGTACATGTTACAATGAATAGCCAAAAAGTGTAACAAGAGGGATTATTCGCATAGTTACACTTTTTGACTGCTTTCATTTTCGATACGCTGTTGCTTATCTGTTGAGTAAAATTGAGTTTTTCGGTTGGCCTGTCGGGTTGGTTTTACCTAACTATTTATTCAATTGGATAGGCTGAGAATTATAATAATCTTGTAATATAAAAAAGGCTTCTTTTTTGATCCCTTGTTCGGAGATTAGCCCTTTTCTATTAAAATCATTTTGAACCCTTTTAAGTGGTCTTCTCGGCGACCTAAAATCCATCAATATCCAAGGAGATACTCCTCTCAGAAAGTCAATATTCTTTAGCATTTCGATATTGTATCTATAGACTGCCGATTGGTACTCCTCGGTCCATCGTTCGTTTTGCTCTCCATGCAACCCTTGCAATGCACCTGCACCTACTTCACTCATGATCATGGGCTTTTCGAACTGTGACGCCCACTCCCATGCCTCACAAGATTCGGGTGTGCCTCCATACCACCCACAGTAGCTATTGATCCCGATCACATCCACATACTCTCCCAATGGGTCGTCGATCGTCTTTTTCCCGTTTTTAGTAATGTGTGTATCCAATGCAGCACAGATCAGTCTCGTAGGATCCATCTCACGTGTCTTTTTTATCAATTTATTCAAAAATTGATTTCTTGCATCTATTACTGGGGTTTCGTTGGCTACCGACCAGAGGCCTATACCTACTCTGTTTTTGTCTCTATCGATCATTTCTGCCAATTGATTTTCGGCATTTTGATAAGTCGATTCATTTTCATAATTGATCGTCCAATACACTGGAATTTCTGACCAGATAAGGAAACCTCTTTTTTCTGCCATACGCACCATCGTTTCACTATGTGGGTAATGAGCCAGTCGGATGAAATTACAACCCAGCTCTTGAGCCCAGTCGAGCAATATCTGACATTCTTCGGCAGTAGTAACTCTACCCGTACTTATAGGCGCCTCTTCGTGTATACTGATCCCTTTCAAAAAAACAGATTCTCCGTTGAGCAAAATATCCTTGCCCTTTACGTCAATATACTTGAATCCTATTTCGTCTTGGATCGTTTCCCCGTTGAAGCTCAATGTAACAGGATACAGGTATGGATCTGCGAATGACCAAAGTTTAGGCGCTTTATCAAATTTGAACGAGGCCTTCCCGTCTTTCACTTTCACCTGCTGTTTGCCTATACCTTCTATAGATATCTCTACTTTGCCCGCACTGCTGTCGTTGAGTTTTACCCACCCCTCGATCGTCTTGTCCTTACTCAGCGAAACGGAATAATCTTCGAGAAAAATCTGTGGCGTTTCTACTAGTAGTACTGATCGGGTGATCCCTCCATAGTTCCACCAGTCGGTATTGATCGTAGGCACACCGTCCTTATCTCTGGTGTTGTCTACTTTCACTACCACAGTATTTTGACCTGCTTTGAGCAAATCCGTTACGTCGAAGTTGAACGAAGTAAAGCCACCAACATGCTCACCTACACGCTCGCCATTCAAATAGACAATAGATCGATAATTGATTGCACCAAAATACAAGTGATACTTCTTCTTGTCTTCTTTTTTGGTTATAAACTTCTTTCTATACCAAACCGTCCCTTCATAATAGTAGAGCTTGTCATTTTGTGTATTCCAATCACTAGGCACATACAGCTCATCACTGGTATCGAAATCATACTCCACTCTATCCGAAACAGTCTTTGGCTTCTCATCTATAAAATAACCGTTCTTTTTGGGCTTCCAGCTGTGATTGTAATACCCCGTTTCCATAGGATCTACTATGATTTGCCACGTACCATCCAACGATTGGTGTACACGGCTCGATACATTTTGTAAAAGGCCCTGTGCCTCTCCCATCCTCACAGCTAGCATCAACACACTGATGAGCAAGGCGACCGTTTTCTTTTTTAATCTCATATGATTATTCATTTTGAAAGTGATAAAACCACATCTACACTATTGATGTGGTAAAAAAATGACTGCCCTCCTGATAGGAAGGCAGTCATCGCAATATTTAAGTCATCAATATACAAGAGCCAAAGCTTATATTCCTCCAGCTACGATTTCGACATGGTCAAAGTCAATTCCTCTAAAGGTGTTGTCTGTATTGTTTGCAAAATCAAAAACAATTTTCCCATCTTCGTCAGACGACCCTTCTACTTCAAATTTGTAAAACTTATTAGAGGCGTCTCCATTGAAAGTATTTTTAAACTCTGTCCCTCCAAAGTTGACGACAAACTCTCTCTCCGAAGTAGCAGCTGGTCTTGCCCAGAAAGTCAATGTATAATCCGCTTCCAGTTGAGGCAACCCAGCAAGAGAGATGGTAACCTTCGTGCCTAATTGTTTCAAAGTCGCAGAAGTATTACAGCCTGTTCCTTCATCAGCTGTTGTACCAGATATCGTCTCTACACACATAGCATGATCTACTTCTTTGCCTGCAGCACCACCTTCTGCTACTACTAGATCATAAGAGGCTGACACACCTTCATACAGCGTAGTAGATAGGCCTTCTAAGTCTGCGAGCACAAAAGGATCATCATCCGCAGGAGTCCCTGGGAAGTCAAATTCGTTTGCATAAACTACTGTACCATCGGTCAATGGCTCTGGAGCTACCAAAGTAATATTGGTAACTACAGGAATAACAGATGTCAACCCATCACCATAACTAAAAACGACCTCGCCAGTCACCTCACCAGCCGATGCTGTAGGGCTAGCAGCATAAGTTACTGTGATTTCATGTGGCCCGTTGCCTTCGGTAAATGAGGCAGGGCTCACGCTAAAGCCAGTACCCGTTGTGGTAATATCAACAGTTCCAGAGATATACTGCCCTTCTACGGTTACTGTTTTAGACTCTGTTGTACCGAACAAGATGTCTCCCATATCTATCGCATCTTCCTCGTAAGTAAAGATCGAAGCGGTCAATACTGTAGAAGACAATGAGATGGTTTTTGTGATGTTACCCGCAGAAAGCGTAATGGTACCAGGGTTGTCCCCCAAGGCAGCCTCCAAGTCTGGTGCAATAGTGATGTCTACAAAGCTAGTATCCGTGACAATACGGAAATGATCCCTGCTCACTAGGTAGCCTTCTCCTTCTACGGTGAGCGCAAGCCCATCGTCGATTCCAGTTCCTATCACATAGGTAGATACAGTAGCTGTCTGGCCTGCCACAATATCTCCAAAATCCACAGTCTCCACGCCTGAGAAGATGGCAGGATCACCCGTGATGCCTCCATTATCCATTTCATCAGTACATGACACAATCGCCAGTATTATAAATGTAATCGTTGAATAAAGTAATTGTTTTGCTTTCATAATTAAACAGTTTTCTTTTTGATGAGTAATCTTTTTACAAAAACAGTTGAATGATTAGAAGTATGCCTGATACTAATAGTATTCCTGTCAATATTATTCTCTTTGGAAATTTCATTTTATCAATGGTTTGTCTACTTGTTAGGATATTTCGATTTGAATACTTCAGTTGCAAATCGAGCCAGCTATATCAACTAATCTTATTTTAACATTTTCGCTTCACTATATTAGGTCGATGTAGGAAAACCGACAACGGGCATATCGTTCATATTTGCCCAGATGAGGATACTTGGTCATATTTAGGGTTACATTTATACAAGATGGATGTTACATCACCCCCCGACATTTGATTATTTCAGGTATCTTAGAACAATAAGATTTAAGGATAAATCATGTTTTAAATTGTTTTGAGCCAACAAATGAGACTTTATCTTGAACTAAGGTTTTCTATAAAGGCTAATGTTGATAAATATTCTACGTAAACTGGGTGTAACATTTTTCTTGTCGTATGGGATCAGAATGGCAGCGAATTAAATATCTTGCTTATCTGGATTCTAAACAAGACATACTAAAAGAGGTAAAACTCCCAACTACACCCTCATAGAATCCAAGCTTCATTGCGCCTTTAGCAGCAAGGAACAATGAATGGAAGTTTTTGAATGTCGTCTTTAGCCAATGACCCACTCAAAAACACTTCAACCAAGACTGAACCATGACCATCCTATCCGCTTTGCACCCTCTATAGAACAGAGGCTATGAAGCAAATAGTTTAGCGAGAGAAGAATTGATTAAAATTGAATAGCAGCATGATCAAAAAAAGTAAGGAAAACATCGTAACAGATCTAACCCAACTTTGGAAACACAGACCATATCTGAGTAGCCATACCCTCGGAAAGTCTCTGTCTCTGCTTTTTACACTTTGTATATACAACCTATCAGCCGCAGTGGCTCAGTCGCTGCCCATCATAGATGCACATATCGAATCGCTAGACAATCCAGTATATGCCATTACACAGGACAAAGACGGATTTCTATGGTTTGGCTCCCAATATGGCCTCATCAAATATGACGGCTCCTACTCCGAAACCTTTATTTCTGACGAACAAGACAGTACCACTCTGATAGACAACTGGGTATGGTCTCTATACAACGACAGTCAAAACAACCTATGGGTAGGCACCAGTCGCGGGCTCAATCTATGGTCGAAACAAAACAATTCATTTATTCATATTCCACTTATCGGCAGTAATGAAGACGAGCGATACACCCTGATAAGAGAGATCTATGAAGACGACAATGATCACCTCTGGATATGTACCAACAATGGGCTGTATATGGGCTCTATCACAGATCGTGAATTCAATCGGTTTGAATGGACCTACAACTATAATGACAACCAAGCGTTGGACGTCAAGGACATCATGAGTTATTATGGAGACTTGATGGTGTTATCCCAATTCGGCATTTCTGTCATTTCATCAGAAGGCGAAACATACTCAAACAAACCCTATCCCAACCAGATATTGACTGATGCTAAAAAATCAAACCCAAGATCTTTGGTACTCGACGAAAAAGACAGTGTAGTCTGGATTGGCAATCAAAACGAATACAAAGGCCTTACCCGATATGATCTAAAATCTGATAAGAAAAGTAAATTTAGAATAGCCGATAGGCTCAATGCCAACTCCATTCGTGTGATCAAACAATACCAGCAAGACGAACTCCTCATAGGCACTAGGAATGGGCTTTACTTGTTTCATACAAAAACCGAAAAACTAGCCCCCCTACTGCTCAACCGCTCCATCAAAGACATCTTTCTCTCCGCCGATGGTAGCTTTTGGGTGGCTACTTACCACGGTGGTATCTATCATTTTGTAAGTCAAGGCAGTACATTCGAACTGGTCAACAAATCTACCAGTGCGAAAAAAAGCTACTATGACCCGAGCCATGTGATCTGCTCGATAGTAGAAACAGAAGACGACAACCTATGGTTCGGAACCAACCAAGGCTTGTTTTACCTACCTACATCTTCGGATAGCCTAAAAAACGAAAAAACGATATCTGTACGCAAAGCCGACGACATTAGAACTCGCTGCATGGTCTACGACGGAAAAGGCAATATATGGATCGGTACCAGCGATGGAATCATCAAATACGACCGTATCAATGACATCCTAAAAACCTATCCCCTAGACGACAATCTGGATAACAGTCTAAAGGAAATAAACAATATCATATATGCCAATAATCAGATATGGGTGGCAACGAATGGCAGCGGGCTCTACGGCTTTGAGCCAGACAAAGAGGAATTCACACAGTACTACAACCATTTCAACAGATCCTCAAATTTCATATTCGCATTGAACGCCACCGAAAATGGTACAATCTGGATTGGATCCAATGCAGGTCTGTCGGCGTTTGACTCTAAGACTGCTCAAACACTATCGATCCATGGCAAAAACTTAAATTTCGAACATCGTAACATACGAGTCATCAAACGAGACCTCAACAATAGACTATGGATAGGCACTGAAAACTCGGGACTTATATTTTACGACCCGAGGACAAATGAACACAGGACCTTGACCAAAGAGGAAGGCCTGTACAGCAATAGAGTGAAGTCCATGGAAATAGACGAAAAACAAAACCTGTGGGTAACTACCTTTGAAGGAATCTCTAAAATAGAAACCAATCACCCCACAAATATTCATGCACTCAAATTCAATATCGTGGATTTTACCGTGAATAACCTGGGCACAGAGGTATTGTTTCTACCCCGGTCCTCTGTAACATCCACCCAGGGTGAAATGTATTTTGGAACCAGAAATGGACTGATCAAATTCAATCCGTCTAAAATCAATTCCAGTCATGTATTTCCTAAAGTTTGGTTGAAGGATTTGTCTATCAACCAGCAAAGCATCATGAAAAATGACGACCTCCTAGCTAAATATGGAAATGTACAGAACCTAAAGTCTATCGCATTCAATCATGACGAAACCATCATCAAGTTATTTCTATCCACAATCAACTATAGCCAGCAATATCACATCTACTATTCTTATTTCCTTGAGGGCTTGTCTCCAGAATGGCAAATGCTGGATGAAAACACCTTGAATTTAAACTATCTACCCCCAGGCAAATACACACTAAAACTTAAAGCCAGCAGCTCGAATCAGGTCTGGTTTGAAGATTATACTTCGATCGATATCGTCGTACACCCTCCGTTTTACAAATCGGCCTTCGCTTTTGTTATATACACCGTAGTGATACTACTATTGATGTATTTGTTCTACCATTTTTCTGCTACCTGGCAAGCACTAAAAAACAAACTCAAGGTGGAAGAACTTGAAAAGAAAAAAGCAGCGGAATTGTCTCAGCTCAAATCTCAGTTTTTCATCAATATTTCACATGAATTCAAACTGCCTCTCACGCTCATCTTGTCTCCTATAGAAGACATCCTTGCACAAAAAGTAGAGCCAGCGGTAAAGAAAAGGCTCAAAATAGCTAAACGAAATGCGGAGAACATACTAAACCTAATCAATCAAATCGTGGATGTGCGAAAACTAGAAACCGGCAACAGCATCTTGCGCATACAACATCTCGATTTGGTATCATTTACCCGGCATACGGCAGTCGATTTTTTTGAATTATCTAAAATCAAAAACATTGACTTCAACATCATTGCTGAAGAAGAAGAATTTCCAGTATGGATCGACCCCACCAAGTTTGTATTTGTGATCAACAACCTGGTGTCCAATGCCTTTAAGCACAGCAATGAAAATGGCAAGCTCAATCTGTACATCAAAAAGCATGTAAATGCAGAAGGCTCAACAGTAAATGAGCGCATAGATTTGATTATCGAAGACAATGGCAAGGGATACGCGGCAGAAGATATCCCCCACCTGTTCGACAGATTTTATCACCTGTCGAAAAATGGCAGCCGTATCTCCATGAGTGATGGCATAGGACTAGACCATTCCAAAAAAATCATTAGTCAGCACCACGGCACAATCAGTGTAGAAAGTATCCAAGGAGACGAAAAACGAGCAGGGTTGACTAAAATGTGTATTTCTCTAAAAGTTGGCCACGAGCATTTCGACCCGTCAGATATAGCCGATGAAATTTTGAAGAAATACGAGGAAACTTCCTTGTCAAAAGAAAACTACGAGCCTATAGAGAAAATCGAGGAATCTAATCCAGACCAAGGCAATCATGGACAAAACATTTTGGTAATCGACAAAGACGAAAACATCACTAAAAGCATACGCAATCAGCTACAAGACCAATACCACATTTACTCCACCAAAGATGGCATGGAGGGATGGAAGGTGGCCTTAGATCTAATGCCTAGCCTCATTATCATCAATGAGGAACTAGAGATCATCGATGGCGTAGAACTGTGTCAGAAAATAAGGACTGATGAGCGGACATTGAATATTCCTATCATTTTCCTAATGAAAGAAAAGCGCGACGATAGTTTTCATCGCGACCTAAATGCAGATGAGTATATAGAAATCGACAAAAACTTAGACTCCATCAAAAGCAGAGTGAATACGCTGATCTCAAGAAGAGAAAAAATCCGTATGCAGTTTGAGAAAAAATCATTGTTAATGCCCGAAAACATTTCCTCTCATGAGGAAAACCTGATCAAGGATGCAATCAAATATATCGATGATAATATTTCGGACACAAACTTGTCTGTGGATCGACTAAGCAAAGAAATCGGAATCAGCAGGGTACACTTTTACCGCAAGATCAAATCCTTGATGAATATGTCTCCCAACGAGTTTATCAGGTCTTATCGAATCAGAAAAGCGGGGCAGCTGCTCTCTCAGAAGAAAGTAAACATCGATCAGATCCGACACATGGTCGGGTTTAATGATTCAGATTATTTCCGATCATGCTTCAAAAAAGAATTTGGCATGACTCCTTCAGAGTACAATAAGAAAAACGTGTCTTAAGCTATAACTAAACTGCAGAATCGCTAAGGTTGGACCTTCATACGATCAAATGACTCCTGATTGATCACGACCTTAGCTTGAGCACTCAGGCTGTCTAACAACTCCTGATAGTGATTCTTGCGATAGTACCAAATGACGTCTCTTTCAATTTCGTCATATGGATACGCTTTAGGAGCTGCTTTTTCGATGCCATGCATCAAATAAATGGTAGAACGACCTATAAAGGTTTTGATTTCATTGGTATCAAGTCCTAATGCCCAAGCGTTGAGTTGGCCTTCTACGTCTTCTTCTCCTAAGACCTCATCACTCTTGACAAAAGTTTGATGTCGGTACTGCCCTCTTGGGTAACCTGCCGCTATGCTACGCATATCTGCGCCATTGGTGAGTGCCGCTTCGGCAGATTCAACTTGCGAAAGTAGCTGCTTTTTATCCTTCGATCCATCAAATTCAAATTCAAGATATTCTGCTTCTACTTCTGGTATATAGACAAACCACTTCTCTTTATTCAATTCATAATAAGCTTTGATCTCGGCTGGACTCGGCGTGAATAGCTTTTCGTAAGCCATTTCCTGGAGATTATTGAACAAACTAGCATAGAAATAGTCGTAAAAATCTTCGAATTTTCGCTCCACAGGACCGTATACAATCCCTCCACTTGCTTTTTTGAGTTTTCGGCTTGCATTGTCCTGCACCCACCAATGCTGCAGTGAATCGTAGGTAAACTCTTTGATTAGCCCCATTTGAGTGGCCAAACGCTGTCTAGATTTGATCTCAACCAACTGAGCTAGAGCCATTGCTTTGATATATTCCTTTGGGGTCTTGTCTCCATACTTGGTTTCCCAAAATTCAGTATGTGCATTTACTCCCCACTCTTGATAATAGTAGTTGTAGGTTCTGGCTATATTTCGGTCGAGATACAGCCTAAACTCGGCTTCGGTCACTGGCAAATCATCTATCTCAACAAAATACTCCTTTTGTGCTGGAGAGCATCCTTGTAACACCCATAGGCACATAAAAATCAAACCTTCGACTCCTGAGAGTCGAAGGTTTGAAAACTTATTATTTATAACCGAAGTCATTAAAAATCTCATCCTTATTTTCTAATCAATTTACCAGTAATAGCATCACCATTTCGTCTGTTGATATGGTAGATCAACGTACCCGTTGAATCATTTGCTGCTGGTCTCCAAGTTAAGGTTTTACTTCCATCATCGGTATTTAGATTGGCAATACTTTTTCCTGACATGTCGTAGATCACAACACTTTCTGCATCTACAGGCAAGTTAAAGTTGACTTCATCTACGAATGGGTTAGGATAAGCAAGCACCAGAGCAGGCACATCTACAGTAGCAGTAACCAGTTTCTCTTCTGCATACTCATGCGCACCTATATCTGGCAGACCATTGTATAGAGCGTTGCCCCAAAAATCCTGTCCGCCATTATTTTCTATCACTTTACCTGCATCTATACAAATGGACGTTTCCTGTAGTTTGTATCCCTGTAAGATGTTAGGATATTCATCCCAATCAATATCCTCACCTCCTGTACCTGGATCTACAAGACTAGGATTGGTCGTGAGGTAATTTGTCCCTTTGGGTGAAATGTTATAAAAACAGTTGTTTTCGAAAGTACAGTTGATTGGGAGCCCTTGTGTACTAGTCCCCCAAGTAGCCTCATTTTCGAAGTAGAAAATGTTATTATAAAATTCGGTGTTTAAAGCCGTTCTCACACCAAATACTTCGATGGTATAATCTGACGAGACATAAAAGGTATTATTATACACATGTGCATCTGTGAGTCCTCTGTCACTATTAAACCCATATCGGAAAACGGAGTGCTTATCGTTCTGAGCGATGTTGTATCTAAACACAACATTTTCGTTAGTTGCTCTTTTCATGATACCCAGTGTCCAGTTGTTGTCGTGGCTATAGTTGTATTGGATATATGTGTTTTGCGACTGATAATCGGCATCATATCCACCTCTATCTTTATCGGTAGATGGCCCTACGTTGCCATAGGCTTCATTATACTGAATCACAAAGTCGAGCGTGTTATAGTTGTACACGTTATGCCCTGTCATTTTTCGACTTGAATCTTTGAACAAATTATGCTCTACCAAAGCCTTCTCACTTACCCGTATCACCGCATTATTTCGTCCTGTAGGCCCGATCACGTTTTCGGTCACTACTACTTCCTGGAACAACTTACGATCTTCTCCCAATTGGATTTTCCCGTGTGTTGATTCGGTAGAAATACCCATACCACTCACCAAGTCACCGCCTAGTTCTCCTCCTATTCTGTTATTCTGAATTTTCAAATCTCTGTACCACGCTGGGTCAGACGATCCACTGCTTACCGTGACAGTAATGCCTCCTGTTTCTTTTCCTTCGTTCGGCGCATCTGCCAACGACACCTCTCCATTGATCATATGGATGTAGCAATTGCGGATATAGATATGGTTAAACTCACCAGCTTCTGTTACATCTACCATGATACCCCACAAATTACTTTGATAGGTATTTGAGCCATCAGAGTTGGTGATTTCTAAATTGTTGATTTCCCAATATTCGGCATTTTCTAAGAAAACAGTAGGCAAGCCTTGGCTACCTCCTCCTCCATTGAAAATCGGCTTGTTGCCTGTACCGTACATATCTACTATGATCGGGCTTCCTTCGATACCTGAGCCATTCAAGGTCAATCTCTCATTCCATACAGATCCTGTTTTGAAAAGTACTTTCTCTCCTGGTAGGAAAGTATGGCTGCTCACTTTTTGCAAAGTCTTCCATGCTGTTCCTTCACTCGTACCTGCATGGCCATCGTCACCCGAAATGGCATCTACATAATAAGAATCTGGTGCCGTTGTAGTCACCGAAACTTCATTAGAATACGCAGAGTTACCTCCTGCATTGAAAGCTCGTATTCGGTAAATATAAGTAGTTGATGGGTTCAATTCTTTGTCAGAAAAACTAACAAGGTCTTCATCTAATTCTTCTACTTCAGCAAAGTCTCCCGTTGTTTTTCTTTCTAATGAAAATCCACGCTCGTTTGTCGCATTGTCTGTCCAAGTCAGATTTACCTGATACCCCGTACTGCTAACTACAGCAAGCACAGTAGGTGCTGCGGGTGGTGCAGGTGGTGCATCAGTAGTCTTAGACACAGCTGAGCTAGCATCAGATTCGTTTCGAGAATCGTCTACCGCAGTTACCGTATAGAAATAGGTAGTAGATGGCAATAAATCAATATCGCTATAACTGGTAGCTGTGATTTTTTCAGCTATCTGCGTGTATGTACTACCATTATCAGACGAACGCATGATATTGTAATGTGCTAAATCTCCTTCTGCGCTGGCATTCCATGTCAAATCTATTTCGCTATCGCTAAGTACCGTAGCAGACAAGCCTACAGGCGCGGCAGGCGCTACTTGGTCGTTGCTCATCACCAATACCAACTGTGGGCGATCGTCAGAAGAAACAGCTTCTTTAGAATGGTAGTAGATCACCTCTTCGCCACTCGAACTCAGCGCCAAAGAAATCACCTGATCCCCTTCGTATTCTATTTCTACCTGATCAGTCAAATCTATTTCTAACCAAGCGTCTTTTGCAGGGCTTCTTTCGCCTCCCAACTCAGCTCCTGGCGTGGGCTTGTTGTCCCACGTAATCGAAGTTTCTACCCAAGAATCGTCCGCCACAAAAAAGGCCGTATGCGTGTCGATATCTCCACCGCCACCACCTTGAGCTACTTTGAGTCTAAGGATAGCACTCACTACTACTGGCTCGGTAAGTGATGACAAATCGAATTTTAAATAAGTCTCTCTCGTCCACTCATCTGACCCTCCTAATTTACAATCCAGCTTTTCTTCAGCCCCATAATTATCATTGGAAAAATCTCCTCCCCGCACATAGCTATCTGCTGCAGGAGTAAGTACTTCTTGTGCATGGCCCATCAATGGCATAACAATACTCAGCACCACGATGGACAGAACCGTATACATTTTACTCATAGTCTTGCTTTCTTAAATTTAGCATTTTGAAATGAATCTCAACCCACCTCAAAATATCGTTGTCAATTTTTGATCTAACACAAACTTGTCTAAATCCTTCACGCAAGAGCGCAGTATAATTATCCATAATTACCTGATACATGATACATTTCTCATATCGCTGTATCCTTTTACCCAGAGTCCTGTTACATATACCCCGTTACTTGGCCTGTCAAGCGGCTTGGCTGTCTTGTAAAGACTTTGATAAACTTAGTTTCTGTAGAACTACATAGGTTCAACGGCAAATTGAATCACTACACTTTAAGCTCTAGTATTCTGGGGGAATTCCTTTCTTTTACAGGATCACACAAACATTAACCTGACAAACAAATGATCTGCAAACTGCCACTTTCAAAACCATAAACAAAACAAGGGCTGCCCTCTCGAGCAGCCCTATCTAACAACCAAAAACTATAAACTATATATGATCTTTATCTACGAAGGCTCACTCGAAGCTTGTGCCTCTAGCGCTGCCAATCCTTTTTTGCCATAGGCCAGTTTGGTAATGACCACATACAATACTGGCACAACGAATATGGCTAAGAACGTAGCGGCAAGCATCCCTCCGATCACCGTCCACCCGATGGTCTGACGAGCCACAGCACCTGCACCAGACGCCATCGCCAAAGGCACCACACCCAGAATAAAGGCCAGCGATGTCATGATGATTGGACGCAACCTAAGTTTGACGGCCTCGATGGTAGCCGCTATCAACTCCATCCCAGCATCTACCCGCTCTTTGGCAAATTCCACAATCAGGATGGCATTTTTCGCTGCCAAGCCGATCAACGTGATCAATCCAATCTGTGCATATACATTGTTGCTTAGGTGTGGCAAAAACGTGAGTGCCAAGATCGCTCCAAACGCACCCAATGGCACGGCAAACAAAATCGAAAACGGTACCGACCAGCTTTCGTACAGAGCCGCCAACAGCAGCAAGACAAACACGATCGACAGTCCAAATATGACAATCGTACTGTTGCCTGCCGAGAGTTCTTCCCTACTCAGCCCTGAAAAGTCATAACTATACCCTGCTGGCAATACTTCGGCAGCTACTTCTTTGAGTGCATCCATGGCCTGTCCACTACTGTAGCCTGGTGCAGCCCCCCCATTGATCTCCGCAGATCTAAATAGATTGTAATGCGAGATTACAGGCGCACTTTCCACCACTTTGTAAGTCACCAGCGCACTCAGCGGAATAGACTCTCCTCGCTGATTTTGCACATAATATTTCTCTAGATTTTTAATGTCCATTCTGTATAGGGTATCGGCCTGAGCCACCACACGGAAGTTTCGGCCGTAACGTGTAAAGTCATTCACATACTGGCTTCCCATAAAAGACGACATGGTAGAAAACACATCCGAAACTCGTACTCCCAGCTTCTTGGTTTTCTCACGATCTACTTCTACATGATACCCAGGCGCTCTAGCGGTAAAAAAGCTATACGCCATCGCGATCTCTGGCCGCTGATTGGCCGCCATGAGAAATTGCCCCAGTACGCTTTCGAGTTCTTTTACATCTCCACCAGCACGCTGCTCTAGCATAAAACTAAACCCGCCTGTCTGACCCAATCCAGGAATAGCTGGAGGCGAAACCACCCGAATGACCGCTTCGTGAATACCTGCAAACTGCCCGTTGAGCTGATTGATTACACTTTGCAGTTGAAGCGAAGGATCTTTTCGCTCTGCCCATGGGTGCATTTGCAAGAAGTAGGTCGCACTATTGGATTTGAATGAGAAGTTGATCGCATTCAAACCTGCAATACCAGTGTAGTTTTTGATGGCTTTGTGCTCCGCCAATATATCACCCACCTTATCCATCGTCTCTAAGGTTCTGGCAGTAGATGAGCCTTCCGGCAATTCCATGGCAATGAACAAACGACCTTCATCTTCGGAAGGAATAAAGCCCGTAGGCTTAGCGGCAAACATACCCACCGTGCCTACATAAATACAGGCCAATATCACCAGAACCATAGGTGTAGCTTTGATCGATTTTTTCACTCCTTGCCCATAAGACTGCGTTACACGCTCAAACCAAGCATTGAACCGAAAGAAAAAACGATTGATCCCTGTAGATTTATCAGACAGGTTCATTGGTCTCAGCATAAGTGAACAAAGCGCTGGTGTAAGCGTAAGTGCCACGAAAGCAGAGATCAAAACAGAGATCGCAATCGTGATCGCAAACTGCTGATACAATCGCCCCACAATACCAGGGATAAAACCTACTGGGATAAACACCGCCGCCAAAATCAAGGCAATAGCAATCACTGGCGCAGTAATGTCTTTCATGGCTCGCTTGGTCGCTTCTTTTGGCGAAAGCTTCTCGTGATCTATATAATGCTGTACGGCTTCCACCACCACAATGGCATCATCCACCACAATACCAATGGCCAATACAAACCCGAATAGAGTCAAGGTATTGATTGTAAAGCCAAGTGGGATAAAGAAGATGAATGTACCGATGATAGACACTGGAATCGCCAAGATAGGCACCAGTGTAGCTCTCCAACTTTGCAAAAACAAAAACACCACGATGATCACCAACAGCAAGGCCTCTCCTAGCGTATGTAGCACCTCCTCGATAGAAACCTCCACCACAGAAACCGACTCAAAAGAGACCACATAATCCACGTCATTCGGAAATGCCGTTTTCAATTCTTCAAGTACTTTATTCACTCCATCTGCTGTACCCAAGGCATTGCTACCTGGTGCCTGATAGAGCAGCAATAGTGCTGTAGGGTGACCATTGACCAACGACGCCCGACCATAATCAAACCTACCAAACTCTACCCGTGCAATGTCTTTCAGATACACTATAGACCCATCTTCAGGGTTAGTTCTGACGATGATGTCCTCAAACTCTTTTTTAGTCGACAGACGACCATTTACAGTGACAGGATATTCGAAAGCCTGCTCATCTACCTGCGGCATAGCGCCTACTTTGCCCGCAGCCACTTGTAGGTTTTGCTCTTGAATAGCAGCATTTACCTCTTGGTTGTTGATACCGTATTGAGCCATCTTGTCTGGTTTGAGCCAAAGGCGCATACTAAAATCCTGCCCGAGTGCTCGCACGTCTCCCACTCCAGGCACACGCAGCAAGGCATCCCGCACAAAGATGTTGGTGTAGTTGTCGAGATAAGCCACGTCATGTGTGCCTTCTGGCGAATAGATCCCCACTACCATCATGATACTTGGGTTTCTCTTTCGCACCTCTAGTCCCAACCTTCTCACCACTTCAGGGAGACTTGGCTCGGCTATGCTTACCCTATTTTGTACATCTAGGGTGGCTATATCGATATCCGTACCTACTTCAAAAGTTACGTTCATCTGCATCTGGCCCGTGCTGGTACTATTGGACGACACATAGGCCATACCTGGCGTACCGTTTACTTGCGTTTCTACAGGTGTAGCTACGGTCTGCTCTACAGTGAGCGCATCTGCGCCTGTAAAATTGCCCGATATAGAAACCACCGGAGGGGTGATTTCTGGATACTGCGTCACTGGCAGATTAAGAATGGCCAGCGTCCCTACGAGCAATAGCAATATGGATATGACTATCGCCGTGACTGGGCGTTTTATAAATACATCAGATATCATCTTCGTTATTTTGTGATCTTATCAAATTGATTACTTAGCAGTAGCTGCCTGAATGGGTGCTCCTTGTCTTAGCTTTTGGAGCCCATCTACTACGAGGCGTTCTCCTCCCTTTAGACCATCGCGTACGACCACCTGATCGCCTACTACAGTGCCCAAGTGAATACGCAACTGATTCGCTTTGCCCTCTTGCTCCACATAAACAAAGTACTCTCCCATCTGCTCCACTACGGCTTTGAACGGGATCGTAATCTGGTCTCCGTGGTCTTGATTTAGCACTTTCACCGACATGGTCATCCCTGGGATCAGTTCTCGGTCAGGGTTAGGAAAGCTCAGTCGAATCGTAATAGTACCCGTCTGACGGCCTACTGCCCGATCCATCGCCAACACGCGTCCTTGATAGGGATACTGCATTCCGTTGGTATAGGCCAGCCTAAACAAAGAATCGATCTGCCCTTCTTTCTTCAATCTGATAAACCTTGGAATTTCTTTTTCATTGATTACAAAATCTACAGCCATCGGGTCGTCCGATGAAATGGTATTGAGCAGCGGCTGTCCTGGCGATACCTGCGTGCCTTCTCTCACTTGGTGCAAGCCTATGGAGCCCGCAAATGGCGCTTTCACCACCGAGTACTGTAGGTCATTGGCAGAGGAAGACAATCTGGCTTTGGCGGCGGCTACTTCTGCCACGGCCGACTTATAGTCTGCTTTTGCATAGTCTACTTTCTGACTAGCTATTGCATCTTTGGCATAGAGTGCTTCATACCTTTTCAGATCCTGCTCTACACGTGCTAAGTTGGCTTCTGCAGTTGCCAAGTTTGATTTTTCTTGCTGGTAGCTCGCTACATATTTCGTACGATCCACTTCATAGAGTTTTTGTCCCTTGGTCACAGTTGCACCGTCTTTCACAAAAATCTTGGTGATATAGCCCGAGAGTTGAGACCTCAGCTCAACTTCATTGACAGGCACTACAGTAGCAGGGTAGGTATCTACACCCGTCACTTCACTACGAGTCACGTCTATCATAGAGACTACAGCTGGCCCAGGTACTCTGGGCGAAGTGTTGCCACTGCTACAAGCCATCGCCACTACGGCCAGTAGGCCTAAAAGGAGTCCATTGGTTATCTTATTGATGCTTTTCATTTGCTTATATACTTTACTCATTATTTCTTAGTTGATATCTACTGCTCCAATGGCTTTCTGAAAATCTAGTTTACTAGATAGCAATTGGTAAACTGCATTTAGGTAATTAAGCTGTGAGGCCTGTAATTCGGTTTCGGCTACGATCACATCTACATAGGCTTTGATGCCTTCATCGTATTGTAACTTGATGGTGTTGTACACGTCTTGCGCCAAATCCGCATTGCTCTTGAGTGTCACCATGTCGGTATAGTCACTTTTGTATCTGGCCAGTGAGGTCACATATTCTGTATTGATGGCTCTGGTGGCATCCGCCATAGTCACTTCCAGCCTCGATTCTCGTAAGCTGGCCATCTTGATTTCTTGGTTTCGTTTATTACCTTGAAAAATGGGAATACTTGCCGTAATACCTATACTAGACGTCGGAAAGGCATTGCTATATAGATCTCCAAAACTATTATCAAAATACTGTGGGTTGTAATTGGCGTAAGCCGATATTTTAGGAATCAGTCCCATTTTTTGGTAACTCGTACTCAGTTTGAGCAATTCCAAGTCTGTCTGTAGCTGACGAAACTCTACTCGATTGTCCACCACAAGGAGCTGTGTGGTATCTAGTGCCACTTCCTCTCTCAGTACCTCTTTGGTCGCAAACGCTAAGTTTAGGTTTTTGTCCACAGGATAACCCATCAACTGCTTGAGATAGGCTGTTTTAGCCTTCATCCCCTCTTCTGTACGCTTTTTGGCACTTTTAGAATTGGCCAATGTAATGCTGGCTCGCTGATAATCCGTCTTGTCTACCACACCATTTTCATACTGGTTGTATGAATCGTTGTATTGCTTTTGCTGTCGCACGATGTTGCTATTGAGGATACTCAACTGCTCACGGGTAAGTAGGATATCGTAATAGGCCTTACTCACGTCTACTACGGTATTAATCTTCTGATAGGTGATGTCCTGCTGTAGCTGCTGCTTTCGATGACTCGATGCCCTACTGGCCAATAGTACTTCGTTGCTATAGAGTGTCTGCTCTGCTCTAAGCATGAGGTTCGAATTGTAGTTTCTACCAATCTGAATGACCTGATCCCCAAAGGCCGTACTGGGCAGTTTCAGGTTATTGGCCAAGGTAAAATCGGCCGTAACCTGCGGCAGCCACTCAGACAAACTTGCATTGATCTCGTGTTGCCCAATTCGCTCGTCGAGCAAGGCTCGTTCCATGTCGGCCTTATGCTGCATGGCATAATCAATACACTGATCCAGTGTAAAACTATCTTGGGCTCTGGCTGTCGCACCTCCTAATACACACATCATGAGCCATATGCTCAATTTCTTTTTCATATTCACCTATGTTTCTTTCTTGTTGTTTATCTATTCTTATGAGTACTATTGAGCGATCAGGCTGATAGTCCTTTCCAAAGCAAATCGATGATACTGTTGATCTCCAGTTTGCTCAGGTTGAGATTTTTATAAAACTTCATTTTCAAAGCAGAAATCGTATTGCCTATCATGAGACTAGAAAGGATATCCGAACGACTTTTAGTGATCAGCCCTGCTGCCATTCCCTCCTCCAAAAAGTCTTCGAACAACTCCAAAACAGGATTACTTTTCACATCCTTGAAATACGGAGAGTTGACAAACTGCTCATAAAATCTCAGTACATAGGAGTGCTCGATATGATAATCGTACATCGCCCACCAAATCGCATAAAACCGATCTTTATAGGCCAGTGTAGGATCATTGGCTTGCTCCAAACGAACCTGTACCTGCTCTATATGGGTAGCGTACAGCACACATATCATCTCCTCTTTGCTTTTGAAATAATGATATATCGTACCTGCAGCCACATCGGCATGCTTGGCCAACTGCCCCATAGACATGCCATGAAAGCCATAATCGTTGATCAGCTCGAGGGCGCTTTGAAAAATTGCTTGCTTTCTATCTCTCATTCTACAAATATAGATTGAATGTTCATTCGGTTTTACTCAATAAAGAAAAAAAGGTTGCTAAAAGGAATAAGTATTTGTGAAAAAAATTAACATTTGACCATAAGCCACAGCCAGCAACCACCTAACCCTGTCAACTCCCAACTGCTGACGCCAGTAGTGTGACTTTTCTGATGTATGTGGTGTTCGTTTTTTTGATGCAGATCACCCCTCCAAAAAACCACCAGATGCACGTTATAAAACTGAAATGCTTTTTGTTAGACTTAGACTATTCCTTAAAAACAAAAAGAACTTACGATATGCGAAGTGGAGAACTATATTCAAGAGTAGATTAAGCTTGAAGAAGCTAAACTCCATCTCGCCAAAAATAAACACCCTTTATAATGGCTCGACAAGAGAAGATATTAGAAATGCAATAACTTAGATTTATCCGATAGCTAACATGCTGTGGTAAGATCATGCTCGGACAGTGCTAGATGAGAGATTTTTTTGCATTCTGGATGCTCCGCCAAATCATAAATTTGGCGATCACACCACCCCAGCCTCCATCAGCTGCAAACTAGCCTTCTCCACATCCAGCTCTGCTCGAGCACCAAAAGGCAATGTAGCATTGTCGTCGATGTGTCCGATGGGCAGCCCGTAGAGCACTGGGATTTTCAGGTCACTAAATCGGTCCGCAAGCACGTTTTCTAGGCTGGTCGACAAAGCAAAATCTGGATCATCTGGTTTGGTCTCGCAGCCCTTGAATACACCCATCGCTATGCCTTTGGCCTGAGCCAACTTACCTGAGTTGAGCAGCTGTGTGAGCATGCGATCTACTCGATAGGGCGACTCTCCTACCTCTTCTATAAACACAATCTTGCCTGCAAAACCAATATCATAAGGTGTACCCATGAGCGAACACATCAAGCTCAAATTGCCTCCTACCAAAGCCCCTTCGGCTCGACCAGACACAAGTGGCAAGGTCTGATAGGCTGGATCTGCAAGCTGCTCCCAGTCTTTTGGCACTTCATATTTCACATTGTTTTTACTCCTCATCAAGACCTGGTCAAATCCCTTGGTCGTGAAGTCCGAATACTCCGAAGCTCCTACTGGCCCATGAAAACAAACCAAACCCGTTTTTTTGTGAATCCCATATAACAACGCCGTAATATCGCTATAGCCGATGAGCACCTTTGGATTGGCCTTGATCAGGTCATAATTGATATCAGGCAGCAGTCGACCAGAACCATAGCCACCTCGCGCACATACGATTCCATCGATCGCTGGGTCTTCGAACATGCGGTGCAGGTCATCGAGCCGCTGCTGGTCTGTGCCAGCCAAAAAACCTTTACGCACGGCCATGTTGTCCGTATAGCGCACCACAAACCCCATGGCTTCCAGATTGGCTACTGCCTTTTCGAAGGCCTGACGTGTCACGGCACTGGCAGGAGTAATCAACCCAATGGTATCACCCTTTTGCAAGGCTTTGGGCTTGATGAGTGCTTGCTGGTCTTTAGCCTGTGCCTTTGCCACACTTACCGTGAGCAAAGTAGCCGCAGAAGCAGCGGCTGATTTCTTGACAAAATTTCTTCGATCCATACGATCGAAAATAGGTAATTAGAATGGGACATTTATATCGACTAACAAAAAAAGGGCTTCGTGCCCTTTTTTTGTTAGTCGATATTTCAATTCAAATCAATCAAAATGAATTTCTATTGTACTGCGGCTTACATTACCATCTTCGTCGGTTGCCTGTACGATCAAATAAAGATGCTCTCCATCTTCTAGTTCATCCATATCCTCCTGATTAACAACAATGGATTCGCTAGCCAGCAAGTCTTGCAGCAATACGGAAGATTCACCTTCTACTTCATACTCTTCTTCAAAAATATGATCCTCTAGCACACGGCCATGACTATGGTCGTGATCCTCATCCTCACCTTCCTCAAGGTGACCTACCATAATGTACACATGATCCAACGTACCTGATTCGTCTTCTACTTCACCATAAATTGGCAAGTTTTCTCCTAATACGCCCTCGATCTCATCAATTTCCACATCATTTTCATCCGTAAAATGAATATGGGCCATGTCTTCATTTTCAATCCATATTTCTATCTCAATACTCGAATCATCTTGAAAAGAAGTAGCATTGCCTGCGGCATCTATCGCCTCTACTATAAAATGATAGGGGCCAGCAGTAGCTGTAGCATCAATCTCAATCTCCTGCTCGATATGCGCAGCAGTACCTTCAGCCTCATAGCTTTCGCTAAATGCAAACTGAGCAAGCACTCTACCATGTGAGTGACCATCGAAGTTGCTATGAATAGAAATGCTGTACGTAGCCAAACCTTGATCATCGCTCAAGTCACCGTGCACATGCATGGTACTTCCAGCAGCAAATGCCTCACCGCTTATCGGGTCTTCCAGGGTAATCTCTGGCGCAATAGTATCCACTGTATCGCTCTCGTCGCAAGCATACAGAACTGGCAGTGCCAGCATCATCATCAACCAATTTTTCGTGTTTCTCATTTGAATTTTCATTTATGCAATAATATTGCAATATTAATGTTAATGTTATTGTATTGCAAGAGGTATGTGCAGAGATATTACAAAATTTCGCCCTTGCTCAGGTAAATTGAGCAAACGATAACGGCTCAAATGGTTGTAGTATTCTTTATCGAGCAGGTTTTGAGCAGAAAAAGCCAGCTGTGCCGTATTCTTTTTCCCCATAGCCAGTCCCATACCTACATTGGCGCCCAATAGCCAATAGCCAGGGGTCGTATTTTCATTACGATCCACACGGTTTTGATCAAAAACCCATTTAGCATTTGTACCAAAGTGAATATCCTTGAGCCATGAGCTTTTGAGTTCGATCCCATACTCCAATTCGGTATATAGCGATCCTGGCGGTGTAAAGGGCAAGGGTAGTTTAGTGTCTAAGTTATAATTATAGACATATTCATAGGCTGCCCGCCAATGCAATTCATCTAACATGTGGTATTCCATGGCCACTTCTGTACCTGCAAACACGGCATCGTTTTGTCGATATTGGTAGATCTGCCCGCTCTCCGCTGGCAAGAAGGGATTGAGATCCGACGAAAACTGTGTGGTAGCCGCCAAATAAATGAACCCATCGAAATAGGAAGCAAACGGCGTAACGACCAAACTGAAATTTTTCTTCTGATAACTTAAACTAAAATCGACCTGAAGGCCACGTTCGGAGGTAAGGTCACTATTGCCCAGCTCGTACCGAAAAGTGCCATGGTGCAGCCCATTGATTGCCAGTTCGTTGGGTGTGGGTACTCGAAAACTCGACCCCAAATTAAGCTTCATATTGAGTAAATCATTGGGATAAAAGGAAAGTCCCAGCGCGCCCGACACATTGAAATAATCTCGATTCAAATCCTCATTGTACTGAAAAAAATCTGTACCATCAGATTCACTATATCCAGTGATATCACGAGTGGCATAATCCAACCGCAGCCCTCCCGTAGCGGTAAATCGCCTTGCCCAACTGTATTCTTCATAGGCAAACAACCCAACCGAACTACTCGTAAACGCTGGCAAAAGAAAGGCAAAACCATCCCAATCATGCCATTGATATTGTCCTTGCAAGCCAATAATACGTGTGTGAGACTCCGAAGATCGCCAGAAATAACGGGTATTCACGCTCAAAGTCTGCAGATCCAACCCATGCTCCAGCGTGCCATCAGGACCTTCCTCTCTACCATGGGCTGTAGGGTCAGAGTGCTCCTCGCGCTGGTTTCGCTGATACCCCCAGTCCATTTCCAACCAATGCCCTCCTAATAAGACATTGGAATTAGAGGACACCTTAAAATGATTCGTCTTTTGATAAGGGATATCAATATTTCTGCTAGAGCCGTCTGGCTCCAGCTGGTACGATCGAGGAATGCCTACTGCGCCAGCGAATAATCCTGCCTTTTGATGAAAATTGCTCACCGTCAGGGTAGAATAACCCCAATTTTTTTTAACCCCAGACATCAAAGTAAAATTTCTTTCTTTTCCTGCCGTATTCTTTAAGCGCTCGTCGTAGATAGGTAAACTGTAGCCATTGTAGGTAAACTGATCCGCAGGCACACGATAGTCTCCAAAATCCTGTGTACTAAACCTGCCTCTATATACCCAGTCATTTTTCTCTCCTTGCACCATGGCCGATGTCCCTATCAAATGATTGTTGGACTTGTATATCCCCTGTACTCCCCCTTCTATCTCTTTATCATGCGGTATGGCTGGTGGGAAAATATTGATCACGCCCCCCAAACCATCTGAGCCATACATCAACGAACCTGGTCCTTTGATAATCTCTACTCGTCCTGGTTCGAACATATCAATCTCCAGCCCATGGTCTGTCCCCCATTGCTGGCCTTCTTGCTTCACTCCTTTGTCGTTTACGATTACCCGATTAAAGCTCATACCTCTAATCACGGGTTTAGATATGCCTACACCAGTATTAATTGCGCTGACTCCAGGGATATCTTCTAAAGAATTGACGAAAGTCCCTTTTCTGTTTTTAGCTAAAAATTCGGCATCCAGAATTTCCATGGGCAAGGTTTGCTCTTTAGGGCCCGTTTTGTAGTGATTAGATTCTACTACGATTTCACTGAGTTCCAATGTGGTAGGTTCTAAATATATTTTGATATGATCTTCTCCCTGCCCCAGGGTCTTCACCATGGTCTGGGCTTTGTAACCCATGTAGCTGACATGCAAATGATAAGTAGCCAAACGGATGTTTTCGAATAAAAAACGACCATCTATGTCTGTCACCTTTGCTAGGTTCAGCTCATGTATACTGATCATTGCACCTGGGAGCGGCTCTTTGTTTGCTGCATCATAAATCACCCCAGAAATTTGAACCTGAGACAAAGCCGAAAAACTAACGAGTAGGCTTATCATTAACCACAAAAAATGCTTCATAGTATCAAGCCTCCACAATGCACGCCCCACAGACGCCATTCACGATGATATCTACAGCACCTAACTGATAATGCTGGGGTAAGTGGATAGCAGGCAAAGTAATGGCCTCTTCTATACACTCCAACTGGCCGCATGAATTGCACTTGAAGTGTAGATGATCATGATGATGCTCCGAAGGGCTGCATGTATCAAAACATACACCATAAGAAGCTATACCGTTATCATTAGGAATTTTGTGTAGTACTCCGCTTTCAAGAAAGCTGTGCAATGTACGATAGAGTGTGACTCTATCGTATGCGGTGAGTTTTTCTTCGAGATCTTTTTGAGACAGCGCCTGTCTACTATTGATAAACAAATCGAGCACGTCTAATCGACAGTCGGTCACTCGCATGCCATGCCTTTTAAGTATTTCTTTTCGTCCTTTCGTTTCCATAAGTGCAAAGATAGCCAATTTGCAATGTCATTGCATTTAAAATATAGATTCTTTATCCACTCCTCCTCGCAAAAACCCGACTATTTAGTTTTATGACTCTAAAAATAGTTGCATAACTAAATATTTAGTTATACATTTAGAATGTAATTAGAAAACTATGAAAGAACTGACCAAAGCAGAAGAGCAAGTAATGAAGGCCTTATGGGAAATAGAGCGAGGTGTGGTGCACGACATCATTGCCAAGTTACCAGACCCTAAACCAGCCTACAATACAGTATCTACGATTGTAAGGATACTAGAGACCAAAAAATTTGCAGATCACAAAGCCTATGGCAAAACCCATGAATACTTCCCTCTGATAGCGAAGAAAGACTACTCCAAATTCTATCTATCCAACTTCATGGACAGCTACTTTGGAGGCTCATTCAAAAATCTCGTTTCCTTCTTTGCCAAGGAAAACGACCTAAACATCAACGAGCTAAACCAGCTCATCGAAATCGCAAAAAAAGACACTAAAACCTCCAACGATGAATAATGTATTCAATTACTTCCTAGAATCGGGCCTTTGCTTGGCCGTGCTTTCCCTTTTCTTTCTTTTGGCCTTGCGGCAGGAAAAAGCCTTTTCATTTAATAGATTTTATCTCCTCGCAAGTGTAGTATTTTCACTAATTGTCCCTCTACTCCACCTGAGTATCAACTCAATACCCTCGCCACTAGCAGTAGGCACGATTACATTGGATGCTTTAGAAATTTCTAATACTGAAAGTACTACAGGAGCCTTCAGTAGCGTGGAGCTACTCAGTACCATCTATATACTCATAGCTACTGGTTTGTTGATCAGGGTCGTATCCAAAGCGATGGGACTGTGGGTGATGAGTCGTACGGCAGAGTTGTATGGAGACTATAGACTCTGCACTTTGCCCAACAGCCGAGAGGCGTACACTTTCGTAAATACCATCTTCATTGGCGATGATTTGCAGACAAGAGAAAAGGAACTGATTTTGTCACACGAAAAGGTTCATGCAGGTGAAATGCACTCAATAGACATTCTCTTTTTAGAGATCATCAGTGCGCTACTTTGGATCAACCCAATACTATACTTCATAAAAAAAATGGCTCGAGTCAACCATGAATATTTGGCGGATGCCCAAGCCGTGCATGCACATGACAAAGATCATTATATACAAATCCTCGCGGTTCACACCTTGAAAATTCATGGGTTTGAGTTGGCACACTCCTTTTACAACTCTTCCATATTGAATAGAATAAAAATGATAAATCAACAAAATAAACAAACTATGAAAATCAAACAAATATTACCTTTTACACTTGGCCTCGCTTTAGTCCTTGTGTTTGGATGCGAAGACATCAATCAGGAATTGAGTGATCAGAGTGATATCGAAGCGGCTCAGACGATTTCCACATATGCTGATGAAATATTCGACAAAGTGGAGGATCTCCCCATGCCTAGAGGTGGCATGCCAAGCTTCTACGAATGGGTTGGTCAAAATATGAAATATCCAGTACAAGCCAAGGAGGCTGGAGTAGAAGGCCGTGTTTTCGTCCAATTTGTCGTAGATGAATCAGGAAAACTCACTGATCCTACAGTACTAAAAGGCATAGGTGCAGGCTGCGACGAAGAAGTCATTCGTATCATAAAAGAAGCTACCAACTGGGCACCAGGAAAAATAGAAGGCAATTCGGTAAAAGTGAAAATGATTTTACCTATTACATTTAAGCTATCATAAACTCAACAAATGCAAATGTATGACTTAAGATAAAAAAAGCTGCTTCAAAGATCAAACAAACAAGTTTTTTGAAGCAGCCTCTTTATCTATTCTGCTACTAAATTCTCCGAAATCACCAAGCTATTGGCTAACACAGACCTGATCACCGACTGATCCTCAGTGCCTGCATATTTCTGGTTGATCTCAATTTCAATTCCCATATATTTTTCTACAGGAAATTTTTCTCTCAAATAAGTAGTAAACCCATCATCTGCGCCGTTGTACGGCACATTGATCATAGTTAGCTTCTCGGGTAGTAATTGTTGTATCTGTGCTTGCCACATTTGGCAAAACTCCAACTCCAGCCAGCGCGACTCATCACAAAGCAATCCAATATCTACCTGACGTTCTATACCATTCAATACGGGAGTAAAACTGTGCACAGAGAGATGAAGCACCTCATGCCCTTCGGCGATATACTTTGCCAAGTTTTTCTCCACCGCATTGCGGTAGGGATAGTAAAACTTATTCAAAATATACTTCTTGATCGGCTTGTCAAGTTCATGTGCATATTTAGAAAACAGCTCATCACTATGAAGAGACCTGTTCGTTTCTACCAATAGTCGAGATACCCGCTGATACGACAGCGGTGCTGGAATGTGCCGAGATAAGTACTTGGCCACTTCTAAGGCACCAATATCCCATCCCTTGTGAGAACTCAGCTCCTTCTCATGGGCTGCGAACAGGTATTTGTACTCACGTGGAATATAGTTGCCCCCATGTTCACACGTGATTATAATTTTTCTTTTACGCATGACTCAAAAATTTCATTGTTAGACAAACAATCCGCCAACTCATTATAGACCAATTTGATATTGTCTTCGGTATAGATCCCATCGAGTGCAGTCAATATTCGCGAAGCCAAAGTGCCTCCTTCTAAGATCTGATGAAGCGTATCCAGCCATGGCCCTATAAACACCGGATGGTGCACCTTGACCAGCTCTAGCAAATGCACCCACAGTTCCTTGGCTGTAGCCTGCTCTTGCGTCATCCCAAAAACTTGCAAGTAGGCAGCGTCGGCTATCACCGTGTTTTCAGCAGTCACTATAGTCTGCTGAAAAATCTTGCTGAGCGGAGCAACTAACCAAGTTTGCTGCTCATGGGCGCTACAAGTGACCTCTGCTGCCAGTACCTTGAGTACACCAATAATCAACGCTACGATAGCCATATCCGCCTTCGGACATTCCTGTATATCCAGCAGTCTTATCTCTATAGACCCACGATCGAAGCGTGCAATCGCCCCTCGGGAGTTGAGCCATACAGGCTCTAAAATATGCTGCTCATCGTAAGGTGCTACAGCCGCTTGAATCGGCTCATAGATCATTTTGTGATAATGTCGCTTAGAAAAAGCCCTTTCAGGAATGACCTTACCAGTAAGCTCAGGAATCACTTTTTGATTGGATTGATAATAGTCCAAACGCTTATCGAGATAACCTGTGGCAGCGCCGTCTAGCACAGGTGAACTGGCCGCTATCGCTGGCAAAATGGGCAAAATCAACCGCACTGCGGCATGCAAACGTGCAAACTCCTCGTCGTCATAAAATGGCAAATTGAGGTGTGTGCTTTGTAGATTGGACCAGCCGTGGCCTTTGCAGTTGAAAATGCGATTGTAGATATCGTATATTTCATTGTTGTCGTGTGGCCACAAAAAGGTCTCCTTCTCTGGGTTCATCATAGGGTGAGCCGCCGTAGGCATCAAGCGCGCATTGAAAGCCATCAATTTTTTATTGATGTCCCGAATGTTTTGCTGAAATCCTTCGGCCAAAGCCACCAAATCCAGCTCTGGCTTCGAGCATTTCAACTCCAGCACATGCAGTACCAATTCATTGCTCCAAGTGACCAAACCACGATCTACTTCATTGCTAAACGCTCCTAATACGCTCTTGATCAAATCGTCCGTAATGGGCCGAATAGCCAAAGTATCATTGTCTACAATCATGTATTCCAGCTCTATTCCATAGCGCTGAAACAGGTGCATTCTCGTGTTCATCTCAATTCAATCTTTGTAAAAAAGTATCCATTATTTTAGCGTAAAGCTGATTTTTCAGCACTTTGTCTTCCACCCCCACATCTATGCTCGGGTTGTCATTGACCTCTATCACGTAGAAGACGCCTTCTATTTCTTTGATATCCACACCATAGAGACCTTTGCCTATTAGTGAAGTAGCTTTCAAGGCTGTTTCGATTAATTTTTTAGGTGCATCTTCCACTTTGAGTGTTTCACTCTTGCCCTCCCGATGCTCTCCATTCTTCTTCCAATCCACGATCTGCCAATGATTTTGTGCCATATAGTATTTGCACACATAGAGCGGCTGTCCATCGATGATTCCTACTCTCCAGTCGTAAGCTGTAGGGACAAACTCCTGCAGAATCAAAAGCTCTGACTTGCTAAATAGCTCTTTCAATGCAGGTTTCAATTCCTCCGCATTGGCGATTTTCTTCACCCCTTTAGAAAACGAACCATCGGGCTGCTTGATCACCAGCGGGTAGTTGAATTCGCTTGGGATCTCCTGATGATCCTTTCGCAAAATGTGCGACTTGGGCACCTTGATTTTGTTGGCCACCAGCAGTTCATGAAGGTACACTTTATTGGTGCACTTCAGTATAGAGTTTGGATCATCAAAAACCACCAAGCCTTCAGACTCTGCCTTCTTGGCAAAGCGATAGGTATAATGGTTCACATTGGTGGTCACACGAATAAGTAAGGCATCGAACTGCACCAGTTTACCAAAATCGTTTTTGGTGATGATCTCCACATTGAACCCCTTTTTCTCTGCTTCTGAGATAAATTTCTGAATTGCCTTCGGGCAAGAAGGTGGTGTAGGATCGTCTGGACTGAGCAAAATAGCCAAGTCATACTTCTTACGCGCATACTTTTTGCGCACCACGTTTTTGCCCATCAGATAGAAGTGAAGTGCCTTTTGCAACATCGGAAATTCCTCCTCGGCCACTTCATTGAGGTGCAGTGTCTTCAGTGATTTCAGCTGCCATTTCTCCTTCTTCTCAAACACAGCCTGAATGATTGGCACTTGAAACAAGTTGAAAATCAATGCGCCCAAATTGCTAAACGCAGGGTCGTCTGCATAACCCAAAAAGGTCTTCATCGTAAATTTGGTTTCGTTGATTCCTTTCAAACTTTCGTTGATGAGATCTTCGAAGTCGTCCGCATCATCTTTGATCAACGAGGGAAACCTAAAGTCTTGCAACGTAGCAATCTCAGGGATGACCTTGTGCCCACGCGCCTCTGCCAGCAGCGACACATAATACCCTACACTTTGGTATTGATGCGATTTGCAGAGGTTAATGATTTTAAACTTTTTGGCCTGATATTCTGGATTGCCGAAGTAAGTCGTGGGCGTGACCACGGTCACGCCTTCGAAGCTCAAGCTCCATTTTTCAGGGTTTTCTGTAATAATTAGTTTTGACATCGTTTAGTTTTCTTTTGGAGCTATCATCAATAAATTGGCATCGTAGGTCACTACGCCTAGCATCACCGAGGTGATCAATTTTTGGTAGCTCACTTTATAATATTGTTCGTCGCTGATCGGATTGTACTTCAAAGGATCGGCAATGTAGACCTGTCGGCTATCAGGGTTGTATCCATTCAGAATCACAAAATGACCTGTAGGTTCTCCCTTTATATCGTCGTATTGTACTTCTATATCGCCAATCTCGCGCGGGCTGTCATACAAGTAGGTGGCACTCAACCCAGACAAAACCGGCACATCCTTGGCCAGATAAGATCTAATCAAAGCAGGTGTCAGGCTTTCGTATTTTATTTTTCCGCCCAAGGACAAAAAAGTAAGGTAGGCTTGACTTGCTGCTATCAAGACTTCATTGTCGGGTTTGGCTGCCATTTGAGCTTCTAGTTTTTGAACTAGATCTACCTTTCCTTTGAACCAAGAAGGGTCGAACACATGCAAATTGAACGTGTAAATAGTAGCATCATAGCCTCGGTCTAGCGCATGAATACCTAACAAAACGGCCAGCGTGCCGCCCGTAGAAAGCTGTTCTACCTGCTCGATGACTTCGTGCAAGGGAATGACGTCTTTGTAATAGCTATACACCCCATGCAGACAGGTAGGCCCGCAGGTGACATCGTTTGGCTGTGCCTTGATGCTCACATCCAAAATCTTTTCTTTAATCGCAGTTTGCATTTTATACACGTACTTTTCTATATATTTCAACATTGGACGCAGGGTTTTAGAAAAGTCACACAAGTCATTACATGATTGATAAAAAAATTTCAGACGAGGCATTAATCAGCATCCTTCAGACCGAAGGAAACTTGACTTATTTTTCCCTACTGACTGAGCGACACGAACAAACCATCCTAAAAAAATGTAAGAGCTATGTCAAGGACGATGACACCGCCGAAGACCTATGTCAGGAAATACTGATCAAGGTATTTTTAAAACTTAAAGACTTTAGAGGAGAAGCCCGTTTTTCTACTTGGCTATTCGCCATCGTGCACAACACCTGCATGGACTATCTCCGAAAAAACAAGAAAAGCCAAGTCCTAAAAGTAATTACCGAAAAAATGGCCGATGAGGTGGCCGAAATGATCGAAGGCGTAGACGAAATTCCCGAAGCTCTGTCCATCCAGATCTTGGAAGAACTGCTCGAGCTGATCTCTCCCGAGGAAAAAATGCTTCTCTTGTTGAAATACAAAGAGAAGCACCCCATCAAAGACATTCAACAAAGCTTGGGTCTTTCTGAAAGCGCCGTAAAAATGCGACTAAAACGAGCACGTACGCATGTCAATGAGCTTTACCAGAAACTAAAGAAATAACCACTACAGCGAAACGCGCCATAGCCTTCCCTACAGTAGCTTCGAAATAAAAGTATCCAGTACCTCTACCAAAATTAAAATAATGATAATCCACTCTAGTCTACTGCTCTCTTTGTGATGATAGAGATCCATGTAGGTAGACAAGTTGTCTTTGATAATCTTGAAGGTGCTATCGATCGAGCGATACCTTGTGCTCAGGTCGAAATGCTTGGACAATGACAAGTTTACTTTTTCCAGATATTCGCTCTCCCATGTGGCTGGAGGTGCATCGAAAATGTATAAGTTTTCGGCTATTCGGTTTTGGGTGTTCAAGGCCTTGCCTACGAAACGCAGGATGCTTTTTCTACCAATTTTCAATTGTCCATTAGACTCTAGCTGCGCCGTGAATTCCCTCACGCTAGTGAGCAAATCCTGAGATACGGTATCATAATATTTGAGTGCCAAACTCTGCCCAAGATTTAGCATGGCTATGCGTATAACAGCCTCATTGATTTCTGGCAAGGCTATGTGATCAAATCTAGTTTGATAGTCACCTGCCGACTGTTTGATCCCAAAATCATCTTGGTATAAATCACTGTCCTTCTCCGCTATGGTCAGTCCTAGTTTAGTATACAATGCGTCAATCTCCTGCTGACCACAGTTGTAAAAGACCAACACTCCATAACTAAAAATCAACCCATACTTATTGGTTCCCAAGCCAAAAAACAATTCCAAAGAATTGGATTCAATCAAGTCCTCTTCGACCGCCACTCTACAGGCTTTAAGGTTGATGGGACTATGCATGTGAAACGCTTTTAGTGTATTTATCAAATCAGACATACATCAAATAGTTTTTTCGACATTGGACGCAAGATTTGATAAAAGTCACAGGGCTTTGTTCGTATCAAATGAAAAAAATCAATTGGTCGACTTTTCTTAACAATAAGATAAAATACTGATATCGTGGTTTACTACTCGCCACAGATCATAATAGTCATTTTTGCTTGTTCTGACTTTTCATCATAATTTCAAATGACTCTACGTACTTTCTTATCCATTTTAGGAATAGCCACTTGGCTATTCTCTGGGTGCTCACTGAGGACTAATGATTCCAATATAAAAAGTAACGCCACGATAGACGCCCTGCTCAAGAAAGTAGAATCCAATCCCGAATTCACCAGCGATAGTTCATTGTTTTTTACCCGTCGTGCCCTCATTCTATCTCGCGAGCTAGGCTATCACTATGGGCTAGCCAGAAGCAGCCACTTGCTCGGAGCAGTATTTTACAAAATCGGAAACTTAGACTTATCCATCAAGCACCTCCATGAGTCTATCCACGCTTATAATCAAATCAACGACCAGCTCCACTTGGCTGAAACTAATAGCCTCATCGGGCAAGTATACCTTAGGTCTGAAAACTATAACCAGGGCCTCATACACCTGCGACGAGCTCGCTCGCTATACAATTTACAAAACCTGGATTCAGGAGAAGCTCATGTCTTTGGGCTCATAGGACATCTATATGAAAAATCTAAGCAGTATGATTCCGCGCTCTTTTATCAACAAAAAGCCCTTGAATATTTTTCTACTTATGTAGACTCTACCGAACTGGCTGTGATCTACGACAATATTGGAAGTATCTATGAAGACCTTGAAGCTTTTGACGAAGCTTATGTCAATTTCAAAAAAGCCTATGATTACAACAGAGCACTATCCAACACAAGCGAAGCCATCATAAACCTCAACAACATAGGAGACACCTACCGAAAACGAAATCAACTCTCCACGGCTCTTCGCTATACTCGGCAGGCCTATAATGAAGCTAAGCTGCTACAGAATGATTACCAGATTCAATCCGCAGCAAGGGATCTGGCTAAAAACTACTTAGCCAGTGAACAATACGATAGCGCTTATCACTATCTCAATCAAAGCTATGAACTCAACGAAGTCATTTTTGGAAAAGAAATCGCCAAAGAGATTGCCAATGCCCAAACGATATTTGACTTAGAACAAAAACAGCAAACCATCTCTTTGCTAGAAAAAGAACGAGCGTCCAACCGACAAATTACCATTATTGGATTTGGCGCATCGGCCATTTTGATCATACTCATCGTCTATGGGTCTGGCCAGCGAGGTGCTAAAAACAGAAAAGAAAGAAAATTGCTAAAAACGGAAAATGAACTGAGCAAAGCAGAGCTGATCAATGCCCAATTGAATGAGGAAAAGCTGAAAACAGAACTTGAAAACAAGCACCTAGAAGAAAGTAAACTCCAACTTGAACTAGAGTTGAAAAACAAGTCCCTGAGCAGATCTGCCCTACAGATCATCCAAAAAAATGAATTTTTAGAAAGCCTAAGAAGCAACCTAAAGAAGATTAAAAAAAGCGAAAAAGAAGATATTCATCAAAAAATAAGAAAACTGACAAGATCGATCGATCTGAATTTTAACCTAGACGAAGATTGGGAGGAATTTGAAAATATCTTCCAACAGATTCACACGGGTTTTTTCGACCGCATAAGGAAGAATCATCCTGGTCTCACCAACTCCGAAGTCAGACTTTGTGCAATGATACATGCCAATTTGCATTCACATGAAATAGCATCTATCATGAACATCTCCAATGACAGTCTAAGAATTGCTAGATATCGACTAAGAAAAAAGCTAGGATTAGAAAAAGGTGAAAATTTATATGCATACATCACCAACCTAGGTTAACGCTGAATTAACATCAAATCAATTGACAATCAATACATTACAAACAGCTGTTTACGTTTTGATGCCTTCCCCTAGCGCTTTTGCTGCTCTTTTGTTGACTGCCCATTAATACCCAAGTCACACTTGCAACTATCCTTTGCCCATCAAAAAATTATTAATGCTTCAACTATGAACATAAAACCATGAAACAACTATTCACATTTTTAATCATTAACCTAATCGGGCTGAGTGCAATAGCACAAGACATAGTGATTCGAGGTACGGTAACTGATGAATCTACTGGTGAAAGATTGCCTGGTGCCATCATCAAAGTAGACCAGACCACATCAGGCACCCTCTCGGATGTAGATGGCGAATTTGTACTGCGTGTCAATCCAGGGCAAATCAACCTGATCATTAGTTATTTGGGGTACAACGACATTACACTCGAAGCCAATGCAGACACCGATGTTTTTGTTGACGTCCAACTAAGCGAATTAATTTCAGAGCTGGAAGAAGTCACTGTTTTTGGAAGTCTTCAAGGGCAGCAAAAAGCCCTCAACCAACAACGAAGCTCTGGTAACATCAAAAATATAGTAGCGGCTGATCAAATCAGCCGTTTTCCTGATCCTAATGTAGCAGAAGCTTTGCAAAGAATCCCTGGCGTAACTCTCCAGAGAGATCAAGGCGAAGGTAGATATGTGATCGTGAGAGGTTTGTCTCCTCAGTTTACCAATATCAACATCAATGGAGAACAAATTCCCTCTCCAGAATCGGGCGTACGTTTTGTCGCACTGGACGCCATCCCTGCCGAGCAGCTATCGTCTATCGAAGTAAGCAAAACCTTGTCTCCAGATATGGATGGTGATGCCGTAGGTGGATCTGTCAACTTGGTCACTCGAAAAGCCAAAAGTGGAACTCCTGAAATACAAGGCACCTTATTAGGCGGCTACAACAACGAACTAGGTAAAGTTAATAGCCAAGGCTCATTGTTACTCGGCCAGCGATTTGGGCTAGAACAAAAACTAGGAGTTATGCTCAACGCCAGCCACTATTTCAACGATTTGGGATCAGATGGATGGGAACGTGACGACAGTGATCTTGAGTTGAGAGACTATGAATTACGCAGAACAAGAAGCGCCATTAGCGGAACTATTGATTATCGGTTCAATCCTACCAGTGAAATCTATTTCAGAGGAATATACAACAGCTTCACTGACAGAGAAGTAAGACGAAGGTACGTATTTGTACCCAACACTGACGACAGTCCATTCGAAGACAATGAGATTGAAAGATTGACAAAGGATAGATTCGAGAAGCAAGATGTCTCTAGTTATAATCTGGGTGGCAAGCATGTATTACCAAAGTTCACCATTGACTATGAAGTGTCATATGCACTGGCTCTACAAGATACTCCATTCGATTATGAAGTCAATTTCATAGGAGAGCCTGACGCCATCAATATTGACTTTCAACCTGACTACCCCGTATTTAGCACCAATAGTGAGTTTGACTATCTCGACAATTCCAACTATGAATTTGATGAACTAGAAGCTGGCAATACATACTCCCAAGACAGAAACATCACTGGAAAAGTAAATGTAGCTGTGCCTTATGCGATTGGCCAAAATCAAGGATTCATCAAATTTGGAGGAAAATACAGAGCCAAAGACAAAGAACTAGAAGTAACCAACAACAAATACGGTTGGCAAGGTGGAGACATCTCTTTCAACGGTGAAACAGGAGACTTCACACTAGACAAGTTTAGTGGTGGCCTAATCGACAACGATTACCTAGGAGGCAGATATAGTCTATCAGCAGCTCCTGACATGGGCAAGGTCATGACGTTTTTCAATGCCAACCAAAATGGGTTTGAACTAGAAGTAGAAGACAAACTAGTAGACGAAAGTGTAGAAAGCTATACCGCTAGTGAAGACGTAATAGCTGCCTATCTGATGACAGACGTTACGTTCAACAAACTACAGGTAATTGGTGGGGTTAGGTTTGAACAGACAAATGTGGACTACAAATACAACACCGTATTTTTCGACGAAGATGGAGACCTAGATGAGATTGTATCCGAAGAAGGTACAACAGACTACACATTCGTATTACCACAAGTCAATTTGAAATATGCCCTAAACAGCATGACCAATTTGAGGTTGGCAGGAACGATGTCCTATGCAAGACCTAATTTTGAATCTATTGTTCCTGCCCAAGAAATTAATCTCGCAGACAAAGAAGGCACAATAGGCAATCCAGCTCTAAAGCCTGTCTCCGCAATTAACGTAGACCTGATGGTGGATCACTATTTCGGCACCGTAGGTGTGATATCAGCTGGTATTTTCTACAAAAATCTGGACAGTTTCATATACAAAAGACGATTCGAAACAGACAGTTACCTTGGTCGAGATTTTGGTCAAACCATAGAGCTCACGCAAGACGTCAATGGCCAAAAGGCAAGCCTGACCGGAATTGAAATCGCCTATCAACAGAACTTAACTTTTCTACCAGGATTCTTGTCAGGATTTGGTCTTTATGCCAACTATACGTTTACCACGTCTAGCGCAACACTGAAGGATCGCTCTGGCCTAGGAGATAGCGAAGAAATCGACTTACCAGGACAAGCCAAACACGTAGGAAACCTAAGTTTATCTTATAGCCTAAAAGGCTTCACCGCAAGAGTTTCGGGCAACTATGCTGGCGCATACTTAGCAGAACTTGGCGCAGATACTGACGAAGACGAATACATCAAAGGTCGCCTTCAAGTAGATGCTACTGCCAACTACCAAATCAGTGATCATTTCAACGTTTTTGCTGAATTTTTAAACATTACAAATGCGCCCTATGAAGCTTATATCGGAGGAAATGAAAATCATCCCTCACAGCGTGAGTTTTATTCTTGGTGGTCTCGTATAGGCGTAAAAGTCAATTTCTAATATCGAAAAAAACAATCATGAAAATCAAATATATATTCCTACTGGCTGCCATCACATTTTTGGCAGCATGTGCGAAAGATGAACCAGAAGTGGAAATTAACGACACCGATTTCCCATACCGTCTCGTCATCGACGAAGAAGGTGCTGATCTTGCAGATGCCGAAGATTACAAAATAGAAATCTCTTTTGCAGACTATCTTGATGAATTGCCAAGCTCGCCCATCACATTGACTTATACACTTAGTGGCGAAGATGATTTTGTCAATGTAGCAATAGACGAAGTACTATATATCTATGAAGACGAAGATTGTGAATTTGAACGTGAAATCACTTTTGATGACCAGTCAATCACTATTCCAGTTGATGCAAATTTAGGCACTGTACCTGAGGAGTTTGAAATTGTAGTCGCATTCAACCTACCAGGGTCAGAAGCTTCAGATGGAAGTTTCAAACTAGCAATCACTAGCATTGATACACAAGAAAATGTTGTTGTCAATGACCTAAGCGAATTCGAATATGAAATTCTCGACAACGACCTCGCAGGTGAATGGGTCTTGGATTTGGACGAAACTGGTTTTACTGATCTAAAAGCGGTCTTTGGTAGTATCTCTTCAGATCTCAATGATTTAAGCTTTTCTGAAATCACTGGTGAAGTGAAATTTGAATTTGAATTCGAGGAAATGAAAATAGAAATCGAGCTCATAGAAGAAGAAAACGTGACTTCCTGTGAAAATGGAGAGACCGAAACAGAAACAGAAAATCTAATCGTAGAAATTGAAGCAGACTACGCTGCAGAAGAAGGAGAACTTGAAATGGAAGGTTCTTTCTTCAATGATGAAGGAGAAGAAATCGATTTCATTAGCGAAGCTGCATACGAGATTTCTGGAGACAACCTCACTCTCACTTTTGTAAAAGTGATAGATAGTGACGACCATTTTCAAGAAGGAGATGAATTATTCGACGGCTCAAAAGTTTTCAATCTAACAAAAGACTAACATGAAAAAAACAGTAAAATTATGGGTCTTATTGGGAATATGTGCTGCATGCAGCACTCCCAACAAAGAATCTACCCCAGAACCGATTCGCCCCAAGTACGTGACTGACCCCGTAAATTTTGATAGTGATGACCCCGCTATTTGGATTCATCCCAATGACCCAGCAAAATCTCTTATTCTCGGTACGGACAAGCGTGAAAATTCACAAGGGGGTATCTTCGTTTTTGACCTTCAAGGAAAAGAAGACAGTACCAAACGAATCAAAAACATTGACCGACCCAACAATATAGACATCACCTACGGATTTGCTCTGGACAGTACCCAACGTAGAGATTTGGCTATATTCACCGAAAGAGGAAAAAAACAAATTCGGGTATTCTCTATCCCCAATATGGAGCCTTTAGATAACGGAGGCATACCCGTCTTTGAGGACAGCGAAAGCCGTGAGGTCATGGGAATCGCACTTTACAAACGAGCAACTGATGATTCTCTCTTTGCCATAGTTAGCCGCAAAGGAGAAGGCTCTCCTAGTAATGGTTATTTATACCAATATATACTATATGCAGAAGGAGGCTCGATCAAAGGTAAGTTAGTTCGCAAATTCGGGCAGTTTAGTGGAGGGGATGGAGAAATAGAAGCCATCGCTGTAGATGAAAAATTAGGTTACATCTATTACTCAGACGAACTCTATGGTATCCGCAAATATTACGCAGATCCTGCCATGGGCGATGAGCAACTCAGTCTCTTTGGCTTAGATGGTTTTCAAGAAGATCGAGAAGGCATTTCGATCTACGAAACTTCTGACAGTACAGGGTACCTACTAGTTTCTGATCAACAAGCTCATGCTTTTCGAGTATTCTCAAGAGAAGGTACGCCAGACGACCCACATAGCCATGAGTTAATCCAAGTCCTACCCGTTCAGGCAGTGGAAAGCGATGGATCTGAGGTATCAAACCTTACATTCAACCAAGACTTTCCAAAAGGCTTCTTTGTAGCCATGTCAGATAATAAAACCTTTGAAATCTACGACTGGCGAGATATAGAGAAAGAATTAATGACACCTAAAGCTGAAGTAACCAAGTAAATATCAACAAGTAATCTGATTTCTAAAAAGGGCGGCAATTTGTCGCCTTTTTTTGTCCATTTAGTTTCGGATCACTCCGTATTTCTGGGGGAAACCTGAATATATATCCAGTTCAACTAATTTTGATTACCACCATTCAAGCCATGGAGGCTCATCCTTTTTCTTGATAAAAAGGATGCAAAAATCAAGAAAAATTTAAAGGCGCAAGGCCATTACCCACATCGCCACCAATTTTTCACCATCCCGCCAAAGTGACTAAAGTCTACATTGATATTCCGCTTTCTAGAATAAAAAGACAGTTTTTATATTGGGTGTCAATTATCAATGCAGTAATCCCCCAACTTTACAGACTGATCCTTAGTTTCATCTAAAGTCTATAAACGAAAAACCTCGACGCAAGGCGTCGAGGTTTTTCATATCTATAAAACAGCTACAGCTTATTTCAACTGATCTACTACTGCTTTGAAAGCTTCTGGATGATTCATTGCCAAATCAGCCAATACTTTTCTATTCAATTCGATGTCAGAGGCAGTCAACTTCCCCATGAACTGAGAGTAAGACAAACCGTGCTCTCTTGCACCAGCGTTGATTCTCTGAATCCACAACTTTCTGAACTCTCTCTTTTTAACCTTTCTGTCTCGGTATGCGTATCCGAGTCCTTTTTCAACGGCGTTTTTAGCTACCGTCCATACATTTTTTCTTCTTCCGAAATAACCTTTGGCTAACTTCAGAACCTTTTTCCTGCGAGCTCTACTCGCTACAGTGTTTACCGATCTTGGCATAATTTTTAACTTTTTTGATTATTGGCGACCCTACTTTCGTCTGATTCTTAAGACCAATACTCTGGTGAAAATTTGAACCTAACTCTGATCTAATCAGAATTAAATGTTGAGCATTTCTTTAACATTAGCTACGTCTGACTTGTGGACGAGTCCAGTTTTAGTCAAGTTTCGCTTCTGCTTGGTTTCTTTCTTTGTCAGAATGTGGCTTTTGAAAGCATGCTTTCTTTTGATTTTACCAGACCCTGTCAGTTTAAACCTTTTCTTCGCTCCTGCTTTAGTTTTAACTTTTGGCATTTGTATATATTAATAAAAAAAATTAATTCTTCTTTTGAACTTTTGGAGAAAGCATCAAAAACATTCGTTTTCCTTCCAATTTAGGAAGTTGTTCCACCTTAGCATGCTCTTCGAGAGATTGAGCAAATTTCAATAGCAAAATTTCCCCTCTATCCTTAAAGACAATGGTACGTCCTACAAAATGTACATAAGCTTTCACTTTAGCACCTTCTTTCAAGAACTTGATGGCATGATTCAATTTGAAATTAAAATCATGATCATCAGTATTAGGGCCGAACCTAATCTCCTTCAAAACACTTTTATGTGCTTTGGATTTGATCTCCTTTTGCTTCTTTTTCTGCTCGTACTTAAACTTCGAATAATCGGTAATTTTACAAACCGGAGGATCTGCATTAGGCGATATCTCCACTAAATCCAACCCTTGATCTTGGGCCATTTTAATAGCCTGCGAAGTCTGATATACATCGACCTTTACATTTTCACCAACTACCCTAACTTCTCTGGCAGTGATGCGATCATTTACTTTGTAGGGTTCTTCAACACGACCTCTAAAGCCACGTCTTTGGAATCTTTGTTTAGCGATTTTTACTTAAGTTTTAGATTAACAAAAAATTTCGAGCTGCAAATATCGACATTATTTATAGAAAAACAATATATGCGCATTGTAATAGCACATTTAATTTGCATGTAATTTTCTCCTTACGGAGCATTAGGCAAAGGTAATGACTCCATACGAAGACACCTTATTATACAGCAAAACTTTTACAGAGACTTTGATACACATAAATAGCGAAAATTCACCCGCATTTTATCTATAGCTGAGATTGCAAAAATTAGTTTGGCATTAATGGTTTAAATATCTTTCTTTGCACAGATTTTTAAACCAAACAATAATAAAATGTCTGATATAGCACAAAAAGTTAAATCAATTATTATCGACAAATTAGGAGTAGAAGAGTCTGAAGTAAGCAATGAAGCGAGCTTCACGAACGACCTTGGTGCTGACTCTTTAGACACTGTCGAATTGATTATGGAATTTGAAAAGGAGTTCAATATCTCTATTCCAGACGATCAAGCTGAAAACATCGGTACTGTAGGACAGGCTGTTGAATATCTAGAAGCGAACGCAAAATAATTTAAACATACCTAAAAAGGGAACTAGCATTTATGCAATTAAAGCGAGTTGTAGTTACCGGCATTGGAGCTCTCACACCTATAGGAAATAATGCCGCCGAGTATTGGCAAGGACTTTCTAAAGGTGTGAGCGGCGCTGCTCCCATCACCCGTTTCGACGCGGAAAAATTCAAAACCCAGTTTGCTTGTGAACTGAAAAATTACGATCCAAACGATCACTTCGATCGCAAGGAAGCTCGTAAAATGGATTTGTTCACACAGTTTGCTCATATCGTAGCAGACGAAGCTGTCTTAGATTCAGGTCTCGACCTGAGCAAAATAGATAGCAACAGAGCTGGAGTGATATGGGGTGCTGGCATTGGTGGATTGAAAACTTTCCAAGACGAAGTAATGAACTTCGCCAGCGGAGATGGTACTCCCCGATACAATCCATTCTTCATTCCGAAGATGATTGCTGATATTGCCCCTGGTATGATTTCTATTAAATACGGATTCAGAGGACCAAACTTCACTACGGTGAGTGCCTGTGCCTCAGGAACCAACGCAATTATCGATTCATACAACTACATTCGATTGGGAATGGCAGATGTATTTATCACTGGCGGATCAGAAGCTGCAGTGTGCGAATCTGGCGTCGGCGGATTCAATGCACTAAAAGCATTATCCGAAAGAAATGATTCTCCTGAGACGGCCTCAAGACCATTCGACAAAGACAGAAATGGATTTGTACTAGGTGAAGGTGCTGCTTCACTGATATTGGAGGATTACGACCACGCAATAGCTCGTGGCGCTAAAATATATGCCGAATTGATCGGCAGCGGCATGTCTGCCGATGCGTATCATATGACTGCCCCACACCCAGAAGGAATCGGTGCAACCAATGTGATGATCACCGCGCTAAAAGATGCCAACCTCAAACCAAAAGATGTAGACTACATCAACGTACATGGCACATCGACCCCACTTGGTGATGTGAGTGAATCTATGGCCATCCTTAATGTATTTAAGGAGCATGCCTACAACTTGAACATCTCCTCTACCAAATCGATGACTGGCCACCTCCTCGGGGCAGCTGGTGCTATTGAAGCGGCGGCTTGTGTGATGGCTATACAAAACGGAGAAGTTCCTCCGACCATCAATCACTTTACCGACGACGAGCAGTTTGACCCTAAGTTGAATTTCACATTTAACAAATCCCAAAAAAGAGATATTAAAATTGCACTAAGCAATACCTTCGGATTTGGAGGCCATAATACTTCCATCATTTTCCGTAAATTTGAAGGGTAATTTTGTGAAACTAACAATAAAAGCTGCTGCTGTTATTCAGAAACGCTAAGGACCGGAAATTTGCCGTTTTAATTAAACGAATCGTCGGGTTTAATCCATCCAACTTGAAACTGTATGCCCTCGCTATGAGGCACAGTTCGGCTGCGCAAGAAAGTCGCAAGGGATACTTAGAATCTAACGAGCGATTAGAATACTTGGGAGACGCAGTGCTAGGCATGGCTGTAGCCGAATACCTCTTTAATAAATACCCATTTAAAGACGAAGGCTTTCTCACGGAAGTGAGATCGCGCATGGTGAATCGCGAACACCTGAATCACCTGGCCAGAAAAATAGGACTGGCTGATGTCATCAGATACAATGGCCAACTCAATGCCAATGGACAATCCTTTAAATCTATCTATGGAGATGCATTAGAAGCGCTGGTAGGTGCTGTCTATCTAGACAAAGGCTTTGATGCTACAAAAAAATTCATCTTCAAAATGCTCATCATTCCTCACATCGATTTGGATGAGATGATCAACAACAACTCTAACTTCAAAAGCAAAATTATAGAATGGTCACAAAAGGAAAATAAAGACCTTCGATTTGAAGTAGAGGAAAAAGACAACCAGAAGCATTTCAAAAAATTTGAAGCAAAGATATTTGTAGGCAAAAAAGAAATCAGTGTAGGCTATGGCCTCAGTAAGAAAAAAGCGGAACAAAACGCTGCTGAAAAATCCTGTCAAATCCTTAATATTGAGTAGAATTTCTTAAATCAGCTCATGAGTCAAATTCGTATCGGTGGAGCCTGCCTCAACCAAACACCCATAGATTGGAACAATAACTTTACGAATATTTCGCAAGCCATTAAGGCTGCTAAAGAGCAACAAGTAAACCTACTTTGCCTGCCAGAGCTATCCATCACAGCCTACGGTTGTCAAGACCTTTTTCTAAGTGAGTGGCTAACAGAAGAAGCTATAACTCAACTACACAAAATCGTTCCGCTTTGCACGAATATATCCGTAGCAGTAGGTCTCCCCATCCGCCACGACCAGAAAATTTACAACACGACTTGCCTGATCGAAAACGGTAAAATCCTAGGCTTCTATGCCAAGCAAATATTAGCCAATGACGGCATTCATTACGAACACAGATGGTTTTCTCCCTGGCCTAGCGGAGAAGTAAAAGAACTCACGCTCAACAATCAGACCTACCCTATCGGAGATCAAACCTTTCATATCAAAGGGGTGCATATAGGTTTTGAAATTTGTGAAGATGCTTGGAATGAAATTCGCCCAGCTTGCAGACTATATGACAAAGGCGTAGAACTCATTCTAAACCCTAGCGCAAGCCATTTTGCTTTCGGGAAACATAAGATTCGTGAGAAACTAATCATAAACAGCAGTAAAAAATTCAACTGCCATTACCTGTATGTCAACCAATTAGGTAATGAATCAGGTCGAGTCATCTACGATGGCGACATCATACTAGCCAGCCATGGTCAATTACTTGCGACCAACCAACGGCTCTCCTTTCAGTCCTACCAATTGCTGTATTTCGACATGGATACTACACAAACGAAATATAAGCAAACGGATCATGTAGACACACTAGACAACAACCGAGATTTCGCTCAAGCGGCTTCTTTAGGTCTATATGACTATCTAAGAAAAAGTAGAGCCAAAGGTTATACGCTCTCACTGAGTGGTGGCGCGGACTCATCCTCCATTGCGGTATTGGTGGCGCTATTAGTAAGCAATGGCGTGAAAGAGTTAGGCGTAGATCGCTTCTGCAAATCCATCCACCTCACTCCTGATTGGCATACTGAATTGACAACAGAAGAGGCTGTACAATTCATCGTAGGCAAGATACTGATCACAGCCTATCAAGGCACAAAGAATTCATCTGACGACACACTCAATTCTGCTCGGTCTCTGGCCGCATCTATTGGCGCACAATTCAAACACTGGGAAATAGATGAGGTGGTAAGCACCAACCATGACCTTGTAGAAAAAGCCATTGGGCGAAAGCTTACTTGGGAGCAAGATGATATTGCAATGCAAAATATACAGGCTCGAACTCGGTCACCATTGATCTGGATGGTTGCTAATATTACTGGCACGATCCTACTCACTACTTCCAATCGCAGCGAAGGCGATGTAGGCTACACCACCATGGATGGCGACACCAGCGGCAGTCTAGCACCGATAGCAGGCGTAGACAAGCCCTTCTTACTACAATGGCTTCGATATGCAGAAAAAGAATTAGGATACGACGGATTGGCTTCCGTAAACAGCCTAACACCTACTGCTGAGCTACGCCCAAAGTCATACACACAAACAGACGAGGACGACCTGATGCCCTACCCTATCTTAGTAGAAATAGAACGTTTGGGCATTTTTCAACGAAAATCTCCACTGATCGTCTATCAGACCTTAGCCCAAAAGCTAAACATAGATCATGAGGTTCTCAAAAACTACATTAGAAAATTTTACAGATTGTGGTCGATCAATCAATGGAAAAGAGAGCGTTTAGCACCGTCTTTTCACCTTGATGATTTCAACGTAGACCCTAAAACGTGGTGCAGATTCCCTATTCTATCAGGAGGATTTGCAGAAGAATTAAAGCAATTAGACGAAGCCTAGTATTTTCGATCAAGCACTTCTTTGAGAACGATCGCTTGACGAATACCATCATAGTCTGAGAGCATTTCTTCGATACCTTCAGCCATTTCGTCATCGTATTCCTCTAGCGCAAATTTATCATTACGCATAAATTCAATCTTTTTGCGCTCCAAAGGCTTGTGAGGTACAATATCAATCATTTCATCAGGGGCTACGGCCTCTATATTTTGTCTCTGATAATCAATTATATCAGTAGCCAAGACAGGCTCAGCCGGCGTCAAAGGCTGAGTACGTTCCTCTTCCGTATAAGAAGAGCTACTTTCTCCAGTCAACTCCTTCAAGAGATCTTCAAAGGTAGGTGGTGCTTTTTTGGCAGGCCTAGACGATTGTTCCTCATCATACTCCTCCATATTTACAGGCTCATTTTCTTTCTTCTTTTTAAATACTTTCGAAAGAAGATAAATAGCCCCTAATACCAGATAATAGATTACTGAATCGTCCATGAATCAAATGTAATTAAAAAACCAATATTCTTCCCATAAACCACCAGTTCAGAATGTGGTTTAATTGTTAATAAGTTTGATATTTCGCTAGATAGCCGTTTCAGAAATAATTCTAAATTTGTTGGTTCTGAAAAAAGTGTATACTGGATGCAACTGACCAAGTTAGAGATTAAAGGATTCAAAAGTTTTGGTGACAAAGTGGTCATTAACTTTGATGAAGGAATTACTGGAATAGTGGGACCCAATGGCTGCGGCAAATCCAACGTGGTAGATTCGATTCGCTGGGTATTAGGAGAGCAAAAAGTAAAATCTTTACGTTCAGAAAAGATGGACAACATCATCTTTAACGGCACCAAAAACAGAAAACCCACACAACTAGCCGAAGTATCTCTTTCATTTAAAAACACCAAAAACCTCCTTCCTACCGAATACTCTAACGTTACTATTACTCGCCGCTATTATCGCTCAGGCGAAAGTGAGTATCAGCTCAACGGAGTCACCTGCCGACTAAAAGACATCACCAGCTTATTTCTAGATACAGGGATCGCTTCTAACAGCTACGCTATCATCGAACTGGGCATGGTAGACAATATCCTCAATGACAAAGACAACTCTCGAAGAGGACTTTTCGAAGAGGCTGCAGGTATTTCTAAGTTCAAAATAAGAAAAAAAGAAACACTCAAAAAGCTCAACGACACCGACGCAGATTTGGATCGTGTAGAAGATTTGCTTTTTGAAATAGATAAAAACCTAAAATCACTAGAGCGACAAGCAAAACAAGCACAGAAATACTACCAAGTAAAAGAAGACTACAAAACCTATAGTGTACAGCTCGCCAAGCAAACACTACAGCAGCAAAAAGAAAAACTAGAAGAACTCAAAAAAGCATCTGAGCTCAATAACGACAAAAAAACAAGCCTCAACAAGCAGCTCGCAGAAAAAGAAGCACAAGCTGAAAAATCTAAAGCAGATCTGGTAAGCAAAGAGAAAACACTTGCGTCGAGACAGAAAACACTCAATGAGCACGTAAACAAAATTCGTCAGTACGAAAGCGAAAAAAAAATCAAAAATGAACGACTCCGATTTTTGAACGGCCGGAGTGATAGCCTCAAAGAGATTATAGAGCAAGACAGAAAAAGCAGCGAACGCGCATCCTTTTCTGTATCGAGCCTGAGCAATGAAAAGATTAGTGCAGAAAAAATACTCAACGAGATCTTTTACAAACTAGAAACGCTCAAACAGGACTTCGAAGAAGAAAAAGCTAAAAACGAAGCTTTTAAAAATGAAGGAGAGGAGCTCAACCAAAACTATACAAACAAAAAAGAAGAGGTGTATCAACTGATCAAATCACTAGAGATCAAATCGATACAGGTAAGCTCGCTAAAACAAGAGCTAGAAAAAGCAGCTACAGACACCTCTAGCAAAACAGAAAACCTTCAAAATTTCGAAAAGCGAATTGCTGAAATTGAATTAGAAAAAAAGGAAAAACAAGAGCAATATGACTACCTCAAATCCAAAGACGAAGAGCTCAAAAACAGAATCACTCATTCTGAAAAGACCATAGAAGTAATCCGTGAAGAACTGACCCAAGTCAACAGAAAACTAGACGCTTCTCAAAACGAATATAATCTCACCAAGTCATTAGTAGACAATTTAGAAGGCTTTCCTGAAGCCATCAAATTTCTAAAAAAAGAGACCAGCTGGAGCAAAAACGCACCACTTCTTTCTGATGTACTCACCTGTCCAGAAGAATATAGAGTAACGGTAGAGAACTATCTCGAATCGTACATGAACTACTACATCGTAGACACTGAAGCCGAAGCCTTCAAGGCAATCAACATCCTAAGCGACGCCTCTAAAGGCAAAGCACATTTCTTTATTCTAGATCGATTTGAAAAATTCAAACCCTCACACACTGCACTGATACAAAATGCCGTGCCTGCCACTGAAGTGGTAGAATACGACCCTAAATACAAAAAACTGATCGGCTACATTTTAGATAATGTATACATCAGTAATTTCAACGACACCGAAGGCATAGAACATCAGGACACCGTACTAATCACCAAAAGCGGCAAAGTGATCGACAGACAGTTTAGCATATCTGGTGGGTCCGTAGGATTGTTTGAAGGAAAACGAATCGGACGTGCCAAAAACCTAGAAAAGCTTTCCACTTCAATAAAAAAGCTCACCACCAAACTAAACGAAGTAAAAGCCAACCTCGAAGAAAAAGTCTCTGATTTGAATCGCTTCAAAGAGAACAACTTTGAAGAACAGCTCGAACAAGTACAAACAGAACTCGCCCAGATCAAAGAAGAGCATGTATCCTTCACTACTAAACAAGAGCAATTTGCCAACCTGCTCACAGAAAACACAAACAAGAGTGAAGATATCTTAGAAAAGATCAATGAGCTCAACGAAGAGATCGCCGAACTATCTCCTAAAAAGGAAAGCGAACAAAAACTACTAGAAGAACTCGAACTACGAAATAGTAGTTTCAAAGAAAAACTTGTCGTACACAACGAACAGCTCAACGAAAAATCTGCTGCGTTTAATCAGGAAAACATACTCTACCACCAACAACAAAACAAGGTGAGTAGTATCATTCAAGAGATTACACACAAAGAGGCCAATCTCGAATCGGCTAAAGAGCGTATAGAAAAAAACCAATCCGAACTCAAGCAAACAGACGAGGAAGTCAGGCAACTTGTAGAAAAATCTGACTCTAACGATGATCAACTCATCGAAATGTACGAAGAGAAAGAGTCTATCGAAACCGCCGTAACCGAATCAGAAAAGGCCTACTACGCAGAAAGAGAACTGATCGAAACTGTAGAAAAAGAAGCCAGAGAGATCCAAAGAGAACGTGAGCAAACTGATGCAAGTACCATGGAAGTACAAAACGAGCTCAACGAAACTCGTCTGAAACTCTCGGGTGTAAAAGAGCGATTATCGGTCGAATTCAACATCGACATCGACCAATTGCTAATAGACGGCAAAGAGGACGAAGAAAAAAGCGCCGCCATTCAAAATTTGAGTGAAGAAGAAATCAGAGCTCATGTAGAAAAACTCAAAAACCGCATGGACACCATGGGACCAATCAACCCCATGGCCATGGAAGCCTATGAAGAAATCAAGGAACGACATGATTTCATCGTATCTCAAAAAGAAGACCTACTCAAAGCCAAGGAATCATTGATGGAAACAATCAGTGAAATAGACGCAGTAGCCAAGGGCACCTTCTTAGAAGCCTTCGAAAGTATCAAAACCAACTTCATTAGAGTATTTCGATCATTGTTTACAGAAGAAGATCAATGCGATTTGCGTCTATCCAACCCAGACGATCCATTAGAATCTGCCATCGAAATTATGGCCAAACCAAAAGGCAAACGCCCACTCAGCATCAATCAATTGTCGGGTGGTGAGAAAACACTCACAGCTACTTCACTCCTATTTGCCATCTATCTACTGAAGCCTGCTCCGTTTTGTATCTTCGACGAAGTAGATGCACCGCTCGATGATGCCAACATCGACAAATTCAACAACATTATTCGTGACTTCTCCAACGAGTCCCAATTCATTATCGTAACGCACAACAAACGTACGATGATCTCTACAGACGTGATCTACGGTGTTACTATGGTAGAGCAAGGAGTCTCTCGCGTAGTACCTGTAGACCTGAAAGAACTGGATTAACTCCAAAACAGATCTCAAAAACCAGCAGCACTAAGTGCTCATCAAAAAACAATATCTCTCCCTCCTCACATCAGTAAAACGATGGTTTAGCTCACCCTTTTTTACAATTACTTTTTTATCGAAGGTAACAGGCGTATCGGCAGGTACATGTACCATCACCGCCAATGACGGATCAGGCACCACTGGCGAACTGACGGCAACTATCACTGCAGGTGGTGGAGCAGTATTAGTTACCAGCATTACGGTTACTGAAGACCGTGGTGGGTCATCTCCAGCAGTATTTATGGCGGAAACCCTACACTGCCATTTTACCGGCCAATGCCAGCGTGAAAAGTGTTACTTGGGAATCAGATAACCCATCTGCGACGGTCAACGAAAACACAGGAGTAGTAACAGGAATCTCTCCTGGAACTGCTACCATAACAGCTACTGATGGTTCTGGTATAACAGGTTCTATTGAGGTTACCGTGTTTCCTCCTGATCCTTGACTTTGATAAAATATAATCTTGCGTTGGGTAGAGGACAATTTCTGCCTCATCGACAACATACAGAAAAGGAGCCCAATCAATTGAGTTCCCTTTTTTTGTTTAACAAAGACCCATTTGACATGAACCTAATAATTCCATTGTACCCATATTGTTTTGGCTCTTTCATGTCAGCAGTATCAAATATTTAAATTGGTTGACCAATTATTTTAATAATTATTTTACTCCTCTTTTTTTACAAAAAAGGCTCTATAATCCTTTATTAGGGAAAAACCAATTTTCTCACACAGCCACTTATTGGTTTACCCATATTCAATTTTTAAATTGGTTTACCAGTCATTGGTGAGCATCATCTCCTAAGTGAGGACCAGTTCAGTAACACGGCCAAGGTTTGCAATCAGTAAACCTGTTACTTTTCGAGTTTCACCTACCGAGGAGTACGTATCGAATCCAGTGCATTGATTTATCTATCAGCAAAAACAAAACGTATGAAAACAAGACTACTAAATTTACTAGTATGCTTACTAGTAACGCAGTTTGCCTATGCGCAAACTGTTATTTCAACCTCCTTCGACGACTACACATTGGGGGGATTGGAAGGGCAAGACGCTTGGGAAATGCATGAAGGCGGCATAGCTAATGTAGTGACAACACCTGCTTACATCCGCACAGGCAGCCAAGGTGTACAATTCGGCACACCTACAGAAAGTGAAATAGCACTTGAACACCTATCCTACGACCCCGAAGTCACAGGTTTAGGCAGCACAGTCTACATAGATTGTTGGATTAAGGTATTAACAGTCAATACAGTAGAGCCAATCATCATCTCGGGATATGACTTATTTGGAGGAAGTTCAAAAAGAACCTTCATGTTTGAAATAAGTACTTCAGGTATACTTAACGCTTACAGTAGTTGGTCTAAAATAGCAGTCCCTTCCGAGTCCTACACCATGGGTGAATGGATGCGATTATCCGTAAGTGCCAATTATGCCACTGCGACTTACGAAGCTGCAGTCAATGGAAATATAATCGATGGTACGCTCGACTTTAGAGAAAATTACAGTACCAATCGCGAACCAGATACTAAAGAGTATCACTCCTTGCGTATATACTCCGAAGGAGGCATCACAGATATTGCTCTTGATTATATCTATGTAGGCACGGATGTCATTACAGACATTGCATTTACTGCTCCTTCAATTGAACGTACTATTACTGTCACTCAACCTGAAAACGCTACAATCACATTATCCCCTGATCAGGAAATCTATGAAGTGGGTACTGAAGTGACCGTAGCAATCACCGAAGTAGCCGACCACTATGTATTTGAAAAATGGACAGGCGGATTCAGTGGCTCTAGCACCAGTTTCATGTTCACCGTAGACAACAATGTGAGCTTCGGTGCCAGTATCATTGTAGATGACACTGATCCTCCTGCAGAATACACCATAGATATCACTCAGCCCCCAGGAGGTACAATCACAGTCTCGCCAGCTGAAGGCCCATACTACGTAGGTGATGAAATCACCTTTTCTATAGTTCCAGCCATTGGATATGAATTCACTTCCTGGTCGGGTATCACTGGAAATTCTGACGAAGAAGTAATTACAATTGATCAGGACTTAACTGTATCTGCGGTCATGACACCAGGCACATTTAGCGAACGTATCGTAAACGTAGCCAATAACTCTCAACTAGAGGATGCGATTGATGACATGCTCCCTGGCGATAGAATCATCCTTGCCAACGGCACCTACGATGGCGCAGGCGGAAGTATAAAAAACCTAGGAGGCACGGCAGATTACCCTGTTTCGATAGAAGCCGCAAACATCGGAGAAGCTAAATTCACAGGATCTAGTTACTTTTCATTGACCAATTGTGCTTATATCACATTCAAAGGTTTTGATTTCGATGTAGAAGTATATACGCTGTTTAAACTAACAGGCTGTAACAATATCAGAATCAGTCAGAATGTATTTAAGAACACAGGGGATGACGGATCTAAATTGATTCTAATCGGAGACATTTGGGAAGCCACTTCCTGTAATAGCCATCACAACAGAGTGGATCACAACCTATTTGATGGCAAGGACGACTCTGGCGCTTGGTTGGTCATTGACGGAAGTCATGGCGGTACACCTCAAGTCTCTCAATACGACCGTATCGATCACAATCACTTCAGAAACAATGGGCCTCGTGTGACCAACGAAAAGGAAACCATCAGGATCGGAATGAGTGATTTGTCTTTGAGTTCGGCTTTTTGCACAGTAGAAAACAACTTATTTGAAGCGTGCGATGGCGATCCAGAGATTATCTCAGTAAAATCAGGGCAAAACTATATTCGAAACAATACCTTTTTAAAATCACTAGGTACTGTATCCCTCAGACATGGTGATGGCAGTGAAGTCAGTGGTAATTATTTCCTTGGCCAAGGGAAAACCGCCATCTTCGAAGAAAACACCATAGGATGTGGGGGTGTGAGAGTATATGGCAAAGATCACAAGATCTTCAACAATTATTTTGAAGGCTTAACTGGCTCGCTTTGGGATGCTGCATGCACCCTGACACAAGGAGATGCTACCAACAGCAACGTGACAAATTCTTCGGATCTCACCAAACACTACTTGGTTGAAAACCTAGAATTCACCCACAATACCCTGGTAAACAATGCTTCGGATATTGAAATAGGGTACAGAACAGACTGGGGTAAGCCTCCAGTAAATTGTCTGATTGCCAACAACATCATTGTACAAGACACAAACCCTGTAACCACACTACATGAAGCTGGAGCAGCCGACGGGGTCACCTTTGCAGACAATATAATCTATACAACAGGAGATGCCACCTGGGGAGACCTTACATTTACTGCTTCAGAAGCCGCCAATGTAAATCCTCTCTTGGCATCATCCGATTGTCGAGCTTCGGCAGCAAACTGTCCTGCGACTGTGCCTTATGCTACCTATAAGCTCACCAGCTTGAGCCCAGCCATAGACGCCTCCGTAACCAATACCATGAGCTATATCACCACGGACAGCGAAGGACAGGCAACTGAAACCACTCGCGATCTAGGTGCGGATGAGTACAACTCGACAGACCCTATCACCAACGGACTGATGGATGCCACCCATGTAGGTCCCGATGCCATAGACTATACAGAAGGTGACGGAAGGGTTGCGACCGAAGAAGAAGTAGAAACGGAAGAGGAAACAGAGGGCGAAGGTGAAAATGAAGAAGGAGAGACTATCACCATCACTACAGTAGACCCAAGCGAGCGAACCGTACAGGTGTACCCGAATCCTTTTACTCGCACCACCAAATTCGAGGCTACTGAGGAAGCTTATATTACTATATACAGCATCAGTGGACATCAAGTAGCTACCTTCCGCACCATCAATGAAGTGGAATGGACTGCGCCAAAGCAAGGTGTTTACATCGCGCATGTACTTGCCAACAAGGTGAAATACACCATAAAGCTTGTGGCTAACTAAGCTTATATACAAAGGGCCTAGCCACTAAAACAAAAAACCTCCAAGAGTAAAGTTTACACCTACTCTTGGAGGTTTTTTTATTCAAGAACAGGCATTAAACCTAACTCTTAGTTACCTCAACAAATCATCAAATATACTTATGAGACCCGTCGCAATATGGTTGCCTCTTAGAAAGCCCACAAGTACAGTCCTTCAACCCCTTGCCTGCCATTATTTTAGGCATGCACTGTGCTATCCTCGACTCCCGTGTCTTGGACTGCTTGGCCTGATCAAAATGAAGCAAATAGCCTTTTTGCCTACCTGGCGTTAGCGCTTCAAAGGCTGCTTTCAAGGATGGCATTTCCTTTAGCTTTTTTTGAAATTCTTCAGGCACGCTGAATTCATCTGTCGTTTTAAGATTTACTTTCAAGCCAGCTTTTTCTACTTCGATGGCTTCAAAAATGTAAGCTTTCAGTACCGCTTTCATCTCTACGATTTCACTCCAGTGTGTAAATCTTATTTGACGGGCAGCCTGCACATGTTCTGTCGGCTGCACAAGAATTCCTTCGGTGTCTTTCAGTAATGCTCCGTTGAAAAAATTAAGTGCGCAGTACCCCTTAAAGCCATGAATCAAAACCACATTTTTTTCCTTATTATTAGCCTTAGTTGTGTAACAAGGCACTCCCCATTTCAATTCTTCTGTCAGTCCACAGTCCCATACGATAGCCCTTAATTGCCCCATCTCTTCTTGCCACTTTTCAAGTTTCTCAAAGAAGATATCAACCTTAGCATTCATCTTATTCTATTTTTTCGCTTAATACACAACCCTCTTAAAAAAACATGCTCACCCTCTATCGAAGGCAAGCATGTTTTTATTCCATATTCTTTTTGCTTAGTCCAATCCAATCATAATAAAAGGCCCCCAGAAAATTGGGTCTTTGTATTCATCACGAATTTCTTGTTTGGCTTGGATAAATGACGCTCGTTTGTCTCCCGTCTCCAACCACTTGCTATAGAACTTCACCATTAGTTTTTGTGTGGCCTCATCCGATACTTTAAATAAACTCATGATAATGGTACGTGCACCAGCTACCAAAAAAGCCCGTTGCAAACCGTAAACGCCCTCACCTGCCTGTATCTCACCAAGCCCCGTCTCACAAGCAGACAGTACCACAAGGTCTGTCTTGTCAAGGTTTAGGTTCATGGCTTCGTAGGCGGTCAAGATTCCGTCATCAACATTAAAGTTAGACGTTGTTTCATTCAAGATATCGCCAGCTCCACTCATCAGCAACCCTGTTTTAAGCAAAGGATTTTGGGCAGCCAAGTTGTCATTCATCGCAATATCTTCTCCACTCAAATCTGCGTCAGGCTGAAAGAATCCATGTGTCGCGATATGGAAAATTTTAGGATTATTCATTGCTTTAATTGCGGCCTCTGTGGCTTCGCGCTCCTTATGATCTGTAGTCACCCAGCCGTCTTTTCTCAGCAAATCTTTCAGCTCAGTTACTTCCTTTTCTGTACCTGGCAACTGACCAATCACGTCAGGACTACCTCCTCTAGAATTGGCAGCTCTTCCTGCCCATTTACCTGGTTTGGTAGACACATAGTAAGTAGGGTTACCAAACATCTCAGCTGTATTCGCCTCCTGCACTACATTGGTTGTGATTTTATCGTAATACAAGTCTTTAGTATTACTAATCAAAATAATGTTAGACCTATCCAGTACATACGTGCCATCAGCCAACTTGATCGCCTCCAAATTCAGCTGATTATACACTCCATCGGCAGATACATAGATACGCCCTGGATTGCCTATCACATCCTGAATAGGTCGCCAGAAATTGTCATAAGACTTTTGATCATCTAACCTAAATTTGATACTGTTTCTATAGAGTTTCAAGTATTTAGACTCCATGTCTTTCCCATTTTTCAACAGGATCATTCCTGGCGTACTATTTTTTTCATTTTTCACGTACATGACTGCATACATGATCGAGTCATTAGAAAACGAATGATCAAACACCCTGAATCGTACCATTTCCAAAGCCACTTCATTAGGATTGAGCGAGCGCTGTACATCTTCCCAAGTCACAACCTTAGAGTCAAATCCAGAGCTAAAATCTTCTGATTGCTGGCTCAATTGCTTTTCCAAATCCTCTACTTCTGTTTGCAACAGGTTACCATCTAGTCCAGATTGTGCCATTTGTTCTGTACTCATAGACAGTACTTGTGTCAATGTTTCTTTCTTCGCTTCCCATTCACGATAGGTAGAGATCAAAGTCTCATCTCCAGAAGACAATATGCGTTGTCTAATTTTTATCGATGAACTCAACAAGAGTGCTTTGGTCAGCAAAGCATTGTTGTACAATGAGCCAACTAGCTCTGTATTTTTCTTATTATAGTTGATGACAATCGTGTTGTAAAACTCATAGTCTTGCTTGATCGTATTCCAGAATTTGGCCTTCTCTCTTTCAGACAATGACGGAAAGTATTCCTTGATAAACACAGAATAATTGGCCAATACCTCTTCGATAGATTCTTGAGACCGCTTGATGTCTCCTTGCATAAAATAAGTCTTGCTCATCTTAGACAGTGCTTTTACATACTCTGGATGAGATTTGCTAAAGAAGTCTTCGTACAAATCTTTTGCCTTATCATAATAACCCAAAGCTTCTCCATACTGATGCTGACTGTAGTAAATGTCTCCACGTAGGATATTGATGGCTGCTGAGTTGATATTGTTTCTACTTCCAATCCTTCTGTCCCAGATGTTAGCAGCATCTTCTAGATATACAAAAGCCTCATCGAATCTGCGCTCAGCCACATATACGACAGCAAGATTTTTCAATACATCCGCATAGTGTGGGTTAGATCCTCCCAATTTTTTCCCGACTATTTTCTCTGCTCTTAAAAAGAGGTCTTCGACTTCCTCTGTAGGAGCATCGTTGTAAAACCTCACCAAAGCCAAATCAGACACTGCACGAGCCACATCAATGTGATCTCTACCAAACTGCTTTTCGCGAATTTCGATCACTTGCTCTAGCCTAGAGGCAGCCACATCATAATCACCAATCGTCGTATTGATATTAGCCAATGTAACCAAACTTGGTGTGATTTTAGAAGACTCTCCTCCGAATATACCGAAGGTGATGTTGTACGCTCGGTTTGCTAATTGCTCAGCCATGGTATAATCCCCCATGATCATTTTCAATCTTGCTTTCAAGATCAAAGGATCATTCATGTGGCGACTATTTGCCCCAAACCTTCTTTCTTTCTTTTTCAGGTCATGTTCGATCAATTTTTCCGCATCTCGGTATCTACCAATAGCCAAATAAACTTCCGCCAATTCATCTTCTATTTCGATACCTGAGGTTTCAATTGTTCGAACACCTGCTTTTTTCAATTTTTCTGATTTAGAAATATTACTTTCTGCTTCGTCGTATTCTCCTTTGATCGCAAAAAGTGTGGCCTGAGTCACCAGAGACTGCGCATAGTATCCTCCAGCTAATTCTCTATCTGCTTTTTCCAGAATTTGTAGTGCTTCATTGATGTTTTTTTCTGCCTCAGCATACTCCCCTATTTTAAATTGGAGGTTTGCAATTTTGTCCAACTCTATAGCGTACTCTACATCTTCATTGTCATACTTTCTTCTAGAGGCTTCTAGGGCTATGTCCAAGATTTCTGAAGCTTTGGCATATTCATCATTTTCTTCATAAAACACCGCCTGATGATCCAATATATCCACATAGTCTAAATGACCTTCGTGGATCTCCTTTTTCACAATCTTATCCCAACTGGTATTGTATATTTCTAATGCTTCGGCAAATTTTTCAGTATAGTCTACATAGTAATTAGCCAACTTGATTTTAGTTAAATTATACTCTGGGGATTCTTCTCCATAAAGCACTTTCTTAATTTCCAATATCTGATTGATATATTGGAAAGAATTGTCACTACGTCCGTTGATAACTGCTACGCTGTTGGCAAACTCCAACATTTCGATTCGCTTGATGTGGTTCTTAGGGATCACAGACTCCGCTCCTAGAATCTCCGCCACATCATTTTCAAGCCCCACATCCTTACCTCCCAAAAGTACATCATAATCGATGGTTTCGAGCATCACACTATATAGGCTATTCTTGTCGTAATTTTGTTTGATTATTTTTTTGAATTCGGTGATATGATTGCTCAGTTTAGCCTTGTTATCATTTTTGATATAACTCTTGATCAATCGCTCTCTAATTTGCACGGTCACATAATGTGAAGGCTGATATTTTCTTACTGTATGCAAATAGGCTTTTTCATACAGATCTACCACTGCTCCTATTTCCAAACCATTCTCTTCTAGCAAGAGTGTGTTTAGGTATTGGTTTTCGCTATATAGTATATCTGCTTTGCCTAGGTTTTTCTGAATCCAATTATCAGCATATACAAAGGCTGAATCCGCACTGAGGTAATTACCCATTCTACGATAAGCATCACCTTTAAACATCATCATTCGGGCAAACTCTCGCTTACGCTCCCGCTCTACTGCTTTCTTAGCTCCGTCATCCAACATGGCTCTCCCTTGATAGAAATCCATTTTACCGTTGATCAACTCGATTGCTTCAGTGTAAAACCCACGACCTACTTTGATTTGAGCATCTAATACATCTATAGAAGCAGCCAAATTTTCATCCATACCTGCTTCGAGCAAGATGGGTCTGGCTTGATCTAAATATTCTTTCGCCTTCAAAAAGTCACCATAGAGCACCATCACTTCGGTAGATTCTTTGAGCAAGAGCGCATGTACTTCTGAATCTGGTCCATTGACGACTATACTCATTTCCAAACCTTCGGCTACAGATTGGTGTACTCCACTTAAGATCCCAAGTGCCACGTCGTACTTAGCTTCCTTGATTCTTGCTATCGGTAAAAACTCATTGACTCCACCAATTTGTTTCGTCGACTTCTTTTTGATTTTTTCTATTTCATTTCGCGCACCTGAGTAATCTCCAACTTCGTACAAGTCGGCGGCTTTCTCCATCTTTTTGTCATATTTAGTCTGAGCAAAAGAAGAAGTGCCAATTAAGATAAGCAGGATTATTAGGAGAGATGATTGCTTCACTTTTTTCATGTCTGATTAGTTATTTATCATAAGGCAAAAGCTGATATTCACTTTCACCCTATATTCTGGTTCTACCTATAAAATTAAGTAATTTTAAATCAACAGATTCATGATAAAATCATGAATTAATAAGAGGTCAACTCATATTCGATGAATAGACAGACTGATACGGTCAATCTATTCAAATTCACCATCACTGCTTAGCCTTTTATACAGGGTCTACATCAAAATACAGACGCAACATTTTGTAATCTTTATGCTGCTTCACTTCTAATCCAAGCTTATAAATCAGCTCCTTCACTTTGGATATACTAATTTTTTTCTTTTCTACTTTGATATAAATCTCTTCTATATATAAGTTTCTAATCCTCGATATCACAGGCTCTTGCGGCCCCAATACACGCTGACGCCCCAGTTCTCCAATAAGCCGCTTGGCGTATTGCTGAGTAGCCTGTTGCAATATGTTTTTTTCTTTGTGTTTGAGGATAATTTTGATCAAACGATAGAAAGGTGGGTACTGAAAGTTTTGACGTTCTAGTATTTCAGTTTGAAAAAAGGATTTGTAATCACCTGTTTTAATTTTATACAACAGCGGCTCATCTGGCTCGCCTGTTTGCAGTATCACCTTGCCTTTGTCATCTTTTCGGCCGGCCCGTCCACTCACTTGTGTGATCAGTTGAAATGCTCGCTCGTGTGACCTGAAATCTGGAAAATGCACAATACGATCGTAATCAAATATCCCAACCAAAGACACCTTATCAAAGTCCAGCCCTTTGCTCAACATCTGCGTCCCTACGAGTATGTCTGTTTCACCTCGTTCAAAGCGATCAATGATGTGCTGGTAGCTGTATTTGCTTCGCGTAGTGTCTTGATCCATCCGTTGGATATGTGCTTCTGGAAATAGTAATTTCAGGTCTTCTTCCAGTTTCTCTGTGCCAAACCCTACGGTACGAATAGCCGTAGATCCGCAGGCATCACAGATCGCAGGTACTGATTCCTTGTGTCCACAATAATGGCAGATGAGCACGTTATTGCCCATGTGATATGTCAGGCTCACATCACAACTCTGACACTTGGGTACGTGGTTACAATCATGACAAATTAGATATGGAGAGTAGCCCCTCCTGTTCTGAAACAGAATGACCTGCTCCTTATCTATTAAAGTCTGCTTAATGCCTTCGAGCAACTCTGGCGTAAAGTCACCCTTCATTCTTTTACTCTTCCGCGAGGTCAGAATATTAGCCAATTCGAAGGCTGGCAACTGACCCGTCCCAAACCGCTGCGACAACTCCACCAACTCATATTTGCCATCAAGTGCATTTTGATAACTATCTATCGAGGGTGTGGCTGTCCCCATCAGCACATGAGCTTGATGCAAATGCGAGAGCCATATCGCAGCATCACGTGCGTGATAACGTGGTGCTGGCTCGTACTGTTTGTAAGAAGATTCGTGTTCTTCATCAATAATAATCAAGCTCAGGTTGCTAAACGGCAAGAATACAGATGAACGCACACCTGCCACTAGATTGATCTTACTGTTGTTTACACCGTTCCATACCTCCACCCGCTCATTGTCCGAGTACTTGGAGTGATAGACCCCTAATGCTCCACCAAACACCTTATGCAATCTGGATACGATTTGGGTAGTAAGTGCGATCTCTGGCAATAGATACAAAACCTGCCCTCCATTTTCTAATGCTTGTTGGATGAGGTCGATATATATCTCTGTCTTTCCGCTGCCTGTCACACCATGCAATAGCACAGGTTTATTCTGCTCAAAAGACTTATGAATTAGCCCCATAGCTTCTTCTTGCTCAGCTGATAATGGGTGGCTGGCTTGCCAGACCTTGGTAATCTCCTCTAGTCTTGAAATGATTTTTTCGTTTTCTACAAAAACACCATTCTTCACTAAAGTTTTGTAAGAAGACACTGAAAGGTCTTCTGTAAGCAACTCGGTTTTCAACAAAGTCCGCTCTCCTGACTTGATTTCATCAATGCGAATCAGGCTCAAATATTTGAGCAGAATGGCTTGCTGCTTGGGTTTCTTTTCGAGCAGTTCAAACAGCATCTGCATCGCCGATTCATCAGCTATAAACTGATCGGCAAGCTGAACCGTCTTGACCGTTTTGGGTTTGAATTTATCTTTAACTTGCTCAAAAAGCAAGATACTTTCCTTTTGCAAAAGTGATTTGAGTACAGCATGAATCATCTTGACCCCCAAGAGATCAGAGACCTGGTCAAAACTCAATCGATCACTACTTTTGAGCGCTTCTAAGACGACCAATTCCTTTTCGCTATACGCCTCAGCATCTCCGATAGCAGTCTCAGGATTCAACTGAATAAGCGATTCACTGGTGAGCTTGAGGCCACTAGGCAAAGCCGCGTTGAGTACTTCACCAATGGTGCACATGTAGTATTGGGAGAGCCAAGCAAAAAAATCTAACTGATAGCTATTGACCACGGGGGCATGATCTAAACTATCCAACACATACTTGGCCTCATAGACTTGAGGTACATTCTGATGCACAAGCTTGACAATGCCAGTAAGGATTTTCTTCTTACCAAACTGTACCACTACACGACTCCCCAATTGGATATACTCCTCCAACTCCCTAGGTATGCGGTAGGTATATGTACCTGGCAGAGGAATGGGGAGAATCACATCGGCAAACCATGTGATTCTTTCCTCAAAATTTTCGTCTAGTTCACTATTTAGCTCTAGCTGGGACAATTACTGATTGATGTTCCTCATCGTTTGTGGATTTCTTTCAACGAATCATAGCTAGCCTGAATAATCAGATCTGCTTCGATCTCATCTATAGCCGAAGACACGAATAAAGTCTCGTACTGCGAAGGTGCAAGGTATATTCCCTTATTAAGCATGGCATTGAAGTACTTGCCAAACATATTTAAATCAGACTTCTTGGCTCCTTCGAAATCGATCACTTTCTCATCGGTAAAAAACAGGCTAAACATAGAGCCTACTGAATTGACCGTGTATTTCAATCCCAATTTCAGGACATTGAGTTTAATGCCTTGAACGATGTATTCGGTCATCGTCTCTAATCGGGTATAAATTTCTGTATTTTCATTCAAATACTTGAGCATCGCCAAACCAGCTGCCATTGCCACTGGATTACCCGAAAGGGTACCTGCCTGATATACGGGACCACTCGGAGACACCATATCCATGATATCGGCTCGTCCACCATATGCACCTACTGGCATGCCTCCACCTATGATTTTCCCCAAAGTGGTTAAGTCTGGTTTCACACCATAATATTGCTGTGCTCCTGCTTTAGATATTCGAAACCCAGTCATTACTTCATCGAAGATCAACACCACTCCATACTCATCGCATAGCGTCCTCAGTCCTTGCAAATAACCACTGACTGGCGGGACACATCCCATATTGCCTGCAATAGGCTCTAGGATGATGGCGGCGATTTGATCTGGGTTTTCCATCACTACTTCACGCACTTTTTCTAGGTCGTTGTACGGTACGGTGATGGTGTCTTTGGCTGTACCTTTGGTTACACCTGGACTATCTGGCTCACCCATCGTAGCTGCTCCACTACCTGCTGCAATCAAAAACGAATCGCCATGACCATGATAGCACCCTTCAAATTTTATAATCTTGTCTCTTTTGGTAAATCCTCTTCCAAGACGAATGGCCGACATAGTAGCCTCTGTACCTGAATTGACCATGCGTACCTTTTCGATGCTGGGCATCATATGAGCGATCAACTCTGCCATTTCGATTTCGGCGTTGGTAGGTGCTCCAAAAGACAAAGATTTTTTTACTGCTTCGATCACAGCTCTCTCGATTTGCACCTTGCCGTGCCCCAATATCATAGGTCCCCATGAATTGATCAAGTCGATATATTTGTTGCCATCTATGTCGTGCATATAGGCCCCCTTGGCCGACTGCATAAAAATAGGCTCACCTCCCACTGCCTTGAACGCCCGAACGGGTGAATTGACCCCTCCCGGAATATGACTTTGCGCTCGCTTAAAACTCTTGAGACTATTGGTTTTGTCCATTTTGCTTTGGATTAACTACTTTTTGTTCTGAATTAGATAATATCGTGATAGGCACATACTGGTTGCTATTGCGGAAATTGTATTCTGTACCCTGCAGCAATTGCCCTTTCATAAACCCGACCTCTGGATTTCCTTTCTGGAAATAATGCCCATATTTCTTCAACATCGTACCCATGTAATACATCATTTCATAACCTATTATGGCGTTGAATGAGGGTTCTGTTTTGTACATTTTCATGTATTCCTTTCTGAATACCTTGAATGGGTAAGAGGTGAAATCCACAAATTCTGGATCTACAAAATAAATACCCAGACGTTCCATTTCTTCTAGTGTAAGCGTAGGGAAGTCTTTCCAATTGCCCCGACCGATCAACTGTGTACTATCGGCACGAATAGCTAAGGCGCTAATGAAATTAGATGCAAATAAGGCCTTCGACGAAGCCACATATACATGTCCGATACTATCGGGCGCAATTCTAAAAAACTCTTCGTAATACTCAACACTGTCTTTGACCACTACTGATTTTCTTTCTTTTATATACCGCCCGTCTGCCAAGGTATAAATGGAGTCCAGTTCCTTTTGGGTATAGCTCACTTCGTATTTTTCGGTGAGTAGGTCATAAGCTTGTCGGACGGTTGTGTCCGTTACGGCAGCATTGATCAATACCTCAAATCCCGCTTCTTGTATGCGCTGGCTGTAGGTGTAAGCATTGAGAGAGTCTCTTTCATTGTTTTCATAAAAGATCATAGCATACTTATTTTTAACACTATCAATTGCCAATTGAGCTGCCGAAAGTGCTTGTGTCTCCGTATCTGCTTTGAATAGAAAAGAAAACGGATTGTTTTGAATAGCGCTCGAATTGGATATCAAAGGGTTGATCATATTGATCTGATTTTCAAAACTGAAATCGTTGGCTACTCGTGAAGGGCCTGGAAACAATGGCCCTACGATCAAATCCATAGATTTCATCTCTACCTCATCAAATATAGCCTCTGTGATTTCTGTATTTCGCTTGGTATCGTAAGGAAAAATATTCAGATACGTTCTACTGCTATTGAGGGTATCTACAGCCATGAGCATCCCTTCATAGAGCTCCATCACAAACTTGTTTCGTTCTACTTTTGCTGTGTAGCTCAAGTCGTCAAACATGAAGGGCAAGAGTACGGCTATATTGTAAGAAGATTTTATTTCGCTTTTACCAATTTCTGGCAAACCGTAGATCGCTTTATTTAGATCAAATTCATTCACCAATTCATTGAGCAACTGAAAATCGCGCTCTGACATGGGCTGCGTATTGACTCTATCCGCTACGATACGTGCAATGATTTCATCGTCTGGATACAAAGTATGCACATGCTCCAAGAGTGGAAGACTATCCTCCTTGGTCAAAATTTGTTTCATTAAAACCTCGGATTCTTTCAAACCAGATTTTTTGGCATAAAAGACGCCCTTTGTGTAGTTTTTCTCTCCGAAATAGAGATCAGCTAGCCAATAATGTACTTCTCTGATTTGTTTCCAATTCGCATTTTTGGCATCCATCTGGAGCCACATAGACTTGGCATTGGTGGTATCGCCATTGCGATAAGCAGACAGGGCATAGTAGTATGCTGCGTATTCTTTGAAGGCGTGGTTTTGGGCATCTCCAGCCAAACGTCTAAAATAATCCATGGCAAACACGTAGTTTTCTTCCGAAAAATACTGTTTGCCTTTTAGATATTCTGATTGTTCATCCTGTGCCATTGCTTGCATAGCAAGCAATGAAAATAACGGATAAAGAAGGGCAAATTTTAATAGTCGTAACAAGCCGGTTTGATTTGAAAATGGAAATCAATAAATGTGGCTTAAAACTATAAAATTTGGGTATCTCAATCTATGAATGTGGTAATTATTTTACCACATCCAGCTTCATCATATTGGTATGTGCTTGCCAGTGCAATGGCATAGATGCAGTGTGGATATACACATCACCTGATTCCATCAAACCTTTCGCTTTGAGTATGTTTACTACTTCATCAAAAGTCTCATCAATTGGCTTTTGCTCTTCGTAATAAAAACCTGTCACACCCCAAACCAAGTTCATAGTCTTAAGCAATTGTCTATCGCTAGTGAATATGAAAATACCTGCTTCTGGTCTGTTTTTAGCTAAACTGAAAGCCGTATACCCTGATTTAGTCATTCCGATGATTGCTTTTGCTCCTACCGATTTACTCAACTGACAGGCGGATTTTACAAGCATATCGTTTTTAGCTGTTTCGCTCTGATTGTCTTCCCAGAATTTATTGAACACTACGCTACAGCTATCTTCAATAGACATGATACACTTGGCCATTGCCTGTACGGACTCTACAGGAAAACTACCCGATGCAGACTCTGCAGAAAGCATGACTGTATCTGCTCCATCCAAGATAGAATTGGCTACGTCATTGGCTTCTGCTCGTGTAGGTCGTGGGTTTTCGATCATACTCTCTAGCATCTGAGTCGCAATGATTACTGGCTTACCCAACTTGTTACACTTGGATACGATTCTTTTCTGAATCATAGGTACATCTTCCATCAAAACCTCCACTCCGAGATCTCCTCTGGCTACCATGATTGCATCAGTAGCTTCGATGATTCCATCTATTTCTGCTACGGCTTCTGGCTTCTCTATTTTAGCAATGATTTTAGTCGTTTTACCCTTGCTTTTAATGATGTCTCTGAGCTCTGTAATGTCTTTTGCATTTCTCACAAAAGAAAGTGCTACCCATTGCACGTCATGCTCCAAACCAAACTCTAGATCTTCTCTATCTTTTTCGGTCAATGAAGGTGCTGAAATAGCTGTGTTTGGCAAATTGATGCCTTTTCTAGATTTCAACATGCCTCCGTGTACAACTTCAGTAGTTACTTCTTTTCCGTCAGACGACACGACTTTGAGTTGGATTTTGCCATCGTCTACCAAGATCAGGTCTCCTGGCACTACATCTGTAGCTAGCGGTTTGTAGGTGGTACTTACTCTCTCGTTAGTACCCATGATATCCTCCGTGCCAATGATCAATTGCTGCCCAGGCTGGATTTCGGCTTCTCCATTTTCCATCTTTCCGATTCGGATTTTTGGGCCTTGAAGATCCTGTAGGATACTTACATTAGTTCCTAATTCATCGTTGATCTCATTGATCATTGCAATTCTCTGCAAATGATCTTCGTGTGTGCCATGTGAAAAATTGAGTCGAAAGACATCTGCCCCAGCCTCAATCAATTTTACCATAACTTCTTTTTTCTCACTTGCCGGTCCCAATGTGGCAATGATTTTCGCCCGTTTCGATTGCATCAATATGTGTGTTTGTTTAGAATAAAAAACTCTCTTTTTCCTTGATTTTATTCACATCCAACTTTACGATCGAATCGATCTTTTCAGACCTCCTCAACGCGGTAAAGAGTATCTCCAAATCGGATGTTTCTTCGAACTCTTCTATTTTCAGTAAAAAATCAAAAGTTCCCAGAGACGGAACAAATAGTTTTTGGGTCATTGCAGTTTCTACCACAACCTTGTTAGTGATCAGAGTAAACCGCCGAAAATCATTCTCAAATACGAAATTTGAAATAGTGAGTGTTTCAGCGTTTTTCAAATCTACTTCAAGATCTGGCTCTTTCTTCAAACCAATGTTTAGTGCTCTATTAATAGCCCACGAAACGGTATAATCTTTGGCTTGAGAAATAATACCAATCAGATGGAAATCATAGCTATAATCTGCTTTAAGTTTTAGCTTTCTTACTGATCGGCTCATTGAAGTTCAAAATTGACAACATTTCCAATGAATTCAAACTTTCATTGCAACTATTAATATTAATCTAGTATTTTATTGAGAATAGGTAGATCAATTGGCTTATTCAGTACAAATCGCTTCACTATATTTATTCTAACATTTCCTGGGTTTGACGTGATTTTACCAAAATCAACAGGCGTGTGATTGGTCATAAATGCCTGCACCGTGGCTATACCGATATAAAAGGTCTTGCTATTGTAGCCCATACCCACTTTGGATGAATAATTGGCATTCCAAGAAAGCCCATCCAAATCATCTTGATTATCTGACGCAGATGTCATCATCGTGTATGCCCCTCCCACAGACACCGTCCCTATCAACGTGATAAAAAAATGACGCGCGATCACAAAAGTATGTCCATAGCCTCCGTTTATCCCTACATTAAAAACAGCATTTTTTTTAAAATCATATCCACTAAAAAAATCTGGATTTTTCATATTAGAAGGAAGAAAGGAACTATCTGCGCTATTAAATACCATATTATACTCAGCACCTATCAACAGGGAGCCTGCGCTCTTCTTTTGCCATTCGTCTTGCGCAAAGGTGGAGCGAAACGAAAATTTCTTACTATTCAAAATTCTCATCAAACTAAAACTTAAATTGGTATTCCTTATTTGTGGGCGAATGGGATAAGAATCGTCATCCAACGGCTGTGTAGTTAGGCTGTGTGGGTTGGCTAAAAAGTAGCCCTTATAAGTACTCAGCCAAGCATCAAAAACATAATGATCTAAATAGTAGTGAATCTGGGCATCCAAGTACTTGGTCTTGCCTTTCTTTTCTTGATCCCAGCTATTCACAAATGGGAAATTGAGTCCCAAGTTCAAGGAGGCTTTCCTATAGCTTACGCCTAATCCTAGTATAAGATTTTCATTGGATCTATACTGCAAGCGACCAGCATACCTATTGTCCCTAATGGTATACCGCGAGTACTTTACTGAATTATAAAACCTCGTCGTAAGGTCAAGTGGAGAAGTAAAGGCTTCAATATATGTGGTATCTTGCTGGAATGCATTGACATCAGCTGTACTAGGCTGAGCATACGACAAAGCACTGAGTCCTATTGCTACAGATAGTATCATATATTTCATATTCGAAAATATTCAATAAACACCCAAGCAAAAACATATCGAATCAAATAGTTCCTTGACACGAAAGGAAAATTTGCCATATATGAACTACTAATAATTCACCAACTGACTGGTATCCGATAAAAGGAGGGCGAAAATATCTCTATTTGTCAATTGGTTCAAATGAAATGCAGCCACTGGCTCATGAATACGAATGGTACGAAGCGGATTGAAATGATGAGTCGATATTTGCACACCCGTCTCCAGAGTTTCCCAGCTATCCCAACTAAATTTCAAACCACCGACAGGAATGATAGACACCCACATTTTCCAACTTTTGGGCCTGTTATTTTCGTCTAAAAGCCATAAATAAGAATCGCCCGGCGTAGCTCCTCCAGATGTATAAGTCACCAAAAGCGCTTCTTCTCCTTGCCAATTGACCAATCTACGTTGTGTACCCGAATCAAATATCTTACTGATTGGATTGAGCCAAAAGGAATCATTGCACCAGTAGCGCCAGGCTTTTTCGCATAGGGCTTTTTGATCTGCTTCAGCAAGCTCTTCTCCGTTTGCCACCACATACCCCACGCGGTCATTGATATCAATCAAAACTTCGCGTCCTTCGTAGACCACTTTCGTGAAATGCCTTTTCTTATCCCATACATAAGTACGGTCTTCATATGCCCAGCTAATAGCCCCCGTCCTCTGCCAAGCTTCATCACCAATCGCAGACAGCATTTGATCTGCTAGTTTATCGGCTGCTTCGCCCTGCTCCCCTTTCGGCAAAACCTCATCCATATATACATATAGGAGAAAAGAAGATAAACCAATGGCAAGAACGGATAGGAAAAGAATTTTTAGCTTTTTCAGCATTTATTGGATCGTAACGGGCTTCTCTAAGGTCGTTAACTGAACACCCAAGAGAGACAGCAAACAGTAAAAGGCAAAATAATTGAAACCTTCTAGCAACTCGGCCTCGATAGCACCATTGGACTGAGTAGAAAGAAAAGCCATAAATACACCTACCACAAACACATCTGCCATAGACCACTTACCTATGATGAATACAAAGCGATAGAGCTTGGCCTTAAGTGCGAATTTTTTAACCAGCAACACAGACAGTATAATCACCCCTTTGGTAAAAGGAATCACCACACTGAAAAGGAAAATAAGAATCGCCACAAACTTATTGTTGGTATTGTACAAGGTCTCTACCGTTTGCAAAATACTCTGCGTTTGCTCATAGAAAGTAGTTTTGCCTATGATGGGCAATTCTGCTGAAATCACAATCTGAAGAATGGGCTTAGTAAGACCAGGGTACAACAGGCTTAGGGACACAATTGTGAGGATTAATGCTGCAATATTTCTCTTAAGCATCGGGGGGTTATTTTGATTTTTTTGACATTCAGATTTGGACAGTTTAGCTCAGGTTATACAAGTATAATCATATTATAACAATTGTTGTGGTGAATTAAAATAGAACCCCGTTTATCCGATATAAGTCTCAAATTATTACTAATATTAAATATATATTCATGTTTCATGAATATGCCTCAATCAGCTACCCCTAATTAATAAACTTAGATATTTGAAGATGGATAAATACGATGTATGTGTCATAGGTGGCGGACCAGCAGGCTATGCCGCAGCTATGAGAGCTGTAGATTTCAAAAAAAAAGTACTACTCATAGAAAAAGACAAGATCGGTGGTGCAGGCATACACAACGGGGCACTATCTAGCAAGACATGGTGGGAACTTTCGCGAGAAGCATTTGCACTAAGAATGCACTGCAAGTCTACTAATGTACCAACTCCCAAACACAACTTTCAAATCCTGAAAGAAGAGGTAAACAAAGCAGTAAACAAGCGGAGAGAGCTCCTCGAACACCACATGCACAACATCAACCTCAATGCAGGTGCCGACTTGTTTCATTTCCGACAAGGAATAGCTAAAGTAGTAGGTGAAAATGTAGTAGTGGTACGGACTGATGATGGCGAATTTGAAGTAGAAGCCAACAATATCATCTTGGCTACTGGTAGCCGACCAAGAAAACTTGACAATATCCCTATCGACGAAAACATTATTCTAACCAGTGACGGTATAGAAAACCTAAAAGAATTCCCGAAAAGCATGGTGATTGTAGGCGCAGGGGTCATCGGATGTGAATTTGCTACCATCTTTTCAAATTTCGGACAGACGAAAGTCCACATGATCGACAAAGGTGACCGTATTCTTCCATTCGAAGACGAAGATATCGTAGATGTGATCGAACAAAACCTAGAAAGTAAAGAAGTACTGATCCATAGGAACTCCAAGCTAGTTGAAATGAAAATTGAAAACGGCATGGTGGTGTACACCCTAGAATACGACAATGGCTCCAAAGAAATTTTCCATGTAGAGAAAGCATTAGTGTCTGTAGGACGTATTCCGAACTACGAAAACCTACTTTCTGCCTCCGTCAAAATCAACATGGATAGCCGTGGCATCATCGATGATTTGACACAAACCTCTGTACCCAACATCTACGCAGTAGGAGATATCACGGCCGACATTGCACTGGTTAATGTAGGTGAGTTAGAAGGAAGGTATTCGATCGAGAAAATTTTCGGAGAGCCCGAAAAAGATTTGATCTACGAAAACATCTCTACCATCATGTTCTTGGCCCCAGAGGTAGCTGGCGTAGGGCTCAATGAGATCAAGGCACGTGAACAAAACATTCCACACAAAGTGGTAAGCCTGGACTACAGCTGTATCTCGCGTGCCATCGCTATGCGAAACACAGAAGGCTTTATCAAAATCATCGTATCCAACGACGAAGAAATGAGAGTATTGGGCATGAGAGTAGTAGGCGAGCACGCCTCTAGCTCGATAGAGGCAGTGGCACTCTTGATCTCCATGAACAAAGGTATAGAAGAGCTAGCCGAGCTGATCCACCCTCACCCATCCATTATAGAAGGAATCCAAGAGTGTGTACGTATGCTACTCAACAAGTCGATGCTCAAGCCAGGCGTCCTTCGCGATGCCATGCGCTGCACCAGCTATGCCAATGGAGAAATCAAAAATGTAGAATTTGCTTAATTAGCCCTCAAGCCCTCTTTGTATACACGGAGAGCTCTATCTCTGGCTACCGCATGATCTACAATGGGTGATGAACATTCCATTACCCATTTTTTTACATATTGCATCTTAGGATCAAACTTCTTCAATTGGGCAGTAGGATTAAAAATCCTAAAATACGGAGAAGCGTCACAGCCAGTACCTGCAGACCATTGCCAATTCCCATTATTAGACGCTAACTCATAATCTAGCAGCTTTTCTGCAAAATAGGCTTCACCCCAGCGCCAATCAATCAACAAGTGTTTACACAAAAAACTAGCCACCACCATACGAACCCGGTTGTGCATATACCCTGTTTGATTCAGCTGCTTCATACCTGCATCCACCAATGGATACCCAGTCTCTCCTCGCTTCCATTTATCAAAATCATCATGATTGTTCCTCCACTGAATACCATCATATTTAGATTTAAAATTTCGACCAACTACTTCTGGAAAATGATATAATATTTGCATGAAAAATTCTCTCCAAATCAATTCACTCAAAAACACCTGATCAGAACCCTGAAGCTGCTTTATTACTTGCCGTACACTCACCGTCCCAAACCGCAAATGAACACTGAGGTAACTAGTCGCATCCTCGGCTGGCAAATCTCGAAGCGTAGAGTAATCAGAAAGAGAAGAAAGATCATAAGGTCGTACGCTTATCTGACTCGATACAAATCCAATTGCCTTCAAAGAAGGCCAATCGTGTGTCTTTTGAAGAAAAGCCGTTTGGTCTATCTCTAATAATTCAGGTGTTTTTGTTTCTTCATATTTAGCCAACCATTTGTTTTTATACGGAGTGTAAATAGTATATGGAAGCCCATCCGCTTTGACAATTTCAGTAGGAGAAAAAACCACCTGATCTTTGAAACGCAACAACGGAACCCCTTTAGACTCGGCCAACTGCGAAACCGCCTGATCTCTTGCCGTAGCATAGGGTTCATAATCTTCGTTGATATAAATCGCAGAAATTTCAAACTCATCCAATAGCTGTTGCCATACAAGTACTGGATTGCCCATCCTGACACAAATCTGACTCTGAAACCTACGCAACTCGACATTCATAGCACACAACGTGTCATATATAAAGGTTACCCTAGCATCATCTGGAGGCAAGCCCTCCAAAATCTGATCATCAAAAATAAAAACAGGCAATACTTTTTTCCCTGTTTTCAAAGCATGACTTAAAGCTGTGTTGTCCTCCAATCTCAGGTCACGCCTAAACCAAAAAGCTACTATTTCCATATCATGCACTTATTGCTTTTATTACAAACTCCAACCAAGCCTCTCCCGGCAATAATCATCCCTTCATACATCTTATCTATTGAGTAAGGCGACGTAATATTAAACCCCATATGGGCTGGTATTATCTTTTTTAGGTTGTCAGGAGATAATATGAGCCCCCACACTTCTTCAATACTTGCATCAAGTACTTGTGTTTTTAAAAATTGATAAAAAGCCATCTTATCAAGGGTTCATCTGATCATAAAGCTTATTCGCTTCCGCTATTTTCTGATCACTCAAAGCCCTATTGATTGTCGAAAGCCTGTGAGCCTCTTTAAGTAGCAAGTGATACTTTTTTTCTAATTTCTTTTTGGGGTTCTTTTTAAGAAAATTAAACATAGAACTTGGGGTTAAATATTTCACGAATGATCTAATGAAAGCAAACGAGTACAAACGCAATCTTGTTTAACAATATAACTATTTTTTTAAACAAAAAAGTAAGCGCTATCAAAGTTTCAACGATAACCCTAGTCAAACAAGAAACTAAAAACAGATCATCTGCTTCTTTCAACTATTGCTTAACAAATGTGTTTTATCTTTAATAAAAACAGAATATACCATGAGCACATTTGCCGTAGCAATCACCAAAGACGAACTAACCACACAACTCAACACAGATGGTCACATGGGGCTGGTTGATGAACCTGTAGAAATAGGCGGCCTCAACAAAGGCCCCACACCATACGACCTCCTATGCGGTGCACTTGCCAGCTGCACATCGATCACTCTCAGGCTATATGCCAATAGAAAAGAATGGGAGGTATCGCGGATTCGTGTACGCGTAAACTATGCTAAGGAATACAAAAAAGACTGTGCTACCTGCGAAGACCAACCCCAAAAAGTGGATGCTTTTGAACGAATCATTAGCCTAGAAGGCGCACTCACAAGCTCACAAAAACAACGTCTATTGGAAATCGCCAATCGCTGTCCAGTACACCGCACCCTCGAAGCACAAGCCGAAATTGAGACTAGATTAGAAAACGAATAGATTATATTACATAAATCAAAACTCATACAAGTATACCTTCTACCATATGCGCTTTCAACCTAACAAACTGCTCATTATACTTCTAGTTTTAGTTGGTCACTGCACAACACTCCACGCACAAGAACAATCTAAAAAAGCCGAAAAGAAGGCCTTATTTAGAGACACACTAGACAACAAACTCGACCTTAGTCAATGGCTGATTCAAGCTTCTGGATTCATCCCTATACCCCAAATCATCACCGAGCCAGCGCTGGGTAGTTTTGGAATGATGTTTACGCCCATCTTCATCAAACCTAACAAACACCATGAAAAAGGGAAGTATGTAGCTCCAGACATCACTGCGGGATTTGCTGGCTACACAGCCAATCATACCTGGGGACTAGGTGCTATGCGAATCGCTACCCTTCCTCAATACGGAATCAAATATCGTGTAGGTGGAGCTTTTGGCAATGTCAACATGAATTACTACCGAGATGTAGGAAATCTTGGAGAACATGAGTTTTCCTTCAATTTTGAGATGACACCTGTCTTCCTTTCCGTACTCAAAGAGATCAGCAATACCAACATCTATGCTGGGCTACAGTATATGTACATGTACACCAAAATATCTCCAAAATTCGCTTATAACAATTTACCTGATTTCATATCAGAAGCAGATATCACCAACCAAACCAGTACCGTCGGCATAGCGGGAGAATACGATGCCAGAGACAATATATTCACCCCCAACAAAGGCACTTTCATTTCAACAAATATTAGAATGAATGGCAACTGGACTGGTAGCGATTATAATTTTCAAAATTTGAACTTTTCAATTCTACAATACTTACAATTCACAGATGCATGGGTGAGTGGATTCAGATTCGAAACTAAGCATCTGTTTGGCAAAGCGCCATTTTATATGGAACCTGGCGTTAGTTTGAGAGGTGTGCCCTTGTCGAGATACCAAGGCAAAAACACCTACGTAGTAGAGACGGAGCAACGCTATGATGTCTCCCGCAGATGGAGTGCTGTGATATTTACAGGCTTAGGCAAAGCCCAACCAGAAAACATCAGCTGGTCTGATGCCGATTGGGTATACAACTACGGTACGGGGTTTCGCTACTTACTCGTGCGTGTATTTAAGCTCCGAATGGGTATAGATGTAGCCTGGTCCAACAACGACTTCGGGTACTACCTCACCTTTGGTTCTGCTTGGAACAATCGAGGATAACTGCTCCCAAAACAAAAAATCCTGCTTCTAGCAGGATTTTCAAATACAAATATTTTTGAAAAAAGGATTAGAATCGATTGATCTTAATCTGAAAAGTAAAGTACGAGTATTCGCTATTCACCTTGTCAAACTTATAATTCAACCTTTCTCCAGTTTTACGAGCCAATTGTATCAGTCCCAGGCCAGCAGTTCCTTTTTCTGAAAACTCACCATTACTGAGCGTCTCTTTATATAAAGTCCTCAAACCGTTTTTGTCGGTATTGTTTACCTCCTCTATTTTATCCTTCAAATCATAAGTATGCTTAGTAGGGATAAAATTGCCTGTGATAATATTATAATACTTTTCTTTGGCGATTACAGTGATCAAACCAGACTTCGCATCATGTTCTGAGATCTCACTAAATTGACCTTTCACTTCATCCATGTGATGGTAGAGATTATGCACACACTCTACTGCCGCACTATAAAACAGCTTCTGTACTTTTTTGTCAGACTCTGTCATATTCACCTTTCGATCGAGCGTCTCTATCACAGAAGTCACCAAGTCGAATGTGATGGCTCCTTTATACATGAGTAAAATATTCTCGTTATATATTTTATTGTACAAACCGAAGCTATTAACCTCTTGCGATGCCGCTCCTAATTCGCTCTTTTTCTTTACATCTTCAATCATGTCGTGTTGAGTAGATTTTTCTTCCTTCCATTCATCGAAGGCCCCTAGTATTTCATTTGATTCCTTATCCATATAGCTGCAAACCGAATACTACGGCTAAAGTACACTCCGCTTTAAATCTACAAAATTAATATGTTAAACTCCAATAATTTAAAATTTGGAAAGTTTTACTTCCTCTTTTTACTATTATTTGAATCGGCTTCAAAAATATATAACAATGATTTCAGCTCTAAAGAGATTGGTTATCTTTGGGCGGTGAGGGTAATAAGAAGTTTATTTTTTACGTCGTTGTACTGCCTGATTTCAGCAAGTGTATCCGCCTCGGATTTGACATGGACAACCCTACAAAAAGAAAAAGAAGGCACAGTCACCATTTACTATCGTAGCACCGAGCCCTTTTTGATTGAAGAAGCCGATGGCTCCCTCCGTGGGTTAGAGTATGAAATGATGGTGGGCTTCAAGTATTTCCTTTGGAATAAGTACGGCATCCGCCTCCATCTCAATTGGCAATCGCAAGAAAGTTTTAAATATGTGTTTGGCCATATCAAAAACAATCCTAAAAATGGTGAGTTTGGACTTGACATTATTTCAAGAACAGTAAACCGTGATTTAGAAGTGGGTTTTTCCAATCCCTACTTCCCAGACATTCAAGTCCTGGTATCTGACAAAAATATCCCTACGGTCAATTCTATAGAAGAATTTAAAGAAGTATTCAGCGAGCATACTGCTGTATCCGTGGCAGAAACCACCTACGACCAATACCTCAAAAACATCCGAAATAAATATCAAATAGATTTCAATATCATATACAAACAGTCTAGTAATGATATCCTAAATGGTATACTAGAACAACCTGAGCGCTTTGGCTACATGGATTTGCCAAATTATTTATTGGCATTAAACCAAAACAAAGCCATCAAACGCCAGCCTATCCTACCAATCAAAGGCCTGGGATTTTGTGTGATCTTCAAAAAAGGCAGCGACTGGCAAAACCCAATCAACGAATACCTGAGCAGTCCTGAGTATGAAGTACTCCGCAACAAAGGAATCCAAAAATACCTAGGCAACGATGTCTATGACCTGATCGAGAGTATCTCTAAGGGAGAAGACGAAGAAATGGTACTCCTGCTCAAAGAAAAAGAACTAGTGGACAAAGAGCTTTCCGAACGCTCTAAACAAATCCAACGACAAGCCTATGTCACCAACATGCTCTTGGCTTGTATTGTTATTGCTTTAATTTTTGCCTTTGCCTTGTTCAATAGAAACAGAATCAAGTCTAAAGCCAACGAAATACTAACTGCCCACCGAGGCATGATCGAAAATCAAAATGAGCTCCTCAGCCGACGCAACAATGAGCTCCTAGAACTCGATGAAGAAAAAAACAATTTCATAAGCATACTTTCACATGACTTGCGAGCCCCGATCAACAATATCACCGCATTGGCTGGTTTACTGCAAATGGACGACAATCTTCACAAAAGTCAAATCAGCTCTATAGAACATATCGCCTCCGAATCTCGAAGACTCAATAAGATGGTGACTAGAATTCTTGATGTAGAACGCATTGAATCCAAAACTACTGATGACTTCCGAAAAATCAACTTAAGTGATGTATTAGAGCGAGTGGTAATCAACTACAGAAAACAAGCTGAGGATAAAAAAATAAAAATCAACCTAACTACAGACCAATCAGCTTATGTGTTTGGACTAGAGCAATACCTGTTTCACGTATTCGAAAACTTACTGTCTAATGCCATCAAGTTTTCACCTCTAGGGCAATCCATCACCATCAACGTAGAATCAAAAGAGAAATACCACTTTATCAATTTTACTGATGGAGGCCCTGGGCTGTCGGAAGAAGATCAAAAACGGATGTTTAAGAAATTTCAACGCCTAAGTGCCAAACCTACTGCGGGCGAACGGTCTACAGGACTTGGCTTGTCCATCGTAGCCAAATACACCGAGCTCCTTGGCGGCAAATTAGAATGGAAGTCTAAACCCGATCACGGCACAACCTTCATTGTGAAGCTAGAGGCCGTATAAAATACATCTGACCAGGTACCTAGCAAACAACATTCTGGCGGATATCCTGTCCTCCAAAACATACACCCCATAAAAATCAGCTAAAAAAACATTGATCATACTGAGCGATGAAAAATACAGCGCCTTCTACATTGCTTTTGCTTTTTCATGATATTTAGGTCTTTTTTTTAACCAAAAACTAGCAATTCAACCGAGCTATGACAAAAAGAAGACCCACAAATACCCTTATCGATAAACACGTGAAAAAGCGCCCTAAAACCCACTAGAGGGCATATCCGTAAATATACCGAGAGCAATTTAGGGAATTATATAGACCTCCTGCGGTTCAAAATGGCTCTATCTTGCCTTTGTAATTCAGACAGTCAATTTGATGTTAAACACCAAAATTACTACACGATGAAAAAGCTAATATTTACACTCACCGTATGCTTAGCAGTATGCGCAGTGACTCAGGCACAAAGCAAAAATGACCTCAAAGGTCCTAAAGCAAAAAATTATAAAGTTTGGCAAGACGACAGCCCTTCTATTGTAGTCTATACAGACGCCAACAAGGAGGTGGTAAAAGGCCCAGAGGCAAAAAACAAAAAAGTTTGGGAAACTAGCACTACCAACAAAGACAAGGTAGTGATCAAAAGAGATACCCAAAGAACTAGCCTAAAAGGCCCTGCAGCTAAAAACTACAAGCCTTGGCAATAACAAGGTAATTAGATAAGTCCTTCTTAAGGCGATCCAATTACCAAAAGATCAATTTTCTTCTTATGCACATTGAGACTTGTTCTAGTACACCAAACGGGTGTTAAAGGCAGGTCTCAATTTTTTTATCTAAAAATAGCTAGCAAACCCAAACTGAATACCTGCTGTCTTAGAGGCTGGGTTGCCCAGAAAGTCCCTATCCCACTGCCTTCTATAATTGAACCTAAGCAAAGTACTGCTCGAAAACCTCAAACTTAGACCTGGTACTATCGCATAGGTTTCATCATAAATCTTAGTACCTGTAGATTCCAAATTATCCCAATTGTAATCAACATATTCCAAACGGTTAATCAAATTCAAAGTCACTCCTGCCCACCCAAGAAAATCCCTCTTCATAATCGGATAAATCATATCTAGGTGAATACCAAACTGGCGATGACCAAACTGCTGCCCATAATCATCTGGAACCTGCACAAACACCCAAGCCGTCTCACTTACAAACTTCAACTTAGCCAAATTGAAATTACAATCAAGAGCCAATAGACTCACCCTTCTCTTTTCATCGATAAATTCACCTTCCATTTTGAAAGTATTATAAATACCTGTGTAGCCAGACACCCCAAACTCACCCAAATCCAGTACACTAAAAGCAAAACGACTCGAAAGCGCAGGCGTTCCATTATTATCTTCAGCAAACATCTCTTCTGATTTGCCAGCACCTAAAAAGGTGCGATTTTTAGCATTCTCTATAATACCATCACTCAGTCCATTGGTAAGATATAATTCGTAAGTGATTTTGTGCCGCCCTACAGGTACTTTACCATAAAAACCAAACCCCATTTCCGACAAGGTCGACGGAATCACCTGAGTAGAAACCAAAGGCCGATCTATAAAATCCCACTTTGGACTATCATGATTCTGATTGAAATATCCAATCGGTGGCAATAAAATACCCATTCGAAACACAAAAGCAGGATGAATTTCAAAATCCAACAAAGCCGTTTCTAGAGCTATTTCTTCTGTACCATGCTCAAATTCCAGTTCGGATATAAATTTAATTCGCTCATGCACAGCCGCAAACAAGAAAATATTGAACCGGCGAAGCTCCATACTAAACCCATCGGACACCCCATCTGTACTAAAATAGTTGGTATTGCCTTCTACATACCCCCCTACGGAGGCCGATGAAACCCCTCGCTGAGCCTCATAGATAAACGGCCGATTGAATATAGCCTCTAAGTTGGTATAAGACGAAGAGTCTGATTCCTGCCCCCTTGCCTGTTCACTCATCAGCACAACTAGACAACATAATATGGTGATGTTTTTCATTAAAATACAAGTCACTTCACCCTTATCAGGTAATGATGATAAAATCGTTTTTGGTTTCTACTTTAAATTTTTTGAGCGGGTTTTCTGCTGGTCCAGCAAGCACCTGCCCTGTATTGGAAAACTCACTACCATGACATGGACAGTGCAACTCTTGTCCAAACGGAGTGATTTCACAACCCAAGTGCGTACACAACATTAAGACAGCGGTATATACTTCTCCGTCTTTCACTACATAAATAGGAGCAGGCAACCCATGATCTCGAATCACTACAGCAGACCTATCTGAAAACTCGGACTTAGCCACCTTGATCAGACTACCCTCCACTACATATTGTGCATAATACACTTTGGTGCAAGCCGATAGCAAACCACCACCTACTATGATTCCTAGGCAGGCTACACCACTTTTTTGGATAAACTCTCTGCGTTCCATTTTTTTAAAGTGATTCTAAAAACCTAACAACAAAATCTCTGTCGGCTTGAGCAAGCGCCTCAAATTTTTCAGCTGCAGCTGCAGCCTCACCTCCATGCATCATGATGGCTTCTTCAATACTCCCTGCTCGACCGTCATGCATCAGAAAGTATAACCCACCCTGTGCATTCTTAGACAGCCCCAATCCCCAAAGCGCAGGTGTTTTCCACTCAGAAGTGATAGCTGTCCCCTCTGTATAACCATCGTCTAAATCTGTCCCCATGTCGTGCATAAGTAAGTCTGTATATGGGTGAAAAGTCTTATAGGCCAAGGCTTCCACGGCATGAGGCCCACTAGTCATGGTAGGCAAGTGACATGTCGCACAACCAATTTGTTCAAACAGCATCTCCCCCTCTATGACATCCGAATCCTCTGCCTTTCTCCTTAGCGGTGGCTTGAGCGTTTGCAAATAAAACACCACTTGGTTCACTGTTGAAGCAGACACTTCTGGGTCTCCCACTTGCCCTATAGCGATCTCTGAATCATTAAAATTGATCGGGTCTTCTAAATCAAAATCAGAAGTAATTCCCATGTCTTGTTTATATGCTCCTACTGTTTGCATTAGCAAATCGATCGCTCCCGCTTTCTTTCCAAACCGACCAATATACCTACCTGCATTTGCCAAATGATGAGTTTTCGGTTTGAAAAAAACTGGAGGTATGATATAATTTGGTTCTCCTGAAATACCATCTGAGTCGAGGTCATTAGGGTCAGCTTTTGCCAAAATATCTGCATCGGGCACTGCTTCTAGCAGCCCCATCCCTGTAACCGCAGGCGCTAGGAAAACAGTGATCCCAGTAGCTTCTGCTGGTATAGTTTCTGCCTCAAAACCAGGGATTGCATGATTCTGTAACTGTGGCCCTCCTTGCGCCAGCATGTGATCAAAACTGCCATTGGTAAACTTACCAAACCTAGTAAGGCCTGAAGAAGGGTGTCCTTTACCATCCCCAGGATGACAAGTCACACACGAAGACGTAACAAAATAAGGCCCCAAGCCAGACTCAGGTACAAACACTTCTGAAAAAGCCTCATCTCCTGCCAAAAACGTATGCATCTGAGCTGCCGACAAGCCTTCGATTGGACCATCCAATATTTCATTGCTAGCGGGAGCACTTGGTAGCAACTCTTCACAACCTTGCAGCAGCATGCCCCACATTAATCCAAGAAGTAATATTTTCTTCATTTCTAGTATTCTAATCTATTTTACATGCAAATCTACAATTATTTTTAGACTTATCTAAATATATAATTAGAATTATCAAACATTGTATTTTAATGAAGATTATTAATGAACAAAAAAGGGTCTCTTGCATATTGCAAGAGACCCTTTTCTGAAGCTTTAGTTCTTTTAATCTTATTCGTAAGTCAAAGTCACATATCCGTCCGATGCATGAAGGTTGATAAGAATTCCTCCTCCATTTATCTCTCCATCTACTACATGATCTTTAGACACACCTGAAAATCCCCTCAACGTGGTACGTATTGATTCTCCTCTCAAGAGTAAATTCAATCCTAAATCAGCAGGCACTTCCACTTCTATATTACCATCAGAAGTACGTAGTTCTAAATCCCCGTCCAAACTAATCATATTACCCTTGACCTGCCCATCAGAAGTACGTGCTTTCAGAGATCCTGCCAGATCTCTAAAGGATATGTTGCCATCTGAAGTGCTAAGTATCATCGCTCCTCGAGATTGCGTTAAGCGAATATCTCCATCACTACTAGTAAGTTTCAAATCTCCAACTATGGCTTCTGCATTAATATCACCATCACTAGTCACCATTGATACCAACCCCTTAACTCCTTGAATATCCACATCTCCATCCGAGGTTCGTCCATCTACATCTCCCGTAATATTTACCAACTTCACATCCCCATCACTCGTTAGCGGCTCCACATTCCCTACGATCTCTCGCACTAGCAGATCACCATCAGACGTCTTCGCATACACAGAGCCCTTTACCTTATCTACTGAAATATCTCCATCGCTACTGCGCAATTTTTGATCTGCAGACAAGCCAAGAAGTTTGATATCTCCATCTGAACAAAGTAAATCACATGAAGTCTTGAAAGGTGTATAAATCTCGAAGGAGATTTTCTTGCGATCACTCCAATCCATCATTCGGTACTCGTATCGCTGCTTCACAGAAATATTCAAATAGTCGACCCCTGAAGATATTTCAATTATAAAATCATCTTCTAATTGACTTGAAGTTATGTCCAATACCTCATTGTTCTGTTTGACAATGTAAAACACCTCTATCACATTTTTATCAGATGGATATATGTCAATATCTCCATCCTGAGAACTGATACTAAGTGTGGGTGAATTAGAAACTTGGTACGTCTCATTGTAAGAAAATTTCTGTTTTTGCGCGATACTTTCATATGAGAGTAAGATCCCAAACAAGGCGAGGGAGTATATGTATAGTTTTTTCATGACTTTCTATTGTAATAGATACAACACAAAGAGATGAATCACTAAAGAAGGTTGCAAGAAGGAGGTAAGAAATTATCGGCTTTGAGAAATAGCAACTGAAGCTTTATTGCATACGCCTTTTATCGGAGGGTTATGCTTACTCACCACTGCATTAACTTGCTCTACTGATGGAAATTGCAAAAGCAATTCTCTGCATATGGCAGAGGCCAGTGTTTCTAATAGTTTGGTAGATACAGACATGATCGCCGAAACGGTCATATAGATTTCTTCGTAATTGATCGTATGATCCAAATCATCGTCGGTAAATGTAGTAGAAGCCAAAACAACCTCTACATCTACCGTATACTTATTTCCCACCTTACGTTCTTCTTCATAATACCCGTGATGGGCAAAGAAGTCCAAACCCTCCAGCTTTATTATAGTCATTGATTAATCTTCCAGTTCATCAAAAAAAGACAAGCCTCCGTCTGCTACTGTTTCCTTCTTAGTTTTTGGCGCAGGTACTGCAGGGATATTTCTGGCAATTGGATTCTCTTCTGAGATGTAGTTTTTCTTTACGATCGTCCGATCAGGGTCTTCCTGCTTTGGTTCTTCTACTCGTTCCGTTTTGATCACGGGAGCTTTCACCTCATCAAGTTTGATCGAATCTATTTTAGATACGCTTTCATCCGAATGATTACTCACGCGTTCAGAAGTTTCACGAAGCAACTGCTTCACCTTTTTCACGTGTGTTTCAATACCAGACTCCTGAAGTTTGATATTATCCACCTTAGACATTACATCACCTGAAAGTATCTTGAGTTGTGAAATGATATTTTCCCTTTGATTCTCGATAATACGATAACTTTCTTCGAGTTCTTTCACTTCATTAGTCATTTCTTCCATGACTTCTCGAGCTTCCATTTCGGCTTTTTCTATGATTGTACGCGCCTTATTTTTAGCATCACTAATCATAGCATCTGCGTTGATTTGCGTCTCTTTCATGTGAAGTGCCGCTGTACGATTCGCCTGATCGATCACATTAGCACCAGTATCTTCTGCTGTTTTTAGCGTCTTAAATAAAGTCGTTTCTACTTCTCGTAGTTTTTGAACTTCTTTTTCCAGTTTTTCACGCTGTTGTTTTAATTCCTTGTTTTCGTCAAGAAACCGCTCCCATTCGTGTGAAAGGGATAATAAAAATGCCGTTACCTCGTCCTTATCAAGCCCACGAAAGGCTTTCTCGAACGTTTTTTGCCTAATTTCTAATGGAGTAATTTTCATGTGTCCAAATTTCTTTTCAAAGACCTCTGCATTACCAGAGTTGATCCTATCGCTATACTTTGGTTCATCCTTCTAATGAAGGTCAAACACGTAATAACTGATTTCATCTGTCTAATAGATCGTTTAAATAAACACCAAAGGGATCAATTATGATTGAATCACCTTATCCGAAAGATGTCTTGTCAAAGCTGTCTTGACTCCTAGTTTTCTACACCTAGCAATCTTAACACGCTTATTCATTACGTACAAACTGGTAGTTTATTTACTTAATGGGCGGCTTATATATGCAATAATAATCATTATTTTTTAATATCAATGCGCCATACCCCAATAGAACGGTCATCGCTACATGATATCAAAAAGTCCTTATACTCCATCCAGAGCAATTTATTCACTGACGTCAAATGCCCTTGATGCCTTGCTTTATCTATCACTTTGATCAGCTTGCGCTGTGCGTAATCCCATACCTTAATGGTTTTGTCCATACTGGCTGTTGCCAAATAGGCACCATCTTTTCGTTCAGCAATGTCGTTAATCGCATACATGTGCGCATTGATCGACTCGTCTTCAAGAAGCGTAGTCGCATCCCAGAACTTCAACCGAGCGTCTCTACTTCCACTTATGATGGTATTTCCTTTTTGTAAAAGTGTAAAAACAGAATTGCTATGAGCTTCTACTTCTTTAACCAATTGAAAATCTGATATGCGATATTTTCTAATATATCCATCACTAGATCCCACTAGGCAATGTCCGTCGCTTGTAATTAATAGATCTCGTAAGTTTTGATCAGAGATTTCCAGTTCATGCACCACTTTAAGTTTAGGCAAATCAATCACGATCAATTTGCCCTCTCCAGTCGCCACTAGCAATAAGTCACCGACCACTTTCATATCAAAAATGGCTGAATCCGTAAATCGTAATGAACCTACTTCTTTGTGAGACAAGACATCTATAAGGTGAATCCCTTCGTAATTCTGCGCAACTACGAGTAAATGGCGCTCAGGGACCAACCGAAGACAATAAACCGAAGCATTCACTTTGGCAATCAACCTTCCTGCGTCTGTTTGATTGAGATCCCATTCTACAATATTGCCATCGCCACCAGCCGAATAAAACTGATGTGGCTCCACGCCACATTCTAGGGTATAGACGGCATCTGAATGCCCTGTATAAGTTATGACTTTTTCTATTTGGACCATTCGGTCTATTTATATCTCTATGGCAGACTTGATGGTTGCGGCGGTTGTGGCCAATTCATTTGTGCTTAATCTCAGCTTAGGACGAGCAAAATTCATATCGTCCATCGTATTCATTGGGATCAAGTGCACATGTGCATGAGGCACTTCAAGCCCTATAACACTCATGCCAATCCGCTCGCACGGAATGGCTTTTTTCAACCCTAACGCTACTTTTTTTGCAAACAAATGCAAACCAGCAAGCACGTCATCTGAGAGGTCATAGATATAATCAACCTCCGTCTTCGGAATCACTAAACAATGTCCCTCTACTAAAGGATTGATATCTAGAAATGCCAGATAGTCATCATTTTCAGCAACGATGTGTGCTGGTATTTCTCGACTAATAATTTTACAGAATATGCTTGGCATGATTAGGCTAATCCTATTTCTAGAATTTCGAATTCAATATTTCCAGCGGGTGCTTCCACGACTGCTACTTCTCCTATTTTCTTACCCAGCAGACCTTTACCAATCGGAGATTTTACGGAGATTTTACCCAATTTCAAGTCTGCTTCTTCCTCGGCCACGAGCGTATATTTCACTTCCATGCCGTTCTTTTTGTTTTTGATCTTTACTGTAGAAAGTATAGACGCTTTAGAGGTATCTATTTGAGATTCGTCTATGACTCTAGCATTCCCCACTACTGCTTCCAATTTTGCGATTTTAAGTTCTAGCAGACCCTGAGCATCTTTTGCCGCATCATACTCTGCATTTTCACTCAAATCACCTTTATCTCTTGCTTCTGCAATCTGCTTTGCAATATCCGTTCTTCCGTGAGTCCTCAGTTCGTTCAGTTCATCTTTCAACTTCTGAAGCCCCGCTTCTGTATAATATGATATACTCATGTTGTTTGATTTATAATAAAAAAGAACGGCCTCATCTCTGAAACCGTTGCTTACTATTTTCTTGAATACAATGTAAAATTACGAAATAATTATCGATTCAGTTGGCTTCTAACCACCTGATTTCATCGTTTCAATTATCCGTTGTTTTGTGTTTTGATCAAATTCAAAGCTGATCCAGCTTTGAACCACTCAATCTGTCCAGCATTGTAGGTATGATTCGTTACAATTGTATCTTCAGAACCATCCGCATGCTTCGCTACGAGTGTCAAAGGCTTTCCTGGAGCAAAATCCTTCAAATCGATAAAATCAAATGTGTCATCTTCTTGAATCTTGTCATAATCTGCTTCATTTGCGAATGTTAGCCCGAGCATTCCTTGTTTTTTCAAGTTTGTTTCGTGGATCCTAGCAAATGACTTCACCAATACAGCCCTTACACCCAAATGTCTTGGCTGCATTGCCGCGTGCTCTCTAGAAGACCCTTCGCCATAGTTTTGATCACCCACTACGATCGTGGGGATACCTGCGGCTTTGTAAGCCCTCTGAGTCGCCGGAACTGATCCATATTCTCCAGTCAATTGACTCTTTACGCGATCGGTTTCTCCATTGAAAGCATTCACTGCTCCGATCAACGTGTTGTCTGCGATATTATCCAAGTGACCTCTAAATCTCAGCCATGGCCCAGCCATAGAGATATGGTCAGTAGTACATTTTCCTTGTGCTTTGATCAACAGCTTTGCTCCTGTAATGTTTTCTCCATCCCAAGGGGTAAAACCAGCCAATAACTGCAATCTTTTAGAATCTTCTGCCACACTAATTTGCACCGCCGTGCCATCTTCTGCTGGTGCTTGGTAGCCTGGATCTTCTACATCAAACCCCTTAGTCGGCAATTCGTCCCCTTTTGGCGGGTTCAGTTTTACGGGTTCTCCTGCTTCGTTGGTCAAAGTATCCGTAATTGGATTAAACCCTAGATCTCCCGATATAGCTATAGCAGCTACCATTTCTGGCGAGGTCACAAATGCATGCGTGTTTGGATTGCCATCCGCTCTTTTTGCAAAATTTCTATTGAAAGAGTGAACGATTGTATTTTTCTCCCCTTTTTCAGCGCCTGTTCTCGCCCATTGTCCGATACAGGGGCCACAAGCGTTTGTAAACACCTTGGTACCCATTTTCTCAAAAGTCTCAATAATACCGTCTCTTTCGATAGTATACCTTACTTGCTCAGAACCAGGATTAATTCCAAATTCCGCTTTTGGTTTGATCCCATGCGCTACAGCTTGCTCTACAATAGACGCTGCTCTAGACATATCTTCGTAAGAAGAGTTGGTACATGACCCAATCAGTCCCCATTCTACTTTTGTGGGCCATCCATTAACCTCCGCTTTGGCTTTCATTTCGCTAATTGGCGTGGCCAAATCTGGCGTAAATGGGCCATTTACATGAGGAGCCAAAGTAGACAAATCGATCTCAATCACTTGATCGAAATATTGTTCTGGATTGGCGTACACTTCTTCATCACCAGTCAAGTGTTCCTTGATTTCATTAGCCAAATCAGCCACTTCGGCTCTACCTGTAGCCCTTAAATATCTTTCCATGGATTCATCGTATCCGAAAGTAGAAGTCGTTGCTCCTATTTCAGCACCCATGTTACAGATGGTTCCTTTCCCTGTACAAGACAGGTTTTTAGCTCCTTCGCCAAAGTATTCTACAATCGCACCTGTCCCCCCTTTTACGGTTAGAATACCTGCTACTTTCAGAATCACATCTTTGGCAGATGACCATCCATTCAACTCCCCCGTAAGTTTTACTCCGATCAGTTTAGGGAATTTCAATTCCCAAGCCATGCCCGCCATAACATCTACGGCATCTGCTCCTCCTACACCTACAGCGACCATACCCAGTCCTCCTGCATTTACAGTATGAGAATCCGTACCAATCATCATTCCTCCTGGAAAGGCATAATTCTCCAATACTACCTGATGAATGATACCTGCTCCTGGTTTCCAAAAACCTATACCGTATTTGTTAGAAACTGAATCCAAGAAGTTGAATACTTCATTAGAAGTGTTGATGGCATTTTGCAAATCCTCGGTAGCACCTACTTTGGCTTGAATCAGGTGATCACAATGAACCGTGGTAGGAACTGCTACTTTTGCCTTGCCTGCCTGCATGAACTGTAGCAAAGCCATCTGTGCAGTAGCATCCTGACAGGCTATTCTGTCTGGCGCAAAATCCACATAAGACTCTCCTCTTTTATAGGTCTCAGTAGGCTGCCCATCATATAGGTGTGTGTATAATATTTTTTCTGCCAACGTCAACGGTTTGCCCGTCATTTTTTTGGCTTTAGAGATACGCTCTCCCATAGTAGCGTAAACCCTTTTAATCATATCGATATCAAATGCCATAGCACGTATTTTTTTACTTTATGTATAATACTCTAAGTTAAGGTTAAACGTGATCTTATTAAAGTAGTTATGAATATAACTACGAGAGCGGATAAATAAAAAGCTCGTTCCGATATACGAAACGAGCTTTTTACCTACAATCAATATCTGCCCCTTACTTCACCAATAGCTTGCCAGATGGCTTAAACTTAGTCAAGTCAATACCCTGCACTGCGGCTTCGTATTCTGACAGATTAGGCGTCCTTCCCAACACTGTAGAGAGTACGACTACTGGCGTAGATGAAAGTAATGATTCTCCTTTTTTCTCATTGGAATCCTTCACTACTCTTCCTTGGAACAAACGAGTAGAAGTAGCCATAACCGTATCTCCTGGCTCGGCTTTTTCCTGATTACCCATACAGAGATTACACCCAGGGCGTTCTAAATACAACATATTCTCATACTTAGTACGAGCAGCACCTTTTGGTGCATTGTCATCAAATTCGAAGCCTGAATACTTTTGCAATACTTCCCAATCGCCTTCCGCTTTCAATTCATCTACGATGTTGTAGGTGGGAGGAGCAACAACCAAAGGAGCATTGAAAGCCACCTTTCCTTGCTGCGACTCAATGTTTTTCAGCATTTGTGCCAAAATCTTCATATCCCCTTTGTGCACCATACAAGACCCGATGAATCCCAAATCTACCTTCTTATCACCACCGTAATAAGAAAGTGGTCGGATGGTATCGTGTGTATAGCGTTTAGACACGTCTGCATTGTTTACGTCAGGGTCAGCAATCATTGGTTCAATGATTTCATTCAAATCAACAACTACCTCTGCGAAATATTTTGCATTAGCATCTGGAGTCAATGCTGGTTTTTCACCTGATCTAATCTCCTCAATTCTCTTATTCGCTTTGTCGATCAATCCCTGAAGAACAGCATTTTTATTGTCCATTCCTTTATCTATCATGATTTGGATCCTAGACTTAGCGATCTCCAATGATTCGATTAAAGTCTCATCCTCTGAGATGCAGATAGACGCTTTGGCCTTCATCTCTGCAGTCCAATCTGTAAAAGTAAATGCTTGATCGGCAGTCAAAGTTCCGATATGAACCTCGATTATTCTCCCTTGAAATACATTTTCTCCGCCAAACTGCTTCAACATCTGCTGTTGTGTGGCATGCACCACGTCGCGAAAATCCATGTAGCTCTTCATCTCACCTTTAAATGTCACCTTCACAGAGGCTGGAATTGGCATCGTCGCCTCTCCTGTAGCTAGTGCTAAAGCAACTGTACCAGAGTCAGCCCCAAATGCAACCCCCTTTGACATACGCGTATGGGAGTCTCCTCCTATAATGATATCCCAATCACTTACGGTAATATCATTCAGTACTTTGTGAATCACATCAGTCATCGCTGGATAAACGCCTTTCGGATCACGTGCTGTAATCAAACCAAAATCGTTCATGAATTTCATCAACCTTGGGATATTGGCTTTAGATTTATTATCCCAAACTGAAGCTGTATGACAGCCTGATTGGTAAGCACCGTCAACAATAGGAGAAATGGTTGTAGCAGCCATTGCCTCTAACTCCTGTGAAGTCATCAATCCTGTTGTATCTTGAGATCCTACGATGTTTACTTCAACACGTACATCAGAACCTGTATGCAAGATCTTGCCTGGCGTTGTTCCAACTGCATTTTTATTGAAAATCTTCTCTACTGCTGTCAAGCCTTGTCCTTCAATAGAGATTTCTTTTGAAGGAGCAAATACCGTAGGTACTTCAACCCCTAAAGTCTTGGCGGCAAATGTTTGTAGTTTCTTTCCAAAGACCACGGCGTATGACCCCCCTGCCTTAATAAACTCTACTTTTTGAGGAGTCAACGAAGCAGAAATATCCATTACTGCTTGATCTCCTTTATACAATTTCTTGTCTTTTGTATTAATTGTAAAGACTGTACCTGTGGCTACAGCATATGCCTCTTCTAATACGGGTTCTCCATTAGCATCTACTACGACATTGCCGTCTGCATCTGTTTTCTTTACCCAGTTTTTCAAATCAATCCCGATACCACCAGTTACTCCTACAGTAGTTAAGAAAATTGGTGAAATACCGTTGGTACCAGCAATCACTGGTGCAATATTGATAAATGGCACATAAGGGCTAGCTTGCACGCCTGTCCACAATGCCACGTTGTTTACACCAGACATTCTCGAAGACCCCACACCCATGGTACCTTTTTCAGCGATCAGCATCACTCGCTTATCAGGGTGTTGAGCTTTTAAAGCTGAAAGCTCTTTTTGCATGTCTTTATTGTGCTCAAAGATACACTGACCGTGCAATTCCCGATCTGACCGAGAGTGTGCATCTGCACCTGGAGATAGCAAATCCGTAGAAATATCTCCTTCACCTGCGATAAAAGTAACGATTTCTATTTTCTCTTCTACTTCTGGTAGTTTGGTGAAAAATTCCGCTTTAACATAACTTTCTAATAAATCCTTAGCGATGGCGTTTCCTCCCTTGTAGGCATCCTCCAGACGTGCCATATCTGCATCGTATAAAAATACTTGTGTCTTAAGCACCTCCGCAGCTTCTTTGGCAATCGCTGCATTTTCACCCAATGCCAAATCCAGCAACACCTTTATCGAAGGGCCGCCTTTCATGTGCGACAAAAGCTCAAAAGCAAAGGTTGGAGTAATTTCTTCAACTACAGACTCACCAAGAATGATCTCCTTCAGAAATTCTGCCTTTACGCCAGCTGCGCTTGTTGTACCAGGCAATGTGTTGTAAATAAAGAAATTAAGAGAATCTTCTCTATGTTCGTTGCCTGAATCTTTGATTTGCGCAATAATTGCACTTGTCAATTCAGCGCCTTCTATTGGCTTGGGGTTAAGCCCTTGTCCTTTTCGTTCTTCAATCTCCTCGATGTAATCGTTGTAATGCTTTTTTAGCATATCAAGATCCAGTGCCATAATCGCTGCTATTTACGTTGTAAGTTTGTTTTTAAAAATTAAATCGGTGGGTCTAATGTTAATTTTTAAGGCTGCAAAATAACGAAGAATTGCATCCAATTCATACCAAAAACCCTTAAAAATGAGAAACTACGTAGTTTTTAACCCTTAGAGGTTTGATCTCATTAGACATTAAATCTAAAATGCATCACGTCTCCATCCTTCACTACATACTCCTTGCCCTCGATGGCTAGCTTACCAGCCTCTTTACACCCGGCTTCAGATCCGTACTGCACGTAATCTGGAATTTTAATGACCTCCGCTTTGATAAAGCCTCTTTCAAAGTCTGTATGAATAACGCCTGCTGCCTGTGGTGCTTTCCAACCTTTTTTGATTGTCCAAGCTCTCACTTCAGTCACTCCTGCAGTGAAATAGGTAATTAGGTCTAATAATTCATAGGCTGCACGAATAAGTTTATCCAAACCAGATTCCTTCAATCCATACTCCCCTAAGAACATTTCTTTTTCTTCTGCATCATCAAACTCGGCAATTTGAGATTCGATAGCTGCACTAACCATGACCACTTGTGCGTCTTCGTCTGCCACTGAGGCCTTCAATGCTTCTACATGCGCATTACCTGTCAGGATTGAATTTTCTTCCACATTGGCTACATAGATCACAGGCTTTACTGTAAGTAGTTGCAAATCACTAATCGCTTCCTTTCTATCAGGGGTTAATTCTAGAGACCTAGCGTTTTTACCCGATTCCAACAAGGCTTTATATTCTTCTAAAATAGTGAGCAGCGCCTTAGACTTTGCATCGCCTGATTTAGCTTGCTTGGCTATCTTTAATATTTTCTTATCGATCGACTCTAAGTCTTTCAATTGAAGTTCGGTATCGATTACTTCTTTATCTGCGACTGGATTGACTACTCCATCCACGTGCACAATATTGTCGTCGTTGAAGCAGCGAGTCACGTGAACGATGGCATCCACTTCTCTGATATTAGCCAAGAATTTATTCCCAAGTCCTTCTCCCTTACTGGCTCCTTTGACGAGCCCTGCAATGTCGACAAACTCCATGACGGTGGGCAATACTTTCTGAGGATTGACCAACTTCTCTAGAACCCCGAGTCGCTCGTCTGGCACGGAGATCACCCCTACATTGGGTTCTATGGTACAGAAAGGAAAATTGGCAGCCTCTGCCTTTGCATTTGATAATGCATTAAAAAGGGTTGATTTACCTACGTTAGGCAAACCCACAATCCCGCATTGCAATCCCATTTATATAATATTTTTTGAAACTTGAAAAATTCTGTAGCTCTTGAATCCGTCACGAATTTCCATTACCGAAACACGTATAATCGTGTATACAGGAATGGCGGCAATCATACCCGGAATACCCGCTAAACTTGCGGCCGCAAAGATAACAACAAAAATCTCTAATGGATGTGCCTTTACGCTTTTTGAAAAGATAAGCGGCTGTAGCAGTACATTGTCTGCGGCTTGCACAACAGCAAATACAGATGCTATTTTTAAAATAAGAATCACGGTGGTTTGATCAAGTGCAAAATGTCCGCTAGTAGAAAGTCCTACAACTATACCAAAACTAGCCCCTAGCAATGGCCCCATATAGGGTATCAAATTAGCTACAGCCGCAAAAACAGCTACCGTCAACGCATACTTTACTCCCAAAATAGAGAGTCCTAGTCCTGCGATGGAAAAGATCGCCATCATCTGTAAGGTGAGCCCGATTAGATAGTTGGACAACAAATGCTCTATCTTATGAATGGCGGAAATAAACAACTCAAAATATTGATTGGGCACAATGGCGATCAGTCGACGACTCAAAAGTCCATTTTCCAACAAGAGAAAAAAGGTAATGAAAGCAATCGCTAAAACACTGACAAAGAAACCACCCGTAAAAGTCAATAAGTTATTGATGATATTTCTAAAGTTGAGGTGACTCACAAATTCAAAGACACTCGAACGTATGGTCTCAGTCAAACTGTGTTCGTCTTCACTCACCAGCTGATAGTCTATCAGGAAGTTTTCGATGGAGACTAAGGGTTGGGAGAGATTGGAATACACTTCATCAAAGCTCACTCTAGAAAGCACGTTAACCTGTTCTACAATAAGTGGAATAAATAATAAGACAAATGAAAAGACCACGCCCACAACTACACAATACGACATCAAGATAGCCAACACTCGCGGCAATCTCACCCGAAAAATATATGTCCTACTAATCAAATTGGTCAGCGGTCTTAAGATAGTAGCCAGTACGATAGAGATACACAGGTATATGAAAATGTCGCTGAATAGCCAGGCGCAGAATACAAACAACGCGACAAATACTACGATAAAAACAAGTGTTCTTCTGATCATGGCCTAAAAATAGAAAAAGCTCTAGGAGTACCCAAGAGCTTTTTAGATTCTTCTATCAAGAAATGTATCAATCCCATTTCAATTCACTGTCATCGCTGGAGTTGACTGTGACAACACCCTCCTCATTTTCTTCTTTTTCTCTGTCAAATTGTTCGAAATCAACCTCAGGCATTAGCTCTGTTTTTACATGATTGACTGTATCGTTGAGTGCCTGTACAAATTTATTGAAGTCTTCTTTGTACAAGAATATTTTGTGTTTCTCATAGAAATATCCATCATCCTTATAGCGCCTTTTGCTTTCGGTAATCGTCAAATAATAGTCGTTTGAACGTGTGGACTTTACATCAAAAAAGTAGGTTCTTTTCCCGGCTCTTACTCTCTCAGAATATATTTCTGCTCTGTCGTTATCCTTATGATCTTCCACTTTAATCGGTATGTTTAAGTTGCTAGAATTTAGATTTTGATGATCAATAAAATTCTTTAAAAGCTTTAAATATAATCTTTTTTTTTTCACAAAAGCAAATGACTACATATATTATAGGCTAGATTAACCCTGACCCATTTTTCCATTAAAAATTTATACTCAAAAGCGCTTTGGAATTATAATATTGGCAACAAAGCCGATCATTTCTATCTTGCATGCGTAGACCATACAAATCAATAAAAAGTGAAGCTAGATATCGACATCAATAAACTAAAAGAGTATGCCAATGTAGAGCTTTTGGCAAAGCAACTGGTGGAAGGCTTCATTACTGGATTGCACAAATCTCCTTACCATGGGTTTTCGGTAGAATTTGCAGAACACAGACTCTACAACTATGGTGAAAGTACACGCCACATCGACTGGAAAGTATATGCCAAGACCGACCGACTATACACTAAAAGATACGAAGAAGAGACTAACCTTAGGTGCTATATGGTACTGGATGCCTCATCTTCTATGTACTACCCCAAGCCCGAATATGGCAAAATCAAATTTTCGATACTGGCAGGTGCTGCGATTTCCTTTTTGCTACAGAAGCAACGAGATGCTGTTGGCCTTTTTACTTTCGGTGAAAAAATAGACTTCCAATCCGACGCCAAATCTACCTCCACACACTTGCACAACTTGCTTAAACACTATCAACGACTATTTGACCAGCCAGCTATACAACAAAAAACCAATGTGGCGCAAGTACTCCATGAAGTAGCAGAAAAAATACCCAAACGCTCCCTCGTAGTCATATTTTCCGATATGCTACAAAACGAAACCAACCAAGAAGAAATCTTCTCTGCGTTGAATCACCTGAAGCACAACAAACACGAAGTGTTACTTTTTCATGTCAATGACAAAGCAACCGAACTCAATTTTGAATTTGAAGATCGCCCTTATCGATTTGAAGATTTAGAAACAGGTCAGGTGGTAAAACTGACCCCTACAGAAATCAAAAAAGTGTATAAGCAACAGATGGACGAAGCTTTCAAAAATATCTTCCTGAAATGCTCCCAACTTAAAATTGACTTTGTGGATGCAGACATCAAAGGCGGATTTGACAAAATACTCAGTACCTATCTCACCAAAAGAGCCAAAATGCGATAGCGAAAGCTGTCAATTTCTCTAACTTTAAACTTAATGGAACAAAGCAAAGAACTCAAACTAGCCAATGTTGCCTATTGGATGATCGTAGTCGCAGGTACAATAGGCACCCTGATGTACTTCCAAAATTTTTTGAAAGTATTTTCTATTGCCATACTGATCTGGTACGTTGTAAAAAAATTGAGAGATCTGGTAAGCAAAATCAAGATTGGCAAGTACCAACTGCCCAAATGGTTAGTCACCTCCATAAGTACCGCCACCGTTTTTTTATTGATTTACTCCATTGGAAAAATCATAAGCACCAACATTCAACACCTGACCAACAACATCCCTATGTATAGTGACAACATCAGTCGTGCTTTGCTCAATGTGGGAGACCTTATCGGAATAGACAATTTGGACGAAACCTATATGGCACTCATCTCAGAATACAAATCCAGTATCATGGGCTATGCAGGATCTTTTGCAGGCATTATCGGTCAGTTTATTATCATTTTAATTTATGTGGTTTTTCTCCTTCTAGAAGAGACCCTTTTCCAAAAAAAAATACAAAAAGTACTGAAAACCACTGTAGCGGGCAGCAACATATACGGAACAGTAGAAGCTGTAACCAACCTCTTCGACGACTATATTTCCGTAAAGATCTTTACCAGTTTTCTCACTGGATTGATCAGTTATTTCGCCCTACTCATCATTGGCATTGAACTCCCTGCCTTGTGGGCATTCCTTATTTTCTTGTTCAACTTCATCCCTTCTGTAGGATCTGTGGTAGCCACTGTATTTCCAGCCTTGTTTGGGTTGATTCAATATGGAGAAACCAGTGTAGCCCTAACAGTACTGATAGCTGTAGGCAGCATACAAGTACTCGTAGGCAATGTCCTAGACCCACGTCTCATGGGCAGTCGGCTCAACATCAGCCCGCTCGTAGTACTACTTAGCCTTACGCTTTGGGGTTTTATGTGGGGAGTCGTCGGCATGATCCTATCCGTACCAATCACAGCGACATTGATCATTATTTTTGGACAATTCGAAAACACACGTCCACTAGCCATTCTGCTGTCTAAGAATGGGGAAATTCATTTTGGGAAAGAGGAAAAAAAGGACTAGCAATGCTCCGCCATATGCTTAGATAGCAACTGTGCACACTGCGCTTGAACTTTTCGGTGCAAAAAACCAGTCCAACCTAGCAACACCCCTGACATACCTAGCGCCATACGGCTCCACTTATAAAAATCGAAGTGATCTCTATGGCCGACAATCAAACCATCTTTAAATTCAAATTTGGCATCTATCACGTTGTGTACTTTTCTGCCTGTTTTAGAAAACAGATACTTGGCCTCCCAGTCCACCCCTCCAAATTCATTTTCTGACCAAACATTTTTGAAAGAGATCTCAATATCACTACTGCCACTGAGCAACATCACCCACATTGCACAAGCTTGTCTGTGATTCAATACGCCAAAAGCGGGATCTTCAAATGCCAAGTCTTGATGATAACATGCCGCCATCGTCTTAGCATCCTTTTGACTAAATGCGGTATAAAACTTCTCGATTAGAGCTACATGGGCTTTGATCTGCATACTTATTTTTTAGTACTGGGTATTAGCGAGTAGACTCGAAGATAGCTAATACTAGCTTTAAATAAAGAGATTACTCGAAGCAACCTCTTTGATTATTTACTTCCAAACATTCAAATCGAAGTCGTCGGCAAACTTTGAGGCTTGTTCATACCCAGCATCATGATGGCGAAAAATGCCCATGGCTGGATCATTGTGCAGCACACGACGCAAGCATTGCTCTGCCCGATCGGTCCCATCTGCCAACACCACCATCCCTGCATGCTGCGAATACCCCATCCCTACTCCTCCACCATGGTGAAAGGATATCCAGGTAGCTCCACCCGTAGCATTCGACATCAAATTGAGTAAAGGCCAATCAGAAACAGCATCCGTACCATCCTTCATGCCTTCCGTTTCTCGATTTGGTGAAGCTACTGAGCCACAATCCAAATGATCTCGACCAATCACAATAGGCGCTTTCACCTTCCCTGTTTTCACCAAATCATTGAATATCAGCCCCGCTTTTTCTCGTTCACCCATACCCAACCAGCAAATCCTACAAGGCAAGCCTTGAAAAGCCACTTTTTGCTGTGCCTGTTGCAACCAGTTGATCATGTGTTTGTTTTCTGGAAATGCCTCCATCAAGGCCTGATCCGTCTCATAGATATCTTCAGGATCTCCCGACAAGGCCGCCCATCTAAACGGCCCCTTGCCTTCGCAAAATAATGGACGCACATACTCTGGAACAAACCCATTAAAATCGAAAGCATTGGGTTCTCCTCCTTGCTTGGCAAACGCTCGAATATTATTACCATAGTCGAACGTCTTACTACCCTTTTTCTGCAAATCGAGCATCAAGCCCACATGTCTCGCCATACTTTTTAGCGAAAGCGTCTTATATTTTTCCTGATCCGTTTTTCTCAGCACGGCAGCCTCCTTTAGTGTCAGCCCGTTGGGTACATAGCCAAATACAGGATCATGAGCCGACGTCTGATCTGTCAGCACCTCAGGCACAATACCATCTGCTATCAATCGTTCCAGCATATCTCCTGCATCAGCGACTAGCCCTACAGACAGGTTTTCACCTTTGGCCTTAGCTTCCATCACCCAATCACGTGCTTCTTCGTAATCGTGGGTCATCCTATCGATGTATTTCGTACCTAATCTTTTCTGAATGCGAGCAGGGTCTATATCCGCCCCTAGAAAGGTAGCCCCTGCCATGGTCGCTGCTAATGGCTGTGCACCCCCCATACCTCCCAGGCCTGCTGTCACCACCAGTTTCCCTTTTAGGCTTCCGCCAAAATGTTTTTCTCCGCAGGCCACAAAAGTCTCGTACGTACCTTGTAGAATCCCCTGAGAACCGATATATATCCAACTGCCAGCCGTCATCTGACCATACATCATTAGGCCTCGTTCTTTAAGTGACTGAAAATGCTCCCAGTTAGCCCAAGCAGGCACCAAATTGGAATTGGCGATCAAGACCCTAGGTGCTTCGGCATGCGTACGTACAATACCCACAGGTTTGCCTGATTGCACCAGTAGGCTTTCGTCTATTTCTAGTTTGAGTAGTAGCTCAATGATTTTGTGCAGCGACTCTACGTTTCGGGCCGCCTGACCTGTACCACCATAGACCACCAGCTCAGCAGGATCTTCGGCCACTTCAGCATCCAGATTATTGAGCAGCATACGAAGAGCGGCTTCTGTCTGCCAAGATTTGGCATGCAGCTGAGCGCCCGTAGGTGCTTTGTAGTAAGGGTGCGCTGCGTATTGATTAATAAATTCCGAATACTTCATGATTGTACAAGTTGATGTGATGTCGATCCGCTGCACCATTCGCTACAGCTACTATTTCTTTATTTCTAATCAGCTCAGTGGCTCTAGCCATATCGTCGCCAAAGATCCTATCTTCAGTAGCAAAGCTGATATGCTCCCTGATGTGTGCATGTACTTCTTCCAAAATCGCACTTGATTTTAAGGGTTTTCTATAGTCAAACCCTTGTGCAGAACAGAACAATTCTATTCCCAAGATATTCTCTAGGTTGTCCAAAATAGTATTGAGCTTTCGGCCACCGATAGACCCCATACTGACATGATCTTCTTGCCCTAGAGAAGTAGGTACACTATCAGCACTCGAAGGGAAACAAAGGCCTTTATTTTCACTAACCAAGGCCGCTGAGGTGTATTGAGGAATCATGAACCCTGAATTCAATCCAGTGTTGTTCATCAGCAAAGCAGGCAACCCCTCCACATCTCCTTCTAGCATAAGGTACACTCTTCGATCTGAAATATTGCCGATTTCGGCGGAAGCCAGCGAAGCATAATCAATCGGCATCGCCATAGGCTGCCCGTGAAAATTGCCTCCACTGATGGTCTTGTCTACACTACAAATGATGGGGTTGTCCGTCACAGAGTTTAGCTCGATGGTCAGCATTTCTTTGAGGTGTAGCCAAGCATTGCGAGAGGCACCGTGCACCTGTGGCATACAACGCAACGAGTATGGATCTTGCACCCTGCTACAGTTTTGATGAGAATTGATAATCTCAGAACCTTCCACCAGTTTCTCCAAGCGATCAGCCACATAGATAGACCCTTGATAGGGTCTGATCTGATGAAGTTCCTTATCAAAAGGTTTCATCGACCCTTTGAGTGTCTCCAAACTCATGGCTCCTATGATGTCTGCCGTATCCAGACAGTTGGCCATCCTTACAAACCCCTTGAGTGCATAAGCCGCTATAAACTGTGTGCCATTGATCAGCGCCAAACCTTCTTTCGGGCCTAGCGCCAGAGGAGCTTTGTTTTCTTGCTGAAAGAGCTCTTGTGTGCTGATCCACTTTTTATTTTTCCATACTTTGCCTTCGCCTATCAGAGGCAAAAACAAATGAGCCAATGGCGCCAAATCTCCAGATGCTCCCACAGAACCCTGCTGCGGCACATAAGAAATGAAGTCGTTTTCAATATGCCAGATGATACGTTCCAAAGTTTCGAGTGCCACACCAGAGTAGCCCTTGGAGAGAGCATGCACTTTCAGAATCATCATAAGTTTAGCCACATCTAGCGGCGTTTCTGCACCTACCCCCACACTATGGCTACGTAGGATGTTTTCCTGTAATCGGCCTGTATCGGCCTTGGAAATGATAGTGGTACACAACGAGCCAAAGCCTGTATTGACTCCGTACACGATCTTTTCCTGTTCGGTGATATCAAGTACATTTTGGCGACTGGCCAAAATCTTTTGGATGGCCTCCTCATTCAGTACTCCTATCATGCGGCCTTCGGCAATATCGATCGCTACTCCTGGGGTCAAATGATCAATTCCATAATTGAAAATCGGCATGATCTATTGGTTTATCAATTGGGTTGTTGCTATTAAGGAGCTACAAAAACATAACGTTTTTACTAATTCCTCATAAATGAAAAAGTCTATGTTTTCATTTACGAAACAATATTAAAGGCTAATTTTGATTACTGAAAATACTTTGTAGATCAACAATTGATAACCATGAGTAATCAAATAGAGTTCCGGCACTTGCGCTATTTCATGATTGTAGCACAGGAATTACATTTCCGAAAAGCCTCTGAAAGGTTGTTTATCACGCAGCCTGGCCTCAGCAGGCAGATCAAACAACTCGAAGACGAACTGGGCGTACAGCTCTTTATCCGAAATAAACGAACTGTAGAGCTGACCGATGCTGGCAAATACCTCTATGATGAAAGTTCCAACCTTTTGAATCAACTAGAGTCTATCAAACGATCAATCAAGCTGATAGACAAAGGGGAAGAAGGCGAATTAAATATCGGCTTTGTAGGATCGGCCATGCAGGCCGTGATTCCGCGCTTGCTACTGAAACTGAAAGAGCAATTTCCTAAAATCCACACCTCTCTGGAAGAGATGTCGAATGAAGATCAAATTTTTGCTATCGAGCACAACAAGCTCGACATCGGATTTATTCGTGCTAAGCAAGCGCCTGATGGCATTGCTTCTAGGCAGATATTCAAAGATAATTTCTCAATTGTGCTACCCAAAGCACATCCAATCGACACGCAAAATTTCAAAGACTTGAGTCAATTTGCACAAGAGAATTTCATCCTGTTTTCTAGCGACTACAGCCGTACGTATTACAACAAGGTGATGAGTATTTTCGACGATCATGGCTTTGCGCCAAAGATATCCCACAAGTCGGTACACGCCAACACCATCTTTCGACTGGTTGAGAATGGGCTCGGAGTAGCCATCGTTCCCACCTCCCTACAGCATGGTTTTGACCTCGACATCAAATTCATTGAATTGAAAAATGTAAAGCAAATCACTTATCTCTCCCTGATTTGGAAAGAAAGCACTTCCAATGAGTTGATCAAAAAATTTGTATCATTGCTCGGTTAGGGAAGTAGAATATAGCAGGATGAACGGGAGCAAATCCACCAAGCCTACCTCTTCAATAATCGCCTAAAATTATCACAAAACACAGCTGTGGACACTGCCACATTCAAGGACTCTGCTTCACCATAGCCGGGGATAAAGACTTCTTGGGTAAGGTATTGTTTCAACTCTTCATGCAAGCCTTCGGATTCATTGCCAAAGACTACGATGGCTGGCTCCTGAAACTTGAGCTGATGGATGTTGTCGCCCTGAAGGGTAGTCCCATACACATGCTGGGCAGTAGGTAGCAAGCCCGCTAGTGACGTGTAGTGTACACGCACCCGCGCAAACGATCCCATAGTAGCGGAAATTACTTTGGGATTGTAGCAATCGACCGACTCTGGTGAACACACGATTTGCTTAAACCCATACCAATCTGCGATTCGGATGACAGTCCCTAAATTACCTGGATCTTTGATACGATCAAATGCCAAAATAGACTGAGATGAGTCTATCTCAATAGCTACAGGTATTTTGGCTATCGCCAACACCGAATTATTATTGGTGAACGTACCCACTTTGCTGAGCTCAGCTGCCTTGGCTTCCACTACTAAAGAAGAAACCTGACTGAGTTCTACGCTATGTTTGTCTTGAAAGTCCTTGGTAGCGTATACATTTACAATCTCTAGATTAGACTGGAGCAGTTCAAGCACATTTTTGGCACCCTCTACTACAAACTGATTTTCCAGCTGTCTGAATTTTTTTAATTGTAGGGATTTAATGAATTTTGACTCTCGATTTGAAATCATCAATTGTTGTGCTTTATTTATCAAAGATTAGCTTTTGCGCGGCATTCAAAGGCGATCTAAAACCGACAGCTGATATTTTTCCAAACTTAATGGATAATCAGTAAATCAAGGCCATCGACAATCGACTAGACAGAGAAAAACATCAACAACTTCAAACTTTCATATGGGCCCATACTTATGGCCATGTTTTTCCTATTGACGGGCTGCATGGGGCGCAGGTATTTGCCAGCAGGCAAAAACTTACTCGTAGAGCAAAAGCTCGACGGTGCGGAGAAGTTGGACAAAGACGAAATCGAATCCCTCTATGCCTACAAACCCAACCGGAAGATCCTTTTTATTCCTTGGTCTCCCTATGTAGATCTGTATCAAGGCGGACTGAAACGCTATGATTCGCTAAAATACGAACAAAAAAAAGTGAAAATACAGACCAAATTCACTAAAAAAATAGCCAAGACCGACAAGGAAAAGAAGAAGGAAAACTTGCGAGACAAGATGAACAAAAAGGTGAACAAACAGCACCGAAACATCAAGGAAGGCAATTTCGGAATGCGTATGGGAGAGCCATTAGCGATATATGACACCGCCAAAGAAAATGAAACTGTCCGCAAGATCCAGAACTATATGGAGACGAAAGGCTACTTCAATGCCAAAGTAAGCCACACCTCTGAGGAAACGTACAAAATGGTGTCCAGCATCTACACCATAGAGCGCAATCAGCCCTATGTGATCGATTCTATTTTCTTTAATATACCCGACACCGCTATCTACAACAGAATACAAGAAAACCTAGCAGAATCTACCCTGCAAAAAGGAGAAAATTACGAACAAGAAAATCTAGTAAAAGAAAGAGACAGACTCAATGACCTGATGCTCAACAATGGCTACTACAATTTCAATAGGCAGTTTATCACTTTCGTAGTAGACTCTTCATATCTGAGCGACAAGAAAGTAATCATCGGGCTCACCGTTCGAAACCCAAACAACCTATCAGCACACAAAATCTACACCATAGACTCGGTCATATTCACCACCGATGCCGACATCTCTGGACTAGCATCCAATCGCCAAAACGAAGCTTTTGAAGGTGTGACCTATCAGTTTTATAGCAAACGCTATTCTGAAAAAATACTCGACAGAAGAATCTTTCTCAAACCTGGCGAACTATACAAGAAATCCAACACATTAGAAACGCAAAAACAGCTCTCTAATATGGACATTTTCAAATTCATCAATGTGAACTACGACACCACTGGGGGACAATTCATTTCGAACGTATTCACCAGTCCGCTCAAGAAGTTTCAGACCTCTTCCGAGCTAGGATTGAATGTAAGCAAAGGACTACCAGGGCCGTTTTTTAATGCCTCCATCAAAAACAGAAACACTTTCAAAGGGTTGGAAGTAATGGAACTGAGCGGGCGAGTAGGATTCGAAGGACTCTCAGGTGCTACAGATACTGGCAACCCCTACTCATCACTAGACTACGGGGCAAATCTAACCTTCACCTTCCCTCAGTTTATGTTGCCGATCGGATCGGAATTCAAATCCAAACTGGGTAGACTCAACCCAAAAACACGACTATCTTTTGGTCTAAACTACACCAACAGACCTGAATACATCCGAACCAACGTAAACACTTCGCTCATTCTAAGCTGGCAGAACTACAAAAAACGTCGCAGTTATTCGCTCAATATCGCTGACATCAGTTTTATCGATTCTAACGTGACCGACGAGTATCAAGCATTTCTCGATGACCTAGAAGAAAATGGCAACAACCTGACAAACTCTTTCCTTCCCTCTTTTGTGAGTAGCACTTGGTTTTCGGTCACGCACAACATCAACGAATATGGCAATCGCCAAGAAAAATCTGCCTACCTCAGGTATCAAATAGAATCTGGCGGCAATCTCTACAGTGCCATAGCCAAACAAGCCTCCGACCGCAACCTTGAGTACTTCAAATACGCCAAAGTAGACATCGACTACCGACATTCCTCACCTATCAACTCAAGAATAACCATGGCGTACCGTGCCCACTTAGGTGTAGCTGTACCTTATGGGGCTAACAAAACACTCCCCTACGAAGAATTCTTCTTCGCTGGTGGCAGCAACAGTATTCGTGCCTGGGAACCACGACGACTTGGTCCTGGGTCTTACTTGCCCATAGATTCTACAGGAGTATACAGCAACAACTTTGAGCAACCAGGAGAAATCTTACTAGAAACGAGTATAGAACTTCGTCACAAAATATTTGGCTTCCTATTCGGCGCACTCTTTATAGACATGGGCAATGTATGGACCATGCAAGACGAAGCCGTAAGACCCGGCGGCCAATTCCAATTCGATAGTTTTTTGAAAGAAATAGCCATAGGCGGCGGCTATGGCGTGAGGCTGGACTTTTCCTTTTTGCTCCTCCGACTCGACGCCGCTTGGAAATTATATGACCCTGGCAGTCAAAACAGACACGGCAACAATCTCTCACGAGGAGGATTCGAACTACCCGACTATGACAACTACAAAAGATTGGTTTGGAATCTGGGGATAGGTTATCCGTTTTAAGCAAAGCATCATGAACAAGGAAGAGATACAAGAATGGTTCAAAAGCCTACAAGACAAGATCTGTATGGACTTAGAAAAAACTGATGGCAAAGGTCAATTTCAAGAAGACCTATGGCAAAGGCCTGAAGGTGGTGGTGGCCGAACCCGAGTCATCACTGGGGGACACATCATCGAAAAGGGTGGAGTCAATTTCTCAGCCGTAGAAGGCCCCACGCCAGTTAAAATACTAGAAGCCTTAGGCCTAGAACAGGCCGATTTCTTCGCCACAGGCGTATCTATCGTGATGCATCCACATAGCCCCATGGTGCCTATTATTCACATGAACGTACGCTATTTCGAAATGAGCAACGGCACCAGTTGGTTTGGCGGCGGGATAGACCTGACCCCTCACTATGTAGACGAACCCGACGCCAAAGCCTTCCACGCCCAACTCAAAGCCTGCTGCGACCGCCACAACACCTCCTACTATCCAGTATTTAAAAAATGGGCCGACGACTATTTCTATATCAAACACCGCAAAGAAACCAGAGGTGTAGGCGGAATTTTCTTCGATCGCCTGTCGGCCAATGAGAACTTTAGTCTGGAGGATCGCTGGGCATTTGTGCAAGACGTAGGCAGTCAATTTGCTCCTATCTACACTGAGCTAATGTCCAAAAACAAAGACTTGCCTTTTGGCGAAAACGAAAAACAGTGGCAATTTCTCCGTAGAGGCCGTTATGCAGAATTTAACCTCGTCTGGGACAAAGGCACCAAGTTCGGACTAGACACCGACGGGCGTACCGAATCTATCCTGATGAGCCTCCCTCCACAAGCCAACTGGGCCTACAACCACGTACCAGCTATTGGTTCGAAAGAACAAACAACTTTGAACCTACTGAAAAAAGGAGTAGACTGGGTCTAAACCTACGAAGCACACATATATCTGCCTTAAATATTGCGTACAACCAGACTAAGTACAAGCACCACTCGAAGCTTTGCTACACCCAGCAGTTTAGCTTCGAGTACCTTATGCCTTTTACATAGACTTTGCTACTTAGCCTTCACGTTATATTCATCATTTGGTAATATGGATTCTTTTATCAACCCACCGTTTTCACCGTAATTTGGATGGTTAATGACTACTAACAGCAGCTATGGAAACGAAAAAGAAAAGTCCCCATGTCACGACTTTGCTCTACAAAGAACACCTAACACAAACATCAAAACTCAAAATATACCCTTCCAAAATCACGCCTTACATTCTTATCGACCCAGAAAAACAACTCTTTCTAATCAAAGGCAAATCCAGTCCAGAAGACACCATCAAATTTTACAACCTAGTTTTTTTAGGTTTAAAAAATTACCCCTTAACAGGCAAAAACAAACTATCAGTACATGTGAGCCTCACTTACTTCAACAGTAGCACAGCCAAATGTCTTTTTGATCTGATGAAAATCCTCAAACAAATAAAAGCCAACGGCATAGAAGTGAAAATCATCTGGTACTATGAAGAAAACGACGAAGATATGATCGAAGCAGGCGAGGACTACGAAATCGTATGTGATATCCCCTTTCGATTTGTAGAACTGGAGATGATAGGATAAATATGTAAAAGCCCATCATTTTTTTATACACTCACAAAAGTCATTTCGCAAAGAGACACGACTGTAGAAATCTCATATGAGACTCGCAGGCCGCCCGAAGAAGCCCCCTTCTTACAAGGCCAAATCCTAACTCATTGATATTCAACCATCGAAGACACTCCCTTCGTCATCGAGTATTCATCAACTATCGCCGAGTTCACTTACTATATTTCAATAAAAACTTTAAATTGTACTAAATAACAAACCTATATTCTCATGAGCAATTTAAAAAAATCGATCCTCAGCCTATTGATGATCAGCCTAGTCGCAGTAAGCTGCACAGGCGATGAAGACCCAGATTTCAAAATCACCAGCTTATCTTTCGACCAAGCATCCGTAGAAGTAGTAGAAGGAGAAACTGTAGACCTCAAAGATCTACTCGCCATTGTAGGTGAAGATGCCAGCAAAGCCAAAATCACCCTAACCTCGGACAACGAGAAAGTAGTGACCGTAAACGGCACCATCCTCACTGCAGTAGGCATCGGATCCGCCACCATAGAAGCCACCGAAACCAACACCAACCATACGGCGACTATAGAAGTAAATGTGGTAGCAGAGACGGAAGAGGAAGAGGAAGAAGAGGAAGAGGAAGAGGAAGAAGAGGAAGAGGAAGAAGAGGAAGAGGAAGAACCAGCAACAGTCGAGGTAACTGGCCTCACGATTTCCCCTAGTTCCACTTTAATTACCATTACTGGAAATGAAAAAGTACAACTCTCCGCTACAGTAGCTCCCGCTGATGCCACTGATCAATCGATCATTTGGTCTTTGGTCTACGAACCAACAGAGGAAACCGGAAGAAGCTATGCAAAAGGCCCCGAGATCACGGTCGACGACTACGCAAGCCTAGATATAGAAACACTGACCCTGACAGGCCACAAAGCCTGCGACGACTGCGGACTCTATGTGGTAGCTACTGCCAATGGAGGTGTAGAAGTATCAGAAAAAATCCCCGTTGAGATTATTTTCATCAAGGTCAAAGCGATTTTTCTAGACCCAAACAAACTATTTGAAACCTACATAGGCAAATCCAAACAAATGAAGTTCACCATAGATCCCACAAATGCCACCAATCAAGTCATAGAATGGGATATCGTATACGTGCCAAATGGCAGCTGCCAAAACGTACGAACACTAGCCTCAGAAATTCCTATATCCGATTATGCCACAATAAGCCAAAACGGCGTGATCACTCCCTCTCAAAGATATAATAACGAATGCACCCGCCTAGGCGTAAGTGCCACAGCAACCGACGATCCCGAACCTGCCTATAAAGAAGTAGGATTTGAAATTTACAAGTTGGCTGAAAGCATCTCCATTCTGGATAATGATTTTGAAACAATAGAAGGCTCACTAAACTTCAATGGATGTGGCACTTACAAACTCTATCTAAACATCGAACCAGAATATGAAACTTCTTTCAATGTCATATGGAGTTCTTCAAAACCTGACATGCTAGAAGTAAGTAATAATGGGGTTCTTTCTCTTGGAGCAAAGGCTTCCTCTCCTACTAATGAAACAGTACAAATAACGGCTACAACTACTGATGGTACAAGTCTGTCTCACACTATTAATGTGGTGATAGACTATAATGGATGCTAGACTCTCATCAAACTTAAACCAAAAGACCAAGGCACCCCTTGGTCTTTTTTTATGACCTGACTAAAAAAGAAAAGGCTGAGCAGGCTACATTTATCCCATGAAAATAATCGCCTTCGATGCCGACGATACCCTCTGGCACAATGAGTCCTATTTTAGAGAAACCGAAAAGAAATTTTATGCCCTACTGGAAAGCTATCTTCCCGAGCATGCCCTCGCCAAGGAGCTTTTTAGAGTAGAGATGCAAAATCTGGAATTGTATGGCTACGGCATCAAGGCCTTTACGCTGTCTATGATCGAGAGCGCCATGGAGATCTCCGAAGGCACCATCGAGCTAGCCGACATCCAGAAGCTCATCCAGTATGGCAAGGAGCTACTGCAAATGCCCGTGGAGCTAATCGATGATGTGGAACAAGTACTACAGGCCTTGCATGGCAGGTACAAGCTGGTACTAGCCACCAAGGGCGACCTGCTGGATCAGCATCGCAAGCTCACCAAATCTGGCCTAGGAAAATATTTTCACCACATCGAAATCATGTCCGAAAAGAAAACACTCGACTATGAGCGCCTAATCCGTCGTCTCGACATCTCCCCAAACGATTTTATTATGATCGGCAATTCGCTAAAATCAGATGTACTACCTGTACTAGCACTCGGCGGCACGGCCTTTCACATCCCCTATCACGTCACCTGGGCACATGAGCATGTAGACCGCGAAATCATACACGAAAACTTTCATTCGCTCACCCGCCTCACGGATCTGCTTCCTTTTTTTAAAAAAAAAGAATAGCGGTGCTCAGGTCAAATAGTCAACCATAGCTACTTCTCTTCGTATGTCAACTTTAGAAGGCTATAAAATTAGACTGAGGACCTATCCAAGCTGACGAGGCCACTTTATTTCCCTTCTATCTGGCCGTTATCCGCCATTATTTCAATTATCTATCAATAGATAGAATAGAGTGATCATTTGGCTTAGAATATTATAGATTTACACCTAATTTTACTGAAAGGAATTTTTTAACATAAACATAGAGTTATCATGGCTTTTGAATTACCATCTTTACCCTACGCACACGATGCATTGGAACCACATATCGACGTACGCACCATGGAAATCCACCACGGAAAACACCACAACGCGTATGTAACCAACCTGAACGGCGCTATTGCTGGCACAGACATGGAAGGCAAATCTATCGAAGCGCTATGTGCAGAGCACGCTGACGTACCTGCTGTAAGAAATAACGGCGGTGGACATTTCAACCACTCTTTGTTTTGGACTGTAATGAGCCCTAATGGCGGCGGCAATCCTACTGGCGACATCGCTGGTGCGATCGACGAAGCTTTCGGCTCATTCGACGCTTTCAAAGACGCTTTCGCTAAAGCTGGCGCTACTAGATTCGGATCTGGATGGGCTTGGCTTTGCGTAAAAGATGGCAAACTAGAAGTATGCTCATCTGCCAACCAAGACAATCCATTGATGCCAGGCGTAGGCTGTGGTGGCACTCCTATCTTGGGCTTAGACGTATGGGAGCACGCGTACTACCTCAACTACCAAAACAGACGTCCTGACTACATCACTGCATTTTTCAACGTGATCAACTGGGAAGAAGTAAACAAGAGATTCGCTGCTGCTAAATAAGCAACCGAATAAAACTATAAGCAAAACGCCATCGTAGATGATCTACGATGGCGTTTTTTATTTTGACGTGAGTAAGCTCACATAAATGGTCTTTTACTTACTTCGTTAAGCTCACTAGCAAATCCGTTTGTGTGAGGATGTGCACCTGATTGTTGTCGTCTCTCACCAGCAGCGCTTTCGTGTCTTTGTCCAGCACCTTAGACATCACGTCTACGGTATTGTCTAGTGCTATAAATTTGAATGAAGCATCCATGATTTCTGAGATCTGCTGATCTTTAAGTAAAGGATTTTCAATCAATGCTTTTAGGATTTTAGCATCCGATATACTGCCTACAAACTGTCCCTTTTCAACTACTGGTGCTTGATCGATGCCATGGTCATTCATCGTCGCAATGGCATCTCCAATCTTAGCAGAGCTTTCAATGGTGAACAATTCACCTTGTCCATTCTTGCTAGCTATAATATCTCTAGCTGTAGCAAATGACCCGGTCTCCGTAAAGCCATGATCTTTCATCCAGTTGTCGTTATATATCTTGCCTAGGTATCTGGTTCCGTGATCTGGCATAATGATCACCATCACATCATCCTCCTTTAGGTTCTCTTTAGCATATTCTATGGCTCCGTGTACGGCAGATCCACATGACCACCCTACAAACATGCCTTCTTCTTTGGCCAATCTTCTGGTCATCAAAGCGCCGTCTTTGTCGGTTACTTTCACAAAAGTATCGATCAAATCGAAGTCTACATTCTTAGGTAGAATATCTTCTCCGATACCTTCAGTGAGGTATGGATATACTTCGTTTTCGTCGAACTTTCCAGTCTCCTTATATTTCTTGAATACTGACCCATAGGTATCTATACCCACGGTGGTCACATTTGGATTTTGCTCTTTTAGGTATTTGGCTACACCACACATAGAGCCACCAGTACCTACACCAGCTGCGTAGTGTGTGATTTTGCCTGCTGTATCTCTCCAGATCTCAGGGCCTGTGCTTTCATAATGTGCAACTGCATTCGACAAGTTGTCGTACTGATTGGGGTAGAATGAATTAGGAATCTCCGCATTGAGTTTTTTCGCCACAGAATAATACGAACGAGGATCTTCGGGTTCTACATTGGTAGGGCAAACGTGTACTTCCGCACCTACGGCACGTAGAATGTCTATCTTTTCTGGACTCTGCTTATCTGCCAGAGTAAAAATACATTTGTACCCTTTGGCAATTGCTGCCAGAGCCAAACCCATTCCTGTATTGCCTGAAGTGCCTTCTATGATGGTGCCTCCTGGTTTGAGAATGCCCGCTTTTTCTGCATCTTCGACCATCTTCAAGGCCATTCTATCTTTCATAGAATTACCCGGGTTAAAGTATTCGAGTTTTACAAGTATGGTTCCTTTTACGCCTTTTGCTAGGCTATTGAGCTTTACTAAAGGCGTATCGCCAATCGTTTCGATTATTGAATTGTGAAATTTCATAATTGAGATTTATTTCTGAAGGCAAAATTAGAAAGATAAATAGGCAATCCTACCCATCTGGCAAATTTGAATAAGGAAGAGGTCAATTTAGTAAGTATATCGCTCGACTATTTGCTTTCCGTCCAAGGTATACGTGAGTTTGAGCGAAGTGGATGTCAAGTCATCGACAGAAAATAGGCCTATGCTAGCATGCTGTTCCTCAGTCAGTGAGATGGTATTTTGAAAAACATCGCTGTCATCTACATCCATGGTATATTCTGCTTTGTAGAGTGTATCTACACTACTGGCGCCGCCACAATTAGCCACTCGCCCCATGAGGTATAGTGAATCCACTGCCGAAGCATCTACAAAAGTGAGAACATTATCTTCTAGGCACGAGCCGAATACATCTGAGCCGTCTTCGATACGCCTCACCAGCACCCAAGATTTTTCATCTCCTGCCGACAGCAAACGGTTGGTCTGTGTATCATCCAATGATCTGCTGATGTCCTTCACGCCACATTGCGCCAAAAACATCAGCAGAACCAATCCAATAAAAGAATAGTGATTATCTAACGTTGCCACTTCTATCTACTACAAAATACCCAGGATCGTTTGGATCTCCTCCACCACTTTCCAACTCTGCTTCTGTCTTGGTATAGAAGATGGTCTCCTTCACGATGTCATTGAACTTAACATCTACAGGTGCACGGCTTATTTTTAATTGATTTACCCAGTTGGTATTTCCCCCTGGAGTTACAGATACCGTGATGATATTGTTTTTAGAACTTGGCACAAGTGAGAAAATATAGACTGCTATTGAGCCTGCTTGTGTAGGCACAAATTTGCCATTCACTAAAAACTCACTGTCGCTGTACTCAAAGCCTGTCAAAGCAAAATTTTTCTTCCAAACGATATTTCTGGCATTATTAACCTTGGCTACAAAACCTTGATCAGATGCCCCTTGAAACTCCAGCCCAACCACATAAGTGTTAGACGAATCGTCTTTCATAGACACAATTGAATAGAACTTAGAAAAATCGTGTGGCACAAAAGTAGAGTCCATTCGAGGGATCAAATACAATGAATCGGCACCATCTGCACTCACGCCCCATCTGGCACGGAGTCTATACTGTTCGTTGTAGGCGAGCCATTTGCTGCGAGCAGAAGCAAGCTGTGTCTCTAGCCCCTTGCGGTACTTGATCAACCCCATTTCGCCACCATAACTATCATTTACCAGTTTAGGGTATTTTTTAGCTCCTACCGTGATACCTGGTTCTACCAATGTAGCTACCGAAGCATCCATCAAGTTGATCAACTGCATCAGGCTATCGGATACTGCCAACTGATAATCCACATCTTCACTATCCGCCAAACGCTCATTGAGCACTTCACTAGTGAGATAGTCAAACTTGTTTTTATTTATCAAAATACTCAATAGATCCAGTCCTAGTGAATTGCTATCATAGTCATTGATAGCACTGATCAAATCTGCATCTAACGAAGTCACAATAGGAGCATCCAAGATTCCAGAGCCAGAGTTAATCTTTTCTCCTTGAGTCTTCAGCTCCTCATTGATCGTTATTATTTTGTTTTTCAGTGTTGAGACATCTTTTCTAATGACGTCCTCCACTTCATAAGCCCAATCTCCATAGTTCCAAGCGACTACGTCATTGGCAAAGAAATCCACCGAAGTCATGCCGTCTTCACCATAGGCTTCTATCTTCTTAAACTCCAACTCTGGACTATAGCCTTTTTTGCCAATACGGCTTACTGCATCACGTACTTTTTCAAACTTCTCTTTGATTTCAGTGTTTTTATCCAAGATGACAACCAGACTATCTTCGGTCTCTTGTGTGGCCATCATATACAAATTTTTAATATCTGGATAGTTGGCCGCAAAAGCCTTATAAGCCGCTAGAGAATAGGCATTGGCAGCGTTGACGCTATACAAATCTGCATAAATAGACTTGGCATACTTGTTTATATTCCTCAAGCTTTGCAGTTTCTTTTCGATGTCGAGCTGTACATCTGATATTTTGATCCCAAAGTCTCCTGTTCTCAAATCTCTTCTATAAAAGGCCTGATAGAATTCATCGTTCTTTTTCAGTTCCTTTTCAGTAATATAAGCTTTGGCCTTGGTGAGATATACTACAGCGGTATCTGTAGCTCCCAAAATAGCGGTAGAATCTGATACAATGTGATAATCATTGACCAACCCTTCATAGTAAAGGCCAATTTGAAGGTTAGCATTTGGTTCTTCTGCGTTTTTAGGATCCGACAAATATTCCCAAAGCATAGGTATAGCTTGATCGTAATTTTTAGCCTCTATAAGAGGAAATATATCCTTGTCGTATTTGTACTTTTTCTGAGCAAAAGAAGAATGGAAGGCACAACAAGATATTATACTGAGCACTAGTATGAATGATTTCTGCATTTCGATCTCTTTCTGATTGATTGTTTGGTGTATGTACTACAAAAGTAGTAAAAGATTTTTCCTAGCATAAATTAGACTATTTTTCTAGCAAAAACCTTTTACAAATATTATTTAAACGAGCTCCTAGCTGTTAAATTTTCCTTTGAGCATCGCTAATTTGGATTGCAAGTCTCCTTGTGCTTCTTGTTTGGCTTCTTGCTTACGCTCAAATTTTTTCTTTGGCTTACCAAATGGGTCTGACTTCATAGACAGGGAAATACGCTTTTGCGGTACATTGATCTCTGTGACTGTCACCTGCACTTGCTGCTGAAGTTTTACCACGGCAGCAGGATCGCTCACAAACGAGTCCGACAACTGGCTCACATGTACCAATCCATCCTGATGCACGCCCACATCCACAAAAGCACCAAATTTGGTGATATTGGTCACGATTCCTGGCAACTTCATGCCTTCTCTCAGGTCGCTGATGGCATTTACTCCTTCTTGAAAACTAAACACTTCGTATTGCTCACGAGGGTCACGACCAGGCTTGGCCAATTCATCCATGATGTCTTTAAGAGTAGGTAGTCCCACTTCATCAGTCACATATTTCTTAGGGTCGATCTTGGCACGTACAACCGAGTCCTTTACCAACTCTGCTACGGTACTGTTGAGATCCGCAGCCATTTTCTCCACCGTAGCGTACCGCTCTGGATGTACGGCACTGGCATCTAGTACGTTGTCGCTTTCGCGAATGCGTAAAAACCCAGCAGCTTGCTCAAAAGCCTTGTCGCCCATGCGAGGTACTTTTTTTACTGCTGCTCTGTTTTTGAATGGCCCATTTTCGTTTCTATACTTCACGATATTTTCTGCCAACTGAGGCCCTAACCCTGATACATAAGTCAATAACTGCTTGCTGGCGGTGTTGAGTTCTACACCCACGCCGTTTACACAGCGCTCTACCACTTCGTCCAGCGAATGTTTTAGGGAGTTTTGATCTACATCGTGCTGATACTGCCCTACCCCAATCGACTTGGCGTCGATCTTTACGAGCTCAGCTAGTGGATCCATCATCCTTCTCCCAATCGAAACTGCTCCTCTTACCGTAAGGTCTTGGTCGGGAAACTCCTCACGAGCAACCTCCGACGCAGAATAAATAGAGGCACCACTTTCGCTCACCATCGCAACAATGATATGCGAGGGCAATCCTATAGATCGGATAAAACTCTCTGATTCCCTACTCGCGGTGCCGTTGCCGATGGCAATGGCTTCTATTTGATGTTTTTCTACCATGTGTTTGATGGTAGCGGCAGCTTCGGCCGTTCTACGCTGTGGCTCGTGTGGAAAGATGGCTTCAAACTCTAGCAGCTTACCTTGTTTGTCCAAACACACCACCTTGCAACCAGTCCTAAAACCAGGGTCAAGCGCCAATACATTCTTTTGTCCTAAAGCTGGAGACAACAACAATTGCCTCAAATTTTCGGAGAATACCTGAATCGCTTCGTCGTCGGCTGTTTTCTTTGATGATACACGGGTCTCTGTCTCCATCGATGGTTTGAGCAAACGCTTATAGGCATCCTTAAGAGCGATTTTAACCTGCTCTACATTGGCGTTCTGCCCTGTGATTATTTTCTTTTCCAACAAGAAATTGGCGTCATTTTCGTCTGGAAAAATATCAAGAGAGAGAATCATCTCTTTTTCGCCACGTCTCATCGCCAACAATCGGTGAGATGGACATTTTTTCAAAGGTTCTTCCCATTCAAAATAGTCCTTATACTTTTGTCCTTCTTGTTCTTTGCCTTTCATGACGGTAGACTTGATCACCGCCTTGTCCAAAAACAACTTTCTAAGCCCTGCTCTAACTTCAGCATCCTCACTCACCCATTCAGCAATGATGTCTCTAGCTCCTTGCAAGGCTTCTTCAGCATCTTTCACTTCCTTCTCCTCATCTACATACTGTAGTGCCAGCTCGACGGGGTCTCCCAAGCCTTGGTCAAAAATAACTTTTGCCAATGGCTCCAGTCCTTTTTCTTTGGCCATAGAGCCACGAGTTTTTCGTTTGGGCTTGTAGGGCAGGTAGATATCCTCTAGCTCTGTCATGGTGAGCGCCGCTTCAATTTTCTTTTTCAGCTCATCAGTCAGCTTGCCTTGCTCATCTATAGATTTCAGAATCGCTTCTCTTCGCTTATCTAAGTCTCGCAACTTAGCAATACGATCTTTAATATAGGCCACGGCCACTTCATCCAAACTCCCGGTTTGCTCCTTTCTATACCGAGAAATAAACGGAACCGTTGCCCCTTCGTCTAATAAGGCTACTACGGCTGCAACACCTGAAACTGAAACATTATGCTCTGTGGCAATGAGAGAAATGTGCTTTTGACTCATTCGGTTCTATTGTTTTTTTTGATACTTAAAAATTGAGTGCATCAAATTTAATCACCTCTTGGAATTAATATCCCTCTACTTTTGTATATGTTCAAAGAAGTTTTCCACATGCGTGGGAATGAAGTGAATGACAGAATTTTATGAAAAAACTATTGAAAGAGTGGGGTATTATTTTGGGTATAATAGGTGCGCTCTATTTTACAGGACTTCACACAGAGGTGGCCGGATTTCTCCAGCAAATCATTCTGACTACAGGGTTATTGAGACCTGAGCACATAGAAGAAAATGAGCAAGCAGATGCAGCCTACCACTTTCAGCTCCTCAACGAGCAAAATGAATCTCTGCCATTTACCCAATTCAAAGGCAAAACTATCTTTCTCAACTTTTGGGCGACTTGGTGTCCACCTTGCTTAGCAGAAATGCCCGACATCCATGACCTATACCTCAAGATGCAAAATGAAAACGTTGCCTTTGTCCTGATCAGTCAGGATAAAAATTTTGACAAAGCAAAAAACTTCATGGAGCGAAAGGGCTATACCTTTCCTATCTACCAGTTGGTCTCTCCTCTGCCGCAAGTATTTGCCAGCTCTTCGATACCTACCACTTTTGTCATTTCTCCAAAAGGAAAAATCATAGCTAAACGTGTAGGTATGGTCAAATATGACACAGAAAGTTTCAGGGAATTGCTGCTGCGTGGGGAATAACCGCATGAGCTTCTTGTCTTTCCCATACTATTTTGTCTGAAAATAGGCAGATCCGCCCCTGACTATACAGCATTCAACATTCGATATTCATTTTTCTTTTTGATTTTAGTTTAGACATTCATATTAAGTATTTTACAATTCATAGTCATGCCCAATGGTGTAGTCATGCATCTAGCTGGGTAGTTTTAGAATTACAGTAGGAACAGATAAATGGTTGATTTGAGGAAATTGGTTTTAGTCATGGTGTGGCTACCCTTATGTGCCACTGCACAAGAAAGTTATGAACCAGAATTTGCAGACCCAATGCTTGAGGATTGGCGTTACTCCTACTTTCCTGAATTGGACGACAAAGGCGTCCGGTCCATGACCTCTTCGCGGCAAAGCAACACATACTGGTTTGGGTTAGACTCTGGTGTAGTTTCCTATAATGGCTTCGACTGGCACACCTATGGCAACAAAGAGGGTCTATCCGGACTTCCCGTCCAAAAGGTATTCTTAGATAAAAATGACCAAATCTATGCTGCCACTTCCGACGGGCTTTTCACCTTTGCTAAAGACCAATGGAAAAATCTGTTTCAAACTCATGCAGAGATTCAATTCAACTTCAAATCCATCATCCAACTGGCCAGTGGCAATCTGGTCTGTGGCACCACACACGGTGCTGTATTTGTGACACCAGACCAGTCTTATCTACTCACCACAGCAAAAAACTGGAGCCATATAAAGGACCACCTGCCTAATTTTAAATTTGTAGAAATCCCCTCTACGCTCCTCATTCATGGACAGTTCGACAATATCTCTGATGTATTCGAAGTATCACCAGGCCAACTCTGGATCGCAGTAACTTATTTATTAGAAGATGAAAAAGGCGACATCATGATGTTTTCCGAAAAGGAAATCCTATCCGAACAAGTAGTCCACTACAATCTTTTTAGCAAATACTACCACGTACAACTGGGCTATGAACAGAAAATTCTAAAGGTGTCTAATGGCGACATTTGGATTATCAACAAATCGAACCGACTACCTGCTATCCGGTACAAAAACCATCGATGGGAAGAGGTACCTTACGGTCAACAATTCGGAGATGACGAATACTCCGAGAGTATTCTAGAAACCAAGGATGGCAAACTCTGGCTGAGCGGTATAGGCAACTTATACGCCATGGATCATAATGGAGAATGGAGCAAATACAGCTCCCAAACCCTCAATATCCCTCAGGGGCACATCGTATTGCATACCGGTCATGAGACTGATCTCTGGGTACTAGGCTATCAGTCTGAGGTCTATCGCGTGGATCTATCTGATGAAAAATGGAAAACCTACAAAAACCTCAATTACCAATGTACACAATCGGATGGCACCCATTGGTTTTTGGATATTTCTGGACAGGCCATATCCAACCATGGAGAAGTTTGGCAAAAATACAACCAAAAACATCTCATGATGAACGGCGCGGTGAGCCTTTATGCCGATTCTAAGGATGTTGTCTGGGCTATAGGTAGCCAAAACGAACAAGCTTGCGCAGGCTACCTCTCCAACAATCGCTGGAACAATATCTTAATCGATTCCATCTCTTGGGGACTCGATTACCGAGCCATTATAGAAGCTCAAGACGGATCTATCTGGGTAGGTGGAAGCACCGACGTTTTTCTAGAACTCGGCCAAACGGGCGGCCTGGTACAAATCGTAAACCCCTACAGCGGTGACCGTCAACTCAACTACTTCAGGTCTCGAACCTTGGGTCTCAACCAACTCAATGCCTATGGTATTGCACAAACACGGGACAGCAATTTATGGATAGGAGGCACAGGGCTATGCGCATTTGATGGTGGACAATGGCACTATACGAACACACCAGATCTAAACAACTATGTGAATGACGTATGCAATGACATAAATGGCATTCTCTATGTAGCCTCTCGCCAGCACGGACTCTTCATAAACACAGCCCAAGGGGGTTGGAAAAACTACTCCGTCCAAAACGGATTGATCAGTAACAACATCATAAGTCTGGCTGTCAAAGACAGTACTGAAATCTGGCTGGGAACCGACCGTGGATATAGTTTTTTCAACGGTGACTTCTGGATCAACAACACCTTCCCTCCTTCTCTCACACTATCCTACGAAGGAGGTTCTATTCACCTAGGGCAATCGAGCGAAATCTGGATCAGCCGCTCTCTTCGCGAATGGAAACGACGAATATACACAGGCAAAAAGCCCAACCAAACGGTGCAAGACAAGTTTATGACCCATCGTTTTGTAAAAGACAGTATCGCACCTGAGACAGCCATCGAGATCTATTCCGAAGAAGTAGACCAATCAGGCAATACCACTGTATTTTGGTCTGGCAGACACTATTTCAACAAAACAGAAGCCAGCGACCTGCTTTATTCTTACCGTCTAAACAAAGGCGACTGGTCACCTTTCACTCCGCTGCATAGCCATACTTTTACTGGACTAGACGACGACCACTATCTATTTGAGGTTCGAGCGATGGACAAGGAAGGAAACATCGATCTAACTCCAGCGTCAGTTTCTTTTGTAGTCTTGCCTCCGATTTGGAAACAAGTTTGGTTTGTTTTAATGATCTCTTCTTTCTTGATCGCTATTGGTTTTTACCAATATCAAATCATCAAAAAAAGACAAATACTAGAAAGACTAAACAGTTCCCTTCACACCGTAAACGAAGAACTTGAAACCAAAAATGTTCAAATTCAAAAGCAAAAAGATTCGCTCGAAGAGCTGATACAGCAAATCGATCAACTCTCTCAGGCCAAAATGAGGTTTTTCACCAATATCACACATGAATTTAGAACCCCACTTAGTTTGATCTTAGGGCCTATCGAGCGGCTCACCTCTCAATCTGATGCCAAGTCTAATGAATTCAGCTTCTATAATCTGATTAAGAAAAATGCCCTCCGCCTACAAAAACTCATAAATCAATTACTCGAAATCCGCAGAATAGAATCTGGAACACTAGAGCTACAGCTGCACCAAACGGATTTAGTCGAGTTTGTCAGAGACACCAAAAACCTGTTTACCAACAAGGCCATAGAAAAGGAAATTCGACTAGGATTTCAGTCCGATTTTGAAAAACTAACCCTCTATTTTGATCAGGACAAAATAGAAAAGATTCTATTCAACTTGCTATCCAACGCAATGAAATACACATCTGCCAATGGAAAAATCAACGTGAAATTGCTCAAGGATGATGGAACGGGTGGCGTTAGTCAGTATGTGCGCATGATCGTGAGCGACGATGGTACAGGCATAGATCAAGACTTACAAGACCATTTGTTCGAAAGGTTTAGTGTGGGGAAAGCCCCTATCAAAAATGAGCTACAAGAAAGCAGCGGTATAGGGCTCTCATACATCAAAGATCTGGTCGAGTTTCATCAAGGTAAAATCACTTATCAAAGTACGCCAGGCAAAGGCACGACTTTCACCGTGTATATACCTGAAAATATGCGACCCGAAGCTGCCCGTCCAGAATGGGGTGACTTCAAACTAGGAGAGACAGTAGATGCTAGTCTGCTAGCTGCCGAAGTACCGCTAAAAAACTCAACTACTTCTACCAATAATGAAAGCAAACGCATACTCGTGGTAGAAGACAACGAAGACATGCGCTTCTTTATCACCAGCTTGCTACAAGAAAACTATGTGGTATTACAGGCCGACAACGGACAAGCTGGTCTCGACCTGCTCGATCGGGAGTATGTAGATTTGATCATCAGTGATATCATGATGCCCGAACTAGATGGTATTTCGTTTTGTGATCAAGTAAAAGCAAACCCTACCACCAGCCACTTGCCCGTGATCTTACTCACTGCGCTAGCGCTAGATGAAAAGCGCATCTCTGGCTATGAGTCTGGGGCAGATTCGTATATTGTAAAGCCCTTCTTGCCAGAGTTGCTACTGGCTCGCGTGAACAATTTGCTGGAATTTCGCGATGAAATGAAGCAACGATTTGCTGCCGACTTACGATTTAAACCCAAGGAGATCCAAGTAACCTCTGTAGATGAGGCTTTCTTAGAAAACATAGCTTCCTTGATGGAAACTCATGTATCTGATGCTCAATTCGACATTGGAAAGATGTGTAATATGATTGGCATGAGCCATATGCACTTTATTAGAAAAGTGAAGCAGCTCACAGACAAAAAACCCATGGAACTACTCAAATCCTTCCGTCTGACTCGTGCAAAACAATTGCTAGAACAAAACAAAATCAACGTATCTGAGGTTGGCTACATGGTGGGTTATGACTTGCCCAATTCCTTTACTCGGGCATTCAAAAATGAATTTGGAGTTACTCCCACTCAGTTTGCAGAGCAGAGCAAAAGCTAATTATTCTCCTAGCTTATACTTTTTAATTACCAAATATTTGAGTTCTACCTCGCCCACATTCCGAATGCCATGCATAGAAAATGGGGGACAATACAGCGTGGTGTAAGGCTCCACCACTTTGGTTTTTCCGTCAAGGAAAAACTCTGCTCGCCCTTCGAGCACTAAAAAAAACTCATCCTCCTCGTGCTGATGTGGCGGATGCGTAGCTTTGCCTGGTGCTACTGCACTCAACTTGAGTGTGCGCCCATCCAAAAATTGCTTATCTACAAACCAAAACTGGTGACCAACTTTAGTCGTCGAAGCTATTGCAGGATCATAAGTACGTACACAATCGGACAGGTCTAAGGCCGGAACGGAACGTTCCTGTGCCTTAACATGACCAATCACTAAACCATATAACAGACAGCCTAGGGCTAATTTTTCTTTCAATAACTTCATATTCATGATTAGTTGATTGTTATTTCTATTGGCTGATTCAATCGCACCAGTTTGTCGTCTAGGTATTGCTGAAACTCCTCCATGCTACCTACACCATTTTCCTCTTGCTCCCAAGCACCTAACAGGTAATAGCTGAGCGTATCCACAGGTTTGAACACGATCAAGTGATCATAAGACGAATCTAACACCTCCGATACATCTTTGGTGTTATAAAAAATGGCCAACCCCAACTTGTCATTGGAGAGGCTTTGCTTGCCATAAGTGGCTAAGTAAGCCCATCCACTAGACCCCACCAAGGATGTAAAACTTGTAGCTGAGTCGTGCTTTACGATTCCTGTACAAAAATCTTCGATAGGATGATCGAAAGTCAGCTGATGACAAACCGAACGATCCCCCACTTCGATAGTCATTAGTGAGGTCAAATTGCAGGTCTTGTTGGAAGTCTGCCAGCCATAATATTTCGTTTCTACTGCGGCAGACAGTAAGCCATCTGCTACAATCTCACAGGTTACCGAATCGGTTTGTTTAAAGTGTTCAACTTTACCATCGATGTATTGACCAATAGCTCCAATGCCGAGCGACTTACCTGCTTTGAGAATGTCCATCCCCCATGGAGCATTTTCATGATAAGAATCGAAACCATCTTGCCCCACTACCTGCAGCACAAGCGTATCTACTCGTTTGCCGAAGATATCCATCGCATTTCTCCAATCGAGATAAAATCGATAGCCAATCAGGTCGTTTTCCAAACCTGGCCCCTCGTATCTAATGAAATAAGAATGGTCGGTATGCTCATCGGGTACACGCAGATAGTCCACATTCAGAAATTCGCCTCCTATATACTTTCTACCTTGCCACTCTCCTCCTACTTTGTGAGAGATTTCAGCTTGTGTTTTTTTGACTGGCATAACTTCTCTTTCAATATCAGTCGGCCATGCCATCGACAAAGAAGCCTCTGCGCTCAGATCCAGATTCATAATCAAGCGATCTGCTTTGCTGTCTCCATCGACATCTACAAGCTCTGCTGCGTTGCTTTTGATAGTAACTGCACCAGGCGCAAGCGAATTGACAAATAAATTAGGGTCAGACAAGACCACCATTTCGTTCCTGTTTTTCACCATGGGGTTACGCAATTGAATGATGAACCCATCGTCTACTTTTTGGTTGGTTTGTGCATTAGATCCACACCCAGCGATCAAGCCTGCAAGGGCAACTCCCAAATAATATTTTATTTTCATTTTCAGTGTAATTATTCCTATTAATTAAACCAAAAGTAGACGCCTGCTCCCTAATCGATTATTCAATAATCACCAAAACCCTAGCAATAACTGAGACTGTACATTTTCTATTACTCACATAGGAAAAAAAACATTTCAGTCTACCTGATCAGCTAATACACGAGCTAAAAACACATCGATATAAGCTACTGTAGGTGCAAACCAAGGATCGAATAACCAGAAGGCATGGGGCGAATTTGGCCATTCATACACTTTTATTTGTTCATTTTGTAGCTTCGTCATCATATCGTCTCTGCCCGCTTGAAATCTCGGGTACTGACTGTGAACAAACAGAATAGGTGGGTCATTTTCATCTGCGTGATGCAGTGGGGAAGCCTCCTCCCAACGATCAGGCACTTCCTCATAGGTACCTCCAAGCCATTGTGCGGCAGCGATGCCCTCTTGCGACTCTGGGTGATGAAATGCCAATATTCCATCAAGATTGACAATCGCCTGCACCTTAGGTACCTCCCACAGACTAGACACGCCCAACAGTGTGGCTAACTGTGCACCAGATGAGCAGCCCAAAAGCACCATTTGTCTAGTGTCTACAGCCAGTGTATCGGCATGAGCCACTACCCACTGCATAGCCATTGCGATGTCCTTGAGTGCTGCAGGGTATTTGGACTCAGGTGACAACCTATATTCTACCACACAAGTCCGGTATCCCGCTTGCGCTAAATCAGAGGCTAATGGATACAGCATGTTTTTGTGACCCGACTTCCATCCGCCCCCGTGTATCATAAAAATCATGGGAAACCGTTTGGGTTCTGCTTCCGCAATTGAAAAAATATCGAGCGTCAAAAAACGATTTCCTGTCCAAGAATATGGAATATCTTTCAGAACCCTGACCCGACCTGGTTCGGAGGGCTTTGCTAGCTGAATTGTCGGAAACTGTCGTTTGTACTTCTGAAATGCGCTCTGAGCTGTGTAGCTCGTATCTCTAGGGTAAGACTGCCCAGCACAAGTAACAACTAGAAAAAGGCCTATTACAATCAAAACTGAAATACGCCTTATCCATATGCTTATGCTATTCATTGACCTGCTCAAATGGTCCTACATCTGGCGCAGTCCCTTCAAAAGGCAGCCCGACATCAACCCCAGCATCTATAAGGTCACTTTCCGCTTTTAGTTTCATAAAATCCACAGCAGGCAAACTGCCGTCTGCATTTCTGTCGCCGAGCAATAAGTCTATATCTAGGCGCTTAAAATCATCCGCAGTCCCACTCAGCGGCGACTGCCAGCTGTTGTGGCTGAGGTCTTTGGTACTGGCATTGAGGCTGCCTACAGTCCCTACAGCCACGCTGTTTTTTACCTCCAAATAGGAAAGTGGGTTAGTAGAACTAAAATTGTAATTGGTGCCATTGTCGTAAGCGCCACAGTTATGAAGAGTCACTGTGCCCCGATTGCTATTGTGATCGAATCCGTCGTTTACATTGCCCGCAGCGATACAATTTTTGTACACAGCATTGTGGGTCAAATCCTTGCCGTCGCTACCTCCAGTTTTGAAGCCATTGCCGTCTCCTCCTCCCTCTGTGCCAGACTTCAAAAAACCATTTTTCACAGCCCAGCAGTTTTCGTAAGTAGTCTTTACATTATCGTTGTCTCGAAGATACCCATCCCAACCATCGTCGAGGTTTTGCCAAGCCCTGCAGCCCACAAATTTATTACCGCTTCCCACGGTGAGCTTAGCCGCAAATCCATCGGCATTTTCAACCTTAGAATCTGCATTGAAATACGAATCACAATTGAGGATCAAATTGTCGGCTGCACCTTCGTCTAATTGCAAACCTGTATCTGAATTTTCATAAAAAGAGCAAAACTCAATGATGTTGTTTGAGCCTTTGACTTGCATACCATTGTCTCCCGCCTTGCGGATATCGATGCCTTTGAAATGCCAATAGTCCCCTTTGAGCTGAATACCTTGATTAGACGGGCCTTCGGACAAATTAGAAAAATCTAAAACGGGCCTTTCTGTTGCCGTAGTGCTTGCTGCCATCACAACAATAAATTCGGCAGCCGTACCAGATGTATTTAGTACAATCCTTTCAGTCATGGTGTATGTACCGCCTTCGAGTACGATGACATCTCCTGCTTCTGCGACATTTAGTGCCGATTTGAGTTCATCAACTGTAGACACATCAATGTCATTATGGGCTGAGGGCAGTACACTCGTGATATTCAAAATCACTTGTCCTGTCACCATTCCTTTGTCATTAGCCGTGGCTGTTACCGTGACAGAGCCATTGGCCTTGGCTGTCAGAAGGCCTGTACTTGAGATCTCCGCAATCGCCTCATCTGATACGGCCCAGCTCACCGACTGGTCAGTTGTATTCACAGGCTGAAAAGCAACTGTAATTTGACGCTGGGTATCGGTCACCAGATCCTGCGCAGTCAATTGGATAGATTCGGCATATATTGTCTTTCCTATGTCCTCCATCTCTTGCTCGCTTTCTTCGCCACAGGCACCAAACAGCGTCACTAAAAGCAATAATTTTATCATTCTTGCAATTTGATCAATTCTTTTCATTTGTTCACTTTTACATTTTTCTTACCTACTTCACTACCTACAAAAATCTCATTGCGCTTTATTTTTGTGTTTGAAAACTCTACTTGACTGTCGCCATACACATTGATCAAAGTCTTCCCCTGCACCCCATCTACAGACAATCCATTAAAATTCATTTTACTTGTATTGTATAAAGTGATCGGCTTGCCTTTAGTCACACTCACACTCACGCCAGACCAATCGAAGCCTTCGGCGTCTATAATGGTGATACCTCGCTCTCCTTCTAAGTTTACATTCTCCAATTGGATGTTTTGGAGTTTCATCTCAGGTAATCCCTGGAAAAATCCCGAAACACCAGAGCCTGTTGCAGTGATGTTTTTCATATAAATATTGCGAAAAGATGGCGTGGTGCGCGTCACTGGCACTGGCACTGCTTTTTGTACATTTTCCCCCGTCTCGCCCTCTTCAGACACAGGAGATTCTCCTCCATAAAACAAATTGAAACGGATAGCCTCACCCGCTATATTTATCATATCAATGTCTGAGATGTATATATTTTCTACTACACCTCCACGGCCACGTGTACTTTTGAACCTAAGCCCACAATCGGTACCGATAAAAGTACAATTGGACACATGCATATTTTTGACTCCACCAGACATCTCACTTCCTACTACAAATCCACCATGACCATGATACACCACATTGTTTTTGATGATTACGTTTTGTGTAGGAATACCTCTCTTTAAGCCATCTTCATCCTTTCCAGATTTGATACAAATAGCGTCATCGCCCACATCGAAACTATTGTTATACACCAGCACATTTTTGCAAGATTCTAAGTCCAACCCATCTCCATTTTGCGAATACCAAGGATTGCGGACAGTGAGGTTTCTAAGGATTACATTTTCACACATTAGTGGGTGTAGATTCCATGCTGGGGAGTTTTGAAATGTAGGTCCATCGAGCAATACGCGATTGCAACTGATGAGGCTCACCATGACTGGGCGCATAAAGTCTTTTACCGCCTCAAACTCTTCAATAGTCTCATAGTCTGGCACATTAAAATTGCCATTAGTATCTCCTTTTTTCGACTTCTCACTTGGATACCAAGTCTGCTTGTCATCACTGAGTACACCACCTGATTTCAATTTCTGATTCCATTGTCCTATCGTGAGTTTACTTCGCTTGACTGCACGCCAAGAGTCGCCAGACCCATCGAATATCCCTTGGCCAGTAATGGCGATATTGGTCAGGTTTTTACCATTAATAGGTGATATACATCGATAAGTCTCCAAGCCTTCGAAGCTGGTCGCAATGAGGGGGTACTTATCGAAATCATCAGAAAACAAGACCAAAGCACCTGCCTCTACATGTAGATTGATATTGTCTTTGAGGGTAATAGGTCCTGTCAGCCAGATGCCTTTGGCTATCACTACTTTGCCTCCTCCTTTGCCAGACACATCCGCAATGGCTGCTGCAATAGCCTCAGTATTGTCGGTAAGACCGTCGCCTTTGCCTCCAAAATCCGAGACATTGACTTGATAGTCTGGAAAGGTAGTTTCTTGTACCTTGGGCATGTCAAACTCCACTCCTTTATACAGCCAATCTGTGGCTTGTCCTTCTGTATCTCCTGTATAGTTGATACCTGCTGCACTCAAAGTTGTCAGCAGACCGATCATTACTAATTTCCTAAAACTCACCATCGTCATATTTAGTTTACTGTTTTGCCTATCATGGCTTCACTATTTCTGTATCTATTGGGTTCCAATCCCCAAACACACTACCTAGAGTATATCTATTTTTTTGACTGTCGGTCAGCTGATGTGACCAACTGACTCGTTGTGCAGCATTGGCGCCTGCTCCAGTAGATTGATACTCTGCGTAATAAGATCTTTTTTCTGCATACCGCTTGCCCCAGTTGTGCCAACCTTCTGGTTTGATATGTTCAGCCATTTCGCATGAAATGAATACTGTACGTGCGTCGTCTCGCCAAGGCCTACCCAAGTACACATCGTGTTTGGGCGCATCTCCTACCAATTTGCATTGAAGAAAAACATAACCATAAGCTACTTCTATAGTCGTATTGGCTGCGGTGATGTAGTGTCCTCCTGATTTTGAATAAATGGTACATCGATCAAATACTGCCTGAGATGCTCCGAATATAAAATCTGTAGTGCCTTCGATGTAGCAGTTGAGATAATACTGTCGACTCTTTTTCCCATAAGTATAGAGTGTGTCTTGATAGCCCAAAAAACGGCAGTTTTTGAAAAAAACTCGATCGCCATCTACACGTATAGCCACTGCCTGCCCTACTGGGCCTGCGGTATTTTCGAAAGTCAAATTTTCAGCATTGAAACCATCTGCAAACACGTAAAAACTAGCCGACCCAGACGTTCCCATTTTCTCTCCAAAACAATTGAGTTTATCTGCATAATTATCAAAGGTGATAATGGTTGTCTCTGCATCTTCTCCAATGAAAGTCACATTAACCTTGGAAGCTGGCAAAACCAATTTTTCTTTGTAGGTTCCCGATTTGATAAAAACGGTAGTAACGGCTTTCCGAAAATCAGGAATGGCATCGATAGCCGCTTGTATGCTTTGATAATCACTAGACTGATCCTGCCCTACAATCAGATCATAGCTGCCCTCCTGTGGCAACGCCATACTAGCCACATAGATTACACTACACCATAAGGTCAATAGGTACTTCATACTTAGTTAGTTTCTGCTGCTTTCTGATTTTGGTATAAAATAGCTGCCATGATAAATGGCCCCACTCCCTTAGGGTCATTGTCTCGTTTAGGTTCGTTTACATAGTACTCGTAGGAGGCATCTCTGTAAGGATTGCCTCCCAGTCCAGCTACTGCACAGTTGGTCGTGAGGCTCACCGTACCATCGTCGTTCGTTTCAATGAAATGAGCCATTATACCCTCATAAGACTTGACAGCCACCGCTTTATGATCGGCAGGTAGGTAACCCTTTTCTACCGCTTTGAGGAAGAAATAGGTAAACATGCTTGAACAAGAAGCCTCAAGGTAGTTGTCTTTGTCTCCAGGTCTATCCATGATCTGCCACCACAATCCCGTTTCGTCATCTTGATATCTGATCAGTCCTGCGGCCATACGATCGATAGCGGCCAGTATATCTTTTCTATTTGGATGATCTTCTGGGAAAAAATCCAAGATATCGACCAAGGCCATAGCATACCAACCCATGGCTCTGCCCCATACATTTGGCGAAAGACCCGTGACAGGATCTGCCCATCGCTGGTCACGGCTTTCATCATAGCCATGGTAATACAATTGCTTATCGACATGGTAAGTATGCTTCTCTATTTGAGCCACTTGAAGTGCCACGTCGTCGAACAATGCAGGCTCATTGAACTCCTTGGCGTATTGTGCCAAAAAGGGGGATCCCATATACAATCCATCCAACCACATCTGATATGGGTATATTTTTTTGTGCCAAAACCCACCTTCCGACGTACGCGGCTGGTCTCTCATTTGATCTCGAAGTGTATCTATGGCCAACCGGTATTTTTCGTCGCCAGTCTCTTCATATAATGTGAATAGAATTTTACCAGAGTTGACCCGGTCGATATTGAAGTCACTTTTATGATACGTCTTGATACTCCCATCTGGGTTGATAAGTGAATCCGTATAATATCTCACGTAATCGTAGTATTTCTTATTACCAGTAGCCTGCCATGTTTTGAGCATGGCGCTACAGATCAGCCCATTGGAATACTCCCATTTAGGGGCTTTCCTAAAATCCAGCAACCTTGGATCAGGGTTTCTGATGATTTCAGAATTAGCCATTTGCTCATAGATGGTCAATGGCTTCGCCACATCAATGGTTTCTACTCTTTCGCCGACCGATTGGCTACAGGCTGAAAGCATAACTAAAAGGAGTACATTTATTAGCTTATTCATGTGGTCTTGATTTTAGGATTAATTCATTGAGATACATTTCTAAGTTGGTATAGTAGTCGTGTCTATCTGCACGTGATTGATCAGAAGGATCTTTTCTATCCAATCCATTAGCTACTTCCCAATCGTCAGGCATGCCGTCCTGATCGGTGTCTTTCAAAGTTTTTTTGGAGAGGAGTACTGGCCATCCTCCTGCTTCACTTGGCGTATTGATGATACCATCCCCTTTAGGGCCTTTAGAGGCTTGCCCGTTTAGCACTTCATCTATTACACGCTGATCTAAATCGTCTCGCGCATAAGATGCTCCTGCATGGGCCAGTACTTCGGGATATGCTGTAGCGGCTGAGCTTATCTCTTCCTGCATGGGCCACATAGGGCTCAATGGCAAAAATTCCGCTGGCACGTCACCCACTACCCCATTGCTGTTGTCTGCATTAATGACAGAATCGCCCTCTACGACATTGCCAGACACATAATATTTACCGTAAGGTTCTGAAGGTGCTACTATTCGAGCTTTCTTGCTCTTGTGTGTAGCAGGGCCTGGTTTGAAATAATTATTAACCATTTGATGGTTGCCTTCTTCTCCGCCATAGGCGGTGTTGAACTGCCAATTGTAAATGACATTATTCCAGAAGTCTACCTGCTCTCTCTCGGGCTGTTTGTGATAGCGTGCACCACAAAATCTGGGATTTCTGCTGGTATGATGTGCCAGTAAATTATGATGAAAACTGGCTCCTTTTCCTCCCCAAATTCCGCCATAACCATGGCGTCCTTTTTTATGTACAGACTCCGCTAGGCTTTCTGTAATGAGGCACCACTGAAGTGTAAAATTTTCATTGTCATAAAAACTGGCAACTTCGTCCGTTGCCCAGCTGAAGGAGCAATGATCCAATATGATATCTTTATGGCGAACTGCTCCTATGCAATCTGCCTCTACACCCGACCGATCTCCTAGTCTAACGCGGATGTACCTAATGATTACGTTGTCTGCTTTGATCGAGACTTGTTGATTGCGGATACAAATACCACTGCCTGGAGCAGACTGCCCAGCAATAGTGAGATCACCAGACTTTATGTCTAGTCGGGATTGCAGTTCTATATTGCCAGACACGGCAAATAAGATTGTTCGAGGGCCTGTTTGCTTGATGGCTTCGCGTAGACTACCTGGCCCATCGTCGTTGAGGTTGGTAACATAAATGACTACTCCTCCTCTGCCTCCAGTCACAAACTTGCCATGCCCTTCGGCTCCAGGAAAAGCCAAGGGCTGTGCCCAGCTCATACTTGAACCTAGCAAGCAGCCATACAACAAGAGGCAAAAGCGGTATGTAGACGTTGTTTTGCTCATCATATCTTACCTATTATTATTTGCGGCTCTGGAAGTGGCTGATTGAGTGCCTTCAGAAAAGGGAAGTCATATGCTGCCAAACCTGATAGTGCCAGCTTAACCATTAGGTGGGCTCCTGCCACACTAAAATGAGTATTGTCTGTGATCCCTTCTGGATAATATGGGTGCTCCCCAACCTCATACCACAGATACATGGCCTTGGAGGGTTCTTTCCCAAGGTTTTTGATGGCTGCTTCTGACAGCATTTGCATATCTACCAAATCGACTTTTTGTTCTCTGGCAATGGTTCGCATGACCTCTGTGTAAGGTGCGTGCGTATCGATTAAACTTCCCTGCTTATTGAATTTTCTTCGAGTTACTGAAGTAAGCAAGACTGGAATGGCTCCCTTTTTTCTTGCTTCATTGATATAAAAATTAAGATAAGCTCTATAGCCTGTATATGGGTTGGTAAAACGGACACTATCTGTCATTTTTCCGTCGTTGTGAGCAAATTGGATTAAGAGGTAATCTCCAGCCTGTAGCTGTACGTCGACCTTGGCCCAATGCCCCAGCGTATAGAAGCTTTTGCTGCTCCGTCCATTCACCGCATGATTGATTACCTCTACCTGATCAGTGAAGTATTCTGGCAATACCTGTCCCCATCCCCTCTCAGGGTTAGTTGCAGGATTGAGTTTATTGGCCATGGTAGAATCGCCAATAAGATGTAGGGTATATTGCTCTGGCTGGCACGCCATAAGGCACAGCGCTAGCAGGCAGATTTGAAAAAATCGCATGATAGATAACATTTAGTCGAAATGAGAAAAATAACCAGCCAGGACTCGCATCCCAGCTGGTGTTTCATTCTTAGTTAGTCTGGTAGACTACTTTGAAGTCTAGCATGTAGCTATCTCCTTTTCTATTTCCATTATTATCTATGGTCTCTGTGATCATCACCAAGCATTGCGCGCCCCAAGCAGTTTCGAAATAGACTACTTTGCCATTGATGATATCTACACCATTGTCATCATGGTTGATATCTTTGAGGATATCTGTAGCATCTGCACCTTCATCCGTCAAAGACATGGCTTGTATACTTTCGGCGGTAGCCGCAGCAAAAAAGGCTGCATCTCCTCTGTCCAGTTTAGAAAACTGAGTATCGTTCAATACTATATCTGCATTTCCTTCAGTACCTAGTTTAAATTTGTCACCATACTCAGTGGCAGGAGAGAAATACCTCACTTGAGGAGAGCCAGAATCAGCACTCGAAATCATGAAGTCGATATCCAAACCATTGGCATCGGCTATGATCGGATCGTAAGCATGCGACTTACCGTCGCTCAGCGACACGCCAATATCCACCCCTGTTTTTCTTTTGTCTGTACCATGTAGTTCGATATCGCTATAGGCAAACATAGTATACACAGGAGATTCTACTACAGATACCGTGATGTCGTGCGAGGCTGTATTGCCTTTTGCATCAGTAGCTAGAATATTGAAAGCCTCGTGATCCAAATCGAAAGTGATGATCTCAAAGAGATTCAGCTCGTTGGCATCAGCCCCTGACGGGTTGATTTTTTTATATGTGCTTTCTTCTCCTTTTTTAGTCACCGTAATTAATACTTCTGACAAGCCTGATTCTGATTTGATTGTCCCTTGAATAGTATCTTTAGCACTTACCGAAAGATCAATCACAAACTCAGTAGCTTCGATATCAATGACTGGGCCGCCTTTGATCAAAACTTTTCTGGAGATTTCTACTACATCGCCAGTGGTGTTTTCGGCAATGACTTTCACAAAGCTTACATCTACAGTCCAAGGCACTTCTACCTCAAAATCGTAAGACCTGCTTCCGCCATCGAAAGAAGAAACCTCTTGAAAGGCTTCTTCTTTGTCGCCAGACACAGCTACGAAAGAAACTTTAGCTAAATCTACGTCTGAGGATACACTTCCTGTCAACTTGGTCCATTCGCCATCTAGGTCTACTGGAGCAAAATCGATAGGCATTTGATCTAAATCAATCACTATGGGTTGATCGATTCCGTTATTATCGTCTGTGCATGACACTGCCATGGCGAGTGCCAAACACGCTATAATTGAATAAAATATATTTTTCATGATCTTTTAGTTATATGCTGGATTTTGGGCAAAATCCTTATTCTGATTGAGATCCAAAGCGGACTGTGGTATAGGTCTGAGGACTTTCATTTCGCCTCCGTTTCCTACGAAATTGGACGCTTCGATCCACATGTGATGCGCCGCTGCTCGCTCTACAAGCTTACCTGTTCTTTTCAAATCAAACCATCTGTGGTACTCGCCTAGCAGCTCTCTACCACGCTCATCGAGGATGTAATCGATATCGAATTCACCAGCAGTAGCGTTGGCTACGTTGGCTCTGGCTCGTACCACATTGAGCTTGGCTAAACCTGTAGTCGCATCGCCCGCTTGCAAATAAGCTTCGGCAGCTACCAAATAGGCATCAGCTAATCTGGCGATCACTACGTCTCTATTACTTGTTCTTCCTTTGTCGCCATTGGCGCCAAATTGTGCCTTGGGGTCATCAAACTTTTTAACGATAATCGTCGCCCAGTTTCCAGAGATATCAGCGCCTTCTGGATCGTATGTTCCATAGTCATGATAAGTCGCATCAGGATTGGCCGTAGTAAAGGCTAATTTATCTGCAGCGGTGTACCACGCTGGTGCATAAAAATGCGCTACATCCAGAGTGGACTTGTCTTCTACATCGAAATAATCAAAATAACGATCATATACGGTAGTCATAAAAGTGCCTTCCCATCTTTCGTCTCCTTGCTCAAAGAGGCTCAGAGCAAAATTGTTAGGACACAGGTTGTAGCTTTTATAAGGCGCTTTGCCTGCCACTTCTGTTCCTCCAGTGTACGAACCGAAGAAGTTTTGCTGTCTGTTGCCCAACTCTCCTTGTACGGCGCTGGTAGAGCCTTGATCAAACTGCACAGAAAAAATCGTTTCTGCATTCATTTCGTTAGTAGGCAACCATAAGTCGTTGAAAGGAATGTCGAGTGCCTGTCCACCTATAACTGCATCAGCATAAGCAGCCGCATCTGCAAAATCAGTAGCACCTGCAAAACTTTCATACCCTCTTGTCAAAAGTACTTTGGCTAATAAGAACTGAACTGTTTTCTGATTGACTCTACCATCGAATGCTCCAGCACTCACTACTGGCAATGCCTCAGTAAGGTCTGTTACGATTTGCGTATAGATATCTTCAGCACTGCTTCTATCGAAAGTTACAATAGCATCTGCAATCAAATCTGTGATCAAAGGCACGCCTCCATAAGTCTGTACCAATAGGAAGTAGGCATGTGCTCTCAAAGCTTTCATTTCTGCCACTCTTTGATCCAGATCAGCTGTAGGCTCTGTCAATGAAGCATAGTATATCGCCGTATTGGCTCTTTGTACTGCTGTAAAGCATGTTTTGTACAAATGATCTACCCCTTCAGACGAAGAATTTAAATTAGAATATCGGCTCAAGCCTACTGGCTCGGAATCCCTGCCTTCTGAGTACATATCTGTACCTGCGCAAAACAGCCAAGCAAAATCTCCATATATCTCTCTCAGAGCCGAATAGTTGGCATTTATCAATGCAGAGTATCCTTCTTCTGTGACATAAAACTCCTCTGCTGTCACGTTCGACTTATTTTCTTCTTCTAAGAAACTTTCGCAACCTGCTAGAAAAAGTAATGTCAGTGCTAGTATTGAAATAATATTTTTCATGTCTCTTTAATTTAAAATTTTAGACTTAGACCCAACTGAGTAGTCATCGTACTCACACGACCAGAACCAAATGAAGCCTCGGCCCACTCTGGATCCCATCCGTTGTAATCAGTGAAAGTGAATGGGTTCAGCACGTTTACATAAATTCTAAACTGCTGAAGTCTCAGTTTTTCTAACAATGCATCTGGCAAAGTATAGCCCAATGAAATATTGTTGATTTTAACAAATGAAGCGTCTTTGTAATAACCCACCAGTTCGTTTTCCCAGTAAGTCCCACCGTTTCTTGGCTGCGGGTAAGTGTTGGATGCTTGTGCAGGAACCCCCACATTGTTGGCCGGGATATACCAGCTGTCTATGTTGGCTTTCTGACGACCTCTATCTGTTACGTCTTCGAAGTTTCTGTGAAAGTTGCTAAAAGCCAGCGATCCATGCTTAGCATACACCGTAATGTTCAAATCAAAGTTTCCCACATTCAATCTAGAAATCAAACCACCTGTCCACTTCGGATCAGACGAGCCCAATATCATTCGATCGTCGGTAGGGTCGATCACACCGTCGTTGTTTACATCTACCACCTTGGCTTGTCCTTCTGTTTGGTTGTAAAGAGTAGCCAAGTCCTTTTCGTCTGCTTGCCATATGCCATCAAACTTGTAGTTGTAGTGCGAATCAATAGATTCTCCAATAAACCAGTTGTTTCCAACATCGTCGTTTTCCGACTGTCCGTAAATCGACTCTATTGTATTTTTATTCGCCCCAAAGGTGAAGATTGTTTCCCATCTGATCTTAGTCGTTTGTACATTGACCGTGCTCAACATCACCTCTACTCCAGTGTTTTTCACAGATGCTGCATTGGCAGTAATCGCAGGGTAGCCTGTTTCGAGTGGCAATTGCTGCTCTACAAGTAGCTCATCCGAAGTACGTGTGTACCAGTCGATGCTACCTGTGACTCTATGATTGAAGAACCCGTAATCCAATCCAAGGTTGAATTCTTTCGTTTTCTCCCAAGTCAAGAACTTATTTGCTAGGTTTTTTGGCACCCAGCCATTAGCAGATGAGCCATTGAAATCATAATAAGTTTGTTGATCTAGGGTGTTTACCGAAGCATATGGCGCTATGTTATTGTTGCCAGTGGTACCGTAGCTAGCTCTCAATTTCAAATCAGAAACTACAGCGTTTCCTTTTAGGAAGGCCTCGTTACCGATTTTCCAGGCGGCAGAAATGGATGGAAACGACTCCCATTTTCTACCTTCAGCCAAGAGCGAAGAGCCATCCCAGCGATTGGTCGCCGTAAAGATATACTTGTCGGCCAATACATAGTTTAATCGCATGGCAAACGAAGCTAACTGACTCTTTCTAAAATAGTTGCTCACGTTATAAGTACTCTGCTGTCCAGAACCTAGATTATAGAAACCTGTTTCGAATGGCTGCTGCAAAGAAGACATTTCTGAACTTTCTGTACGGTCTACATAGATACTCTGTAGCCCCATAAAATTGAAAGTATGCATGCTGCCGATCGTCTTGGTCACGTCCACTTGGTTGTCCCATGCATAATTGAAGTTCTCGAAATTTTTCAACTCTGAAGAAGGCAAAAACCCGTTCTTAGATCCTATGTCGGTTCTCGCTCCCCAATACTTACCTCTTCTATAAGACTTGTATCCTGTAGAAAAGGAAGATTTTACTTTCAACCAATCGGTGATTTGGTATTGCAAATACATATTCCCAATGTTGTTCCACTGTCTGGTATTGTCTGTAGCATTGGCGATTTCCAATAGCGGATTAAATGTACTCGTCTTATCGATGGCTCTCGTACCATCAGGGTACAGCAGTTTTCCTGGTTGATTGAACAACTCTCCTACGATTTCATCTCCATTGGCATCGATAGCCCAAGGTGAAAGAAAAGGATTCAGACGGAAAGCATCCTGCATGGCGTTAGGGTTGCCTCGCTCATTGTTCATAAGTGAAGAAGAATAACTAGCACCTACTTTGAATTTTTTGCCGATTTCTTGATCTATACTACCCCTGATGGTGTACTTATCCAAAGACTCATTGGTGATGTTGCCTGTTTCGTTTTGATACCCCAAGCCTAAAGAGTAAGACGACCCTCCATCTCTATGATTCATAGAAATGTGATTGTTAGACTGTGTGCCAGACTGAAGCACAGCATCATACCAATCAAATCCGTCGAGTTCGTCAAAACGCCTTCTCAAGACTGAGTTAGAACCATCAGACACTACTTTGGTACCATAATACTCCTCTGGCGTGAGCAAATCGTAATCTTTGGTAGTTGCCATATAAGCACCTGTATGGTATTCTTTCCATTTGGCTAAGCTCATCATTTCTGGCAGTCTTGTGGCTTCTTTGAATCCGTAATAAGATTCTACAGAGAACGTAGTACCGCTAGGCACATTCACTCCGCCTTTGGTTTGGATTAGGATCACACCGTTAGACCCTCGAGATCCATAGATAGCTGCCGAGGCTGCATCTTTCAATACATCCATACTGGCAATGTCTTGTGGGTTTAGGAAGTCGATATTGTCTACCACCACACCATTCACTACATACAATGGGGCTGCAGCCGACGAATTATCTTCACTAGTCAAGGTGTTTTTTCCTCGAATGGTAACATTAAAACCATCGCCCAAGCGTCCTGTGGAATTGCCTACCTGCACACCAGCTATACTGCCTTGTAGGGCTTGCATAGGGCTGGTAACACCACGTTCGTTGATCACTTGATCATCTACGCCTACAATAGCACCAGTCAGATCGCTTTTCTTTTGTGTACCATATCCAATCACCACCACCTCGCTCAACATCTCATTGTCTTCTTGTAGTACCACATCGATGGTCGTACGACTACCAATGACTACAGACTGAGCTGCGTATCCAATAAAACTGATCTTAAGGTTGGTAGCTTCCTCCGGAACGGCTAAGGTATACTTACCTTCTAGGTCGGTCACCGCTCCTGCCGTGGTACCTTCTGCAATTACTGCGGCTCCCGGAAGGCTCTCGCCATCTGGACCAGTCACCACTCCGGTCACTGTACTCTGGGACATGGCTACTGTAGAAACCAGTAGAGACATGAGTCCCAAGTAAAATTTCCTCCTCACCTGAGAAGAACAATACATGCGTAATTTTGTGTACATATCATCTTATTTAGTTTGACTTATGTTAAGCTCCTCGTTGTGTCCTTCAGTCTGGCCGGATACAATTCGGAATATTCAAATCTGATCAGATGATGACCGAATCAATATTCAATACTTAACATATGCCTAGCATTTTTTGGAAAGGTGGAAAAAACACGGCTTAGGAAAGATGGAGGGTGATTATTTCCTTTATCAGACGGCATTACTTCTGAAAAAGATTACAATAATATAGTGAAATAAATAGAAAACAGTCTCATCAGCCCCCCCCTTTTATCGATGGCAACATAGCCCAACAAACGGCTAAAAAGGGTTCGACTGCGACTCTACTATCTAGTGGAAACAAACCTGATTTAATCATTATTTCAAGATTCTGGCGAGCTCTTCTATAAATACTGAATAGAGAATGGTAATTGGTGAATAGCCCTGAGTACCAATATCAGCTAATCTTGAAGATCACAAACAGTATGTAAGAAAGGTTGAATTCTGACGTGTGATACCCTCCACGTCAAGTAGAAGAAAACAAGATGAAGAATTTTTTAGACAAAGACTTTTTACTAGCTAATACAGTCGCTGAAGAGTTGTACCACGACTATGCGGCGGATATGCCTATTATAGATTACCACAATCATCTCATCCCAGCGTATATCGCCGAAGACCATCAGTTTAGCAATATCACAGAAGCATGGCTCGGTGGCGATCATTACAAATGGCGAGCGATGCGTGCCAATGGGATTGACAAAAAATACATTACAGGTGAAGCGCCAGATGATCAGAAGTTTCAGAAGTGGGCTGAGACGGTACCTTATACCTTGAGAAACCCGCTCTACCACTGGACACACCTCGAACTCCAGCGCTACTTCGGTATCTCAGACTTGCTCGACGGAAAATCCGCCGCCCACATCTATACCGCAGCCAACGAGCAACTGCAGTCCTCTGCCTATTCCTGTCAAGGGCTCCTCAAAAAAATGAACGTAGAAGTAGTCTGTACTACAGACGACCCTATAGATGACCTGCGCTATCACAAACAAGTGCAAAATTCCTCCTCCAGTCTCAATGTCTTCCCGTCGTTCAGACCAGACAAGGCATTGGGTGTGGATCATGCTGAGAGCTACAACAGCTACCTAGATCAACTGGCCAGTGTCTGTAATACTCAGATCGTGAATTTGGACGATCTATTGAGCGCGCTACAAAGCCGAGTGGACTATTTCCATCAGTTGGGCGGCAGATTGTCCGACTTGGGCTTCAATACCATACCGCTACTCGACGAGTCTGCTCCTGTAGATCGCCTGTTTGCTAAGGTAAGAGGTGGACAAAATTTGGCGGAAGCCGATGTGGCGGCACTACAAGCTCACCTCCTACTCGAACTGTGCAAAATGTACCACGCCAAAGGCTGGACACAGCAGTTTCACCTAGGTGCGCTTCGCAACAACAACGATCGTGGTCTCCGAGAGCTCGGTCCAGACACGGGGTTCGATTCTATTGGCGACTTCAACCATGCGGTGGCTTTGTCTAAGTTTTTGAATAAACTGGATGATTCCAACCAACTGGCCAAGACGATACTATATAACCTCAATCCTCGCGACAACGACCTGATGGCTACTATGGCTGGCAACTTCAACGACGGGGAGACCGTAGGCAAAATCCAGTTCGGCACGGGCTGGTGGTTTTTGGATCAAAAAACTGGCATGGAAGCACAAATGAACTCCCTGTCGAACATGGGCTTGCTTAGCCGATTTGTAGGCATGCTCACCGACTCGCGCAGCTTCTTGTCTTTCCCCAGACACGAGTACTTCCGCCGTATCCTTTGCAATCTGCTCGGCACAGATGTAGCAAACGGCGAACTGCCACACGATATTCCCCTCCTCGGCCAGATGGTAAAAGACATATGCTATCACAACGCGAAGGCTTACTTTGATTTTGACCTTAAAGAATAGCTGATGAGAATAAAAAATAAATGGATAGGTTTTGTTTTAGTTGTATTTAGTACGTGCCTTCTTTCTTGTGCCAATAAGAAAGAAGGCCGCGTGCTAAAGCTAGCCCACGAACTCAACGAAACCCACCCCGTACACATCGGGATGGTAGAAATGGCCCGACTGCTCGACGAGATTTCGGAGGGAGCATTTACCATGGAAATATACGCCAATGGGCAGCTCGGCAAAGAAAGAGACTTGCTAGAGCTCCTTCAGATCGGCAGCTTAGATATGACCAAAGTGTCGGCAGGTGCCTTGGAAAACTTCGTGCCTGAAATCAAAGTATTGACCTTGCCCTACTTGTTTAGAGACTCCGCTCACGCAGCTGGTGTACTACAGGGAGCGATTGGCAAAAAACTACTAATGAAAGGCAGCAACTACAAGCTCCGCGGCCTATGCTTTTTTGATGCAGGTAGCCGGAGTTTTTACTCCAAAGATGCCCCCATACAGTCTCCTGAAGAGCTGGCAGGATTGAAAGTACGCGTGATGAATAGCCAATCGGCCTTCGACATGGTGAGTGCCTTAGGTGGTACTCCTACGCCTGTATCGTTTGGAGAGCTCTACACGGCACTGCAGCAGGGCGTAGTAGACGCCGCAGAAAACAATCCGCCAAGCTTTTACACTTCTCGTCACTACGAGATTTGCAAGCACTACTCTATAGATGAGCACACCACCATACCCGATGTACTCATCGTGAGCACTTACCTCTGGAATCGGCTCACCGATCAGCAAAAAGAATGGCTACAGGAAGCTGCAGACCGTGCCGTGATCTATCAAAAACAGGTATGGGCCAAATCGGTAGCCGAAAGCCTCGAAAAAGTAAAAGCAGCCGGTGTTACGATTTACTACCCTGAAAAATTACCCTTTCAGGTAAAAGTAGAACCGCTCTACGAGCAGTATCAGTCCGAGCCAGAACTGTATCAGCTCATAAAAGATATTGACGCCATTGGGCAAACCCTAAAAACGGAAGAAGAAGATGAGAAATAAGTTGGATAAATTTTTAGAGATCAGCCTCAGCCTATTATTAGGCCTGATGGTACTCAATGTACTCTGGCAGGTAGCCTCCAGGTACTTGCTCAACGACCCTAGCGCATTTACCGACGAACTGTCTAGGTATTTACTCATCTGGGTAGGGCTACTCGGTGCCGCCTATGCCTCCGGCAAAGGCATGCACGTAGCCATAGAACTGCTCGAACGAAAACTCACCACGCAGCAAAAACACATACAGCAACTGACCATCAGAATACTCATATCGGCCTTTTCGATCGTCGCTTTGATTGTTGGGGGCACTCGACTTGTCATCATTTCGTTTCAGCTCGGGCAGACCTCTTCTGCCATGCACTTGTCGCTAGGCTATGTCTATCTGGCACTTCCGCTGAGCGGATTGCTCATCTGTTTTTATGCCCTTTCAGATTTTTTCACTCAGCTAAAAGACAATCATGGAGCATCTTGAGATATATACTTTAGTCATCAGCTTTTTGGTATTCCTAGTCATAGGCGTACCTGTAGCCTATAGCGTAGGCCTGTCTTCTTTATTGACTATCCTAGTCAATATCGATCAGATGCCTGCCTATACGACCATGGCACAGCGCATGGCCACAGGACTAGACAGTTTTTCGCTGTTGGCCATCCCATTTTTCATACTGGCAGGCCAGATCATGAACCAGGGCGGTATCGCTCAGCGGCTCATCGCTTTTGCCAAGGCACTCGTGGGGTCGTTTCCTGGCGGCTTGGCCTATGTCAATATCATCGGCGCGATGCTCTTTGGTGCGATCTCTGGATCGGCCATGGCGGCAGTGTCTGCCATCGGCGGCACTTTGGGGCCTCGCATGGAAAAAGAAGGATATGAAAAGTCCTACAGCGCAGCGGTCAACATCGCATCGTCTACGACTGGTCTGGTCATTCCGCCATCCAATATTCTGATCGTATATTCACTCGCCAGTGGTGGTGTATCTATTGCCGCACTGTTTTTGGCGGGCTATATTCCAGGCATTTTGATGGGGCTGGCGCTCATGCTAGTAGCGGCGGTCTACGCCAAAATCAAAAATTATCCAAGAGGAGAAAAGTCAACACTCAAAACCATTCTCATCACCTTCATTCATGCTTTCCCTAGCCTGATGATGCTCGTCGTAGTGATTGGTGGTATTGTGGTCGGGATCTTCACCGCTACCGAAGCCTCGGGTATTGCCGTACTATATACCTTCGTCTTGTCGCTCATCTACAAAGAACTGACGCTCGATAAAATTAGAAATATCACAGTAAGCTCAATAGGCACTACTGCCGTGGTGGCCTTGCTGATCGCCTGCTCCATGAGCATGTCTTGGGTCATGGCGTATGCCAATATCCCACAGGCCGTCACAGCGGGTCTACTCAGCGTGTCGGACAATCCGATCGTGATCCTATTATTGATCAACCTGCTACTACTAGCCGTAGGTATTTTCATGGACATGACACCCGCCGTTTTGATTTTCACTCCCATATTCCTACCTGTAGTCACTGCGATTGGGATAGATCCCGTTCATTTCGGGATCATCATGGTGATGAACTTATGTATCGGACTCTGTACGCCTCCCGTAGGTTCCGTATTGTTTGTAGGGATCGGTGTGGCGGGTATCTCGCTCGACAAAGTGATCAAGCCGTTGATTCCGCTATTTATAGCCATGGTCATCGTCTTGCTTTTGGTCACCTACATCCCTCAGATCAGTCTGTTTTTACCACAATTATTTGAATAAGAAATTATGAAAGCACTAAATAGAACAACCGTACCCACCACACCTTTACCGATCAAAATTCTCCAATTCGGAGAAGGCAACTTCCTACGTGCATTTGCCGATTGGATGATTGACTTGATGAACGAAAACCATGGGTACAACGCCGGTGTAGCCGTAGTGCAGCCCATTGCCCAAGGCATGACCGACATGCTTCGCAAGCAAGACAACCTGTATCACCACATCTACCGTGGCCTACAAGACGGAAAAGCTACAAGCCAGACTCGATTGATTTCCTGTATTCAGACAGCGATCAGCCCGTTTGAGGCCAGAGCCGAATACGACCAACTAGCTATCTCCGAAGACCTAGAAGTGGTGATCTCCAATACCACCGAAGCGGGCATCGTGTACAAAGCAGACGACCAGCCAAGTGCGGGCCAACTGGCCGAGACATTTCCTGGCAAGGTGACCCAGCTCCTATGGGCGAGATATGAGCACTACAGTGGAGATACAAGCAAAGGCTTAAAGTTTATCCCCGTAGAACTGATCGACAAAAATGGTAAAAAGCTGAAAGAGGCGATATTAAACTATGCTAGTCTTTGGGACTTGCCCGCCGCTTTCGCGGAATGGGTAAATACGCACAACTATTTTGCAAATACGCTGGTAGATCGAATCGTACCGGGCTATCCACGAGACGAAGTGGCCGACATTCAGGCGGCTATTGGCTTCGACGATCAATTGATTGTATCCTCTGAGGTTTTTCATCTGTGGGTAATCGAAGGCAGCAAAGAAATACAAGCAGCATTCCCTGCCGACCAGTGCGGCCTCAACGTGATCTATACCAAGGATCTGACGCCCTACCGTGTACGAAAAGTAAGAATCCTAAACGGCGCCCACACGTCTATGGTACCCGTAGGCTTGCTCAACAGCCTAGAAACAGTAAAAGAAACCGTAGAAGACGAAGTGGTAGGGGCATTTGTACGGCAAATCATATTTGACGAAATAGCTCCCACGATAGCTCTCCCAAAAGCAGAGCTAGAAGCCTACGCCGAGGAAGTGATCGAAAGATTCAGAAACCCATACATCAGACACGAACTCAAAAGCATTTCACTCAATTCTATTTCGAAATACAAAGTACGTGTATTGCCTTCTCTATTGGATGCACTAGCCGCCAATGGAGAATTGCCACAAGGACTGGTACTTGCACTTACTCATCTGATCAGGCTCTACCTCTCCTCCTATGAGATACAGGACGACGAAGGGGTAAAGGAGTATTTCAAATACCTCAGACAAAGCACTCATAGCCCTGAGCAAATCATTCAGTCAATCTTAGCTAAAACAGAATTTTGGAACCGAGACCTGAACCAAATCGCTGGGCTTGGCGAGTTAGTTACAACCCAGTTTGAACAACTACTCGACGGCGCCACTATTTCAGACTTTCTAACAACAAAAGCATGAAAAAAGCCATCACAATAAACGAGTCGGACAATCTGGGCGTAGCCCTGACCGACCTCCAAACAGGTGCTACCATCAGTATCAACGGAGCCGAGGTCAGCCTCAAGCAAGACATACAGGCCAAACATAAGTTTGCCCTGCACGATCTCGCCATAGGCGACGAAATGTACATGTACGGTCTGGTAGTAGGCACAGCCAAGGTGGCCATCCTGGCAGGACAAGCCATCACAGTCGAAAACACGGCACACAAAGCCACCTCCTTTACAGACCAAGCCACGAGCGACTTCCAATGGGCGGCTCCGGATGTGAGCCGCTTCGAGCAGCGCACCTTCGACGGCTACCACCGTGCCGACGGCCAAGTGGGCACAGACAACGTCTGGCTAGTCTTTCCATTGGTTTTCTGTGAAAACAGAAACATACTCACCATCAAAAAGGCCTTCGAAAAGGCCCTCGGCTACGAAGACAGCAACGCCTACAATGACTTTGCCTCTACCCTCGTAGACCAATATAAAAACGGCGCGTCTTTCGACGAAATCAAACTAGAGACAGCTATCAAAGCAGAAAAAAAGGAGCTGTTTGAAAACGTAAAAGTAAAATTCATAACGCACCAAGCGGGCTGCGGTGGCACACGCGAAGACAGCGACACGCTCTGCCGACTACTCGCTGGCTACCTCAAAAACCCCAACGTAGCAGGGGCTACTGTGCTCAGCCTGGGCTGTCAGAATGCCCAAGTAAGCATCCTACAAAGCGCCATAGCCGACACGTCGGGTACGCTCACCAAACCGCTCCTGATCTTTGATCAGCAGGAAACGGGCAAGGAGTCCGACCTGATCGAGAACGCAATCAAAGACACGTTCAAAGGGCTGATCGAAGCCAACAAAATCACGCGCCAGCCGGCACCGCTCTCTAAGCTCACCATCGGGCTAGAATGCGGCGGATCGGATGGATTTTCGGGTATTTCGGCAAACCCTGCGCTAGGCCATGTATCGGACATGATCACCGCCTTGGGCGGCAAAGCCATCTTGTCAGAGTTTCCAGAGTTGTGCGGTGTGGAGCAAGAGCTGATCAACCGCACGAAGGATCCAGCTCATGCCAAAAAATTCATCTCCCTGATGCGGGCTTACGCCAAATCGGCAGAGGATGTAGGCTCTGGGTTCGACATGAACCCCTCTCCCGGCAATATCAAAGACGGCCTGATCACGGACGCCATGAAGTCGGCCGGAGCAGCCAAAAAAGGCGGTACATCGCCCGTAGTGGATGTACTAGACTACACCGAGTATGCCAACAACAATGGCCTCAGCCTACTCTGCACCCCAGGCAATGACGTAGAGTCTACGACTGGCCTAGTGGGCTCTGGTGCCAATGTTGTTTTGTTTACCACAGGACTGGGTACGCCTACAGGTAACCCGATCGCGCCAATACTGAAAGTATCGTCCAACACCAAACTGGCCGAGCACATGCCCGATATCATCGACATTAATGCAGGTGTGGTGATCGAAGGCAAAAAGACGATAGCAGAAATGGGAGAAGAAATGCTCAATCAAATCATTCAGATAGCCAGTGGACAGGTAGCTGCTAAAGCTGTACTGATGAACCAAGAGGATTTTATTCCTTGGAAGCGTGGCGTGTCGCTGTAGAAGACACCTCCGCTGTACTTGTAAAACGCTTCGTCAGCCCGATCCAAAACGGACTGAGCAGAAGCGTCAATGAGATCACTGCCACAATGGTCTGATAACCAAAGTTGGTAATGATCTCATTGGAATAAGCCAACTGCCCCAGTACAAAACTGAACTCCCCTATTTGCGAAAGCAAAGCACCTGCATAGAGACTGTCTTTCCAGCTCATTTTAAATCCACGCATAATTAACGCATTGATCAGGTTGTTGGAAATAAAAACTACAATCACCAAAGCGCCTATCACAACCAAATGTTCCCACAAAAAGTGGATATCTATCAACATGCCAATGGAGATGAAAAATAGTGCCACAAAAAGAACCTTAAAGGAATATAGACTTTTATGAAACCAATTGGTAGACTTGGATGTAGCTACAAAAATACCTGCAATGAAAGCTCCTAAGGCAGTAGACAGTCCGAAAAAACCCGAAATGGTGGAAAACCCGAAACATAGGCCAAAGGCAAAAAACACTTGCAGTTCGTGGTCACTTTTCAAGGTCTTGTGAAAGGGCAGTCTGATTTCCTTTTTGTAAAACAAAAACAGAACGAACCCAATCAGGAGTACCCCTCCGACCAACTGCAAAGCAATCTCTGACACGGAAGTCTCTGTGCCAGACAAGTAACTCATACAAATGAGCATAGGCACAATCAGTACATCTTGCACTAGCAATACGCCCAGTACATTTTGCCCCACGGGATGATCTATCTCTCCAGAGTCTTGAAGTAATTTCACAATCACGGCTGTACTACTCAAGCTCACCACAAACCCTAAGGTCAATATTCTAGCCATAGACCAGTCATAATATTGGCCTATGAGCCATACTGCTAGCACGCTAAATATCACTTGGAGGATGGTGCCTATCACAGATATCTTCCAATTGGCCACGAGCTTCTGTAGAGAAATCTCCATGCCAATGAAAAAAAGCAGCAGGATCAAACCCAGTGAGCCTAATGAAGTGATCAGTTCGGCGTCAGTAAATACACCCAACACATGTGGCCCCACCACCACTCCAGTGATGATATAAACGATCACGTGCGTTTGCTTGAGCATTTTCAAAAAAAAGCCCACAATCACCACGGCGAGTGTCATGGATACAAATTTGAGCAAGTAAGGGTTGCTCTCTATAACTGCTAGCATAATCGGATTAAATTTCTAATCAAATCTAACACATCATGACAGTATAAATATTTGTTGGAAACAGAAATATTGAGATCAAATCAGTTTTAGCTCATGAGCATATTCTTTATTCTAGAGAAAATAGATTCCATCCAAAACTGATACATCTTGCCAGATGGATGCAAACCATCACTAGCGATAAGAGCAGGGTTGTTGGCAGCATCTCGCGATATGCCAGTAATGTTGAAATACTGCACACCCATCTCTTCTGTGATCCGTTTTTTAGAGGCGTTGAAGGCGTCGATCTCCTGACGGATTTGTTCAACATCCCTACTTGCTCCCACAGGGGTCACGCTATAGTCGGGGATAGATAAAACAAAGACTCTATTTTTATTATTACCTGCAAACGCTAGAGCTTCGCTGAGTAATGCCCTGTATTCTTGCTCAAACTGGCTCAATGATCTTCCTTGGAATTGATTGTTTACACCTATCAACAAAGAAACGAGATCATAAGTCTCTCGTAGATCGTCTTTACTCTTAATGGCACGCAGCAGATCACTAGTTGTCCATCCCGTGGCCGCTATGACTTCAGGATCAGCCATAGACACCTCTGCCTCCAGTAGTGCCTTTGTCAACAGCACAGGCCAAGACTGACTCTTGGACACCCCATGTCCGATGGTGTAAGAATCGCCCAGTGCCAAGTAATGAAACCCCGTTTCGGTAGTGCCTTCCAGTCCTCCATTGGGGCTATATCCTGGAGTATTTTTAGGTGGCTCATCCTCCGTACAAGCCATCAAAAACAAACAAATGACCATCCAAAGCCAAGACCTAATCACATGAAAATAACTCATCATGCATTGATATACGAAAGGAATGGTTTTATGGATTGTCATTCACGCAATAACACACGTACTAAGACTCCCCTCCTCTGGTTGTAGCACCCGCTCGGTAGCCACTGCCTCCATCGCGAGGCAGACACGCTCATGAGATATCTCCACTCATGCCTCACTGCGATATGACTGGGGGAGAGGCACGCCAGACACCCCATCCCCAGCAGCCTGTGGGTGACAACACGAACAGCAGGGGCGACGAAAATTAGAACATCAATTTAAATATTAGTCCCTTCGGTGGGCTGGCGAAAAATTGGTGGCGATGTGGGTAATGGCCTTGCGCCTTTAAACCTGCATGATGCATTAGGACTTCGTGATGAGAGGTTAAAAAGCGATAAATCAGGAAGTTTTGCGAAGAAAGCATAGCACCGCTATGGTGATGAGAAAAACGAAACGAAGTGTCTGATTTGAAGCTGTTTAAGCTCGGAATAGATTTCTTAATGCATCATGCAGGTTAAATTTTTCTTGATTTTTGCATCCTTTTTATCAAGAAAAAGGATGAGCCTCCATGGCTTTAATGGTGGTAATCGAAATTAGTTAAACTGAATATACATTCAGATTCCCTTCAGAAATACGAAGCGTCAGACGCAGAAAGGCGCTATCGGGTAATCTCCCACGGCGTGCAGAAAAGCCAATGCTATTATTAGTATTGTGCTAAGTTACATCCCGAAGAGACCTGGCAACCATAGCGAAATCTGTGGTATGTAGGTCACGAGGAGCAGCACCACGATCATCGTTACCAAAAAAGGAATCAAGGGCTTGATGACGCTCGACACACTCACTTTGGCTACACCACTACCTACGAATAAAATAGTACCTACCGGCGGCGTACAAAGACCAATGCATAGGTTGAGTACCAAGACCATCCCGAAATGCACAGGATCCATGCCCAATGAAGTAACTACAGGCAAAAATATAGGTGTGAATATCAGAATCGCTGGCGACATATCCATGAACGTACCTACAATCAGTAGGGTCAGGTTGATAATCAAAATGATCACGATCGGATTGGTCAGATTGTCGATGAGCAAACTAGAAATAAACTGCGGAATGCTCTGAAACGAAAACAACCAAGACATCGCCATCGAAGTACAAATCACCGCCATGACCAGCGCAGTGGTCTTGCCACTATTGAGGATAATGGAAGGAAGGTCTTTGACCGTCACGGTCTTGTAGATAAAGGCCAAAATACCCGCATATAACACCGCAATCGCTGCGGCCTCTGTAGCGGTGAATATACCCGCTACGATACCACCTACCACCACAACCAAAAGCATAAGACTGAAAAAAGATTCTTTCAGATAAGTCAGTGTTTTGGCAAAGCCTACTTTTTCGCCTTTCGGCAATTTCTTTCTGTGTACCTGAAAAGCTGCGGTGAGTATAAGCGCAAAGCCTACTAAAAAACCAGGTACATAGCCCGCCAAAAACAAGGAAGCTACAGAAGCTGTCCCCCCACTGGCTAGGGCATAAATAATTAAGACATTACTCGGAGGAATGAGCAGTCCTGTAGTCGATGCGGTAATATTGACAGATGCGCTGAAGGCGCGTGGGTACCCTTCGTCTTCCATACGATCGGTCATGATGCCACCTATGGCCGAAGCCGCCGCTACAGCAGATCCCGATACGGCGCCAAACATCATAGCAGAAAGCACATTCACAAAGGCCATCCCTCCAGGCAATCGCCCTAGCAAGGCATAGGCCAAATTGATCAAGCGATTGGCTATACCACCCTGCTTCATCAGCTCACCAGCCAACACGAAAAACGGTATAGCCAATAGCGAAAAGCTATCAATACCTGTGGTCATCCGCTGAGCCACAGTAGTAAGCGCAGGCATACCACTCACACTGAGTAGCAATGTACAGGTGGTAGAAATACCAATACCATACACGACTGGCACACCCAAGGCCAGCAGTCCGAAGAAGCTTACAAACAAGAAAAGAATACCAGCAATTTCGACTTCCATATCAGGATACCTTAGAGATGTTGTGAATAGAATAGAAAACGATAAGTAGTCCGCTCACCGGCACTACCATATAGACATAGCCTAGCGGTATTTGCAAGGCAGACGACAATTGACCCAAGTCTAATGTGATATAAACCAAATTGCCTCCTCCGATCAGCATCACTACTGTAGCAAATAGGATGATGATAGACTCTATAAAGATGGTCGCTTTCTTTTTGTTTTGTTCAGAGAATTTTTGATACACATAGTCCATCGTGAGGTGCTCGCGCTGCCCCGTGAGATAGGCCATGCCCAGCAAGCTGAGCCAGATCAATGAAAACCGTGCAAACTCCTCGGTAAACGAAGGAGAATAGGACAGTAAATATCTAGAAAATACTTGTGCGAGTACGTCCACAATCAACAACGAAAAAATGATGACCATGAACTTTTCAAGTACACGATTGATCGTCTGATAAGCTTTGCCGAGTAGTATCAATTCAATAAGATTTGATTTTATCAATTATAATTTTCATATCCTTGTCTTTAGCAAATTCCTCGATGAGAGGGATTGATTTTTCATAAAACAAGGTTTTGTCTGGCCGAATGACTTCTACTTGATTTTCTTCAAGTATCTCCATACACGCTGTCACAGATTCTTCCCAGTATTTTTTCTGTGCCTGTGCCGAAGCTTTAGCTGCCTGAGTTACCCATTTTTTCTCCTGATCAGAGAGTGTGTCCCAAAACTTGGTACTAATCACCATCACATCAGGAATAGAGGTGTGCTCATCCAGCGTAAAGTATTTGCATACTTCAAACTGATTAGACGAAACAAAAGTAGGCGCATTGTTTTCTGCACCATCCACTACACCTTGCTGCAAGGCGGTATAGAGTTCGCCCGAAGCCATGGGAGTAGCCGATCCACCAAAATTATTGACCATATCTATGGACAACTGGTGATTCATCACTCGGATTTTCAGCCCTTCGAGATCCGCAGGTACTCTCACCGGTTTTTTGGTATAAAAACTACGGCTGCCTGCATCATAAAAGCACAAACCTCTGAGCAAGTAGTCGCTGCTACCATCGAGCATCTGCTGTCCTACTTCGCCTTCGAGCACATCGAAAAAGTGCTGCTTGTCTCTAAAGAGATAAGGCACGCCGAGCACTTTGTATTCAGGCGAAAAGTTGGCCATTACAGCGGAGCTCACTTTGGTGATCGCGATGGTACCGATCTGGAGTAGTTCCAATGCTTCTCGCTCACTCCCTAGCTGACTATTGGGGAAGATATGAACCTCTAAAGTGCCAGAAGACAGCTTGCTGAGTTCGCTTTGAAAAAACTGTATCCCTTTGTGAACGGGATGGGTCTCTGGCAAATTGTGCGCAAGAAAGAGTACCTTCTCATTGCGAGAAGTGCACCCCATACTAAGCACCAACAGGACACCAAACCATCCCATCCACTGGGCAAAACCCGAAAGGGTTTTCTTTTTATACTGATTAGGCCTCATTGGCAGGTTTACCAATAGTAGCCAAAATACCTCCGTCTACATATACGATCTGCCCATTGACAAAATCACTCGCTTTCGAAGACAAAAATACTGCTGCACCTTCGAGGTCAGAAGGGTCTCCCCATCTGGCTGCAGGTGTTCGGCCTATGATGAAATCATTGAACGGATGACCATCTACTCTGATAGGAGCCGTCTGCGAAGTCGCAAAATAACCTGGCCCGATGCCGTTGATTTGGATGTTGTGACGCGCCCACTCGGTCGCCATGTTTCTGGTCAACATCTTCAGGCCACCTTTGGCCGCTGCATAAGCGCCCACGGTATTTCTACCCAATTCGCTCATCATAGAGCAGATATTGATCACCTTGCCATGACCACGCTCGATCATGCCTTTCACCACTCGCTTAGACACGATGAATGGAGCAGTCAGATCCACTTCGATCACTGCATTCCAATCTTCCAACTCCATTTCCAACAAAGGCGTACGCTTGATGATCCCTGCATTGTTGACTAGGATATCTACTGGTGCTACTTCGTTTTCTATTTTAGTAAGGGCTGCATCTACTGCTTTTTCGTCGGTCACGTCGAAGGCATATCCATGCGCCGTGATGCCCCAAGATTGGTATTGGGCTACTGCCTCATCTACTGTGTCTTGAGATCTGCCATTTACTATGATCGTCGCACCTGATAGGCCTATGCCTTTGGCCATAGCCATCCCTAATCCGTGCGTGCCGCCCGTCACGAGCGCCACTTTTCCACTGGTATCGAATAATTTAATTGACATTGTTCTAATTTTTTTATTTCAAATCGTTGATTGCTGCTACGTCCATATCGCCGTAGTCGAGGTTTTCTCCAGCCATTCCCCAGATGAAAGTGTAGTTAGACGTACCTGCGCCTGAGTGGATAGACCAAGGGGGAGAGATCACCGCCTCTTCGTTTTGCATCCAGATGTGTCTGGTCTCCTGTGGCTGTCCCATGAAGTGACATACCGACTGACCTTCAGGCACTTCGATGTAGAAGTATACTTCCATTCTTCTGTCGTGTACGTGAGCTGGCATGGTATTCCATACGCTTCCTGATTTCAATTCAGTCATTCCCATTTGTAACTGGCAAGTATCTACCACACCACCGATCAGCATTTGATTTACCGTACGAGCGTTGGCCGTTTCTGGTGTACCTAGGTCTAGTTTGCTGGCTTCCGCCAATGTCACTTTCTTAGTAGGAAATGCGTGATGTGCAGGTGCTGAATTTAGGTAAAACTTAGCAGGGTTAGCCGCGTCGTTGCTTTCGAATACCACGTCTTTGGCTCCTTGGCCAATGTATAGGGCGTCTTTGTAACCCAACTCATGCTTTTCGCCGTCTACCGTCACGCTACCGTTTCCGCCTACATTGATAATTCCAAGCTCTCTACGTGCTAAAAAAGTATCAGATTTTAACGGATCTATGGTTTCTAACTTCAAGGCAGAAGTAGGCACTGCAGAACCAGCCATGTAGCGGTCATAGTGGGTGTATACCCATACTACCTTACCAGCTTCCATTAGGTTATCTATCAAAAATTCGTCTCTGAGAGCTGTTGTCCCATATTTGCTTACTGCCTCTGGGCTAGAAGCATATCTTGTTTCGAATGTTGTACTCATTTTTCTATGATTTATTTATTCTTAATTCTTTTTAATTTCTACTTTCAATGGTTGTTTGAGACGCTTGGCAAATGCCGTTAGGTAGTTTTCCCAAGCCTCTTTGTTGGCAAATTGTCCACTTTCTTGCCAAGCAAACCCTGTGTAGTAAGTCACAGACCCATCAGCCACTTTCAAATGCATAAAGGCATTGCTCAAATCCTTTTCGTCTGTCAGATATGTCTCGGCACCTATATAAGCATCTGGGGCAGCGATCAGGGCTGTCGCCAAATAGCTGTCCGCATGTGGCTGCCAGTAGCTCACCCATCCGTACGCATCGTTGATGGTCACCTCGCCGTCATTTTCATGCAAAGTCAACCCAGCCGAGATCTCGGCCGTGCCTCCCACTTCTATTGTAAACTTAGACAGGTTGCTCCCCTTGTCTAGCGAAATATGCTTCACTTCAGAAATCACCTTTTCTCCAGCCGTCCAATCTTCATATTCCAAATCGAATGACGTGCTCAATGGCCCAATAGCTTTGGTTTCCCAAGCGATAAAATTTTTGGAAATGAAATACGCCCCACTGTCTCGCACTGCGATACCTCCACAGCCTCTACTAGACCCTACGTGAAAATTATCAAGTCCTTCGCCTCTATCCTTATGATAGGCGCCTGGCTCTTCGTCGTTGGCTTTGTACCACTTGTTGATGATCGGGTAATCTACTTTTTTCAACCAGCAATCGATACCACTAGATAGTGTACCACCTGGAATGTCTTCTTCGATCATGCGCTGCGCCGTAGGCCCATATGTTCTAAAGGCCACTCGGTCGTTTTCCCATGCGTAATCATCTGTACGCTCTGGTACAAACCTCGCAAAGCACGTAGAGTCTGCGACTTGTTGATTAATAGCACCTATGGGCTTCAACACATAGGTGCTGCTAGATTGTGCTTTTACAGATGGCTGAAACAAAAGCCCATCGACTTGCCCATCTTCGTCGCTGTCTACAGGCTGCACGATGAGCTGGCTACCCAACTCGTCGAATACACCAAAGTCGGTCAAAGACTGGCCTTCCTCCAATTTCAATTGGTCTATCGAAATGGTGACGACCTCACTAGTTCTATCTTCGTCTAGTGCGTTGGTCACGACCACTTCTATGCCTTGTGGCTGCTGCACACAGGCCGACACTGACAAAAATAGACTCATCAAGTATGCAATATTTTTAATCATAACTGTTGTGTTTTTTTATGTTAGGGTTCATCACTAATAGTCTAACTATCCTCAAAAGTATTGATAAAAAATACAATCGATTGTATTTTATGGGAAATTTTTTAAATAAATTCGCTACATGAAAAAAAAAGTAACCATCCATGACTTAGCCAAAATGCTGAACATTGACAGTTCTACGGTGTCTAGAGCATTGGCTAATAGCCCACGTGTAAAACAAAAAACACGTGACCTCATTCAGGCGAAAGCCAAAGAACTGGGCTATTCTAGAAATGTGGTGGCTTCTAATTTGCGCTCCAAGCGCACACTAACCATTGGGGTGGTAGTTCCTTATATTTCTCGGTATTTTTTCTCTACTGTGATAGCAGGAATAGAAGAGCACGCGACTGAAAACGGCTATCAAGTCATTATTTGTCAGTCGCACGACCAGATCGAGCGCGAGCAGCAGATGATACAAACGCTACTCTCATATCAGGTAGATGGGCTGCTGGTATCTATTTCTATGGAAACCGAAAACACGGATCACCTCAAGCATGTATTGAATCAGGAAGTACCACTTGTGCTTTTTGACAGAAAATGCAATGGGCTGAGCTTGCCAACCATCCATATTGATGATTTTCAGATGGGCTATGAAGCCACCAAACATCTGATCGATCAAGGATGCAGACGCATTGTACATTTTACTGGATCGGACCAAATCAGCATCTACCACGATCGAAAACAAGGCTATTGTCAAGCCCTAAAAGACCACGGCCTTGTGGTGTCTGAAGAGCTAATACTGACCAGTGCACTGAAAGAAGCAGATGGCAAACTACTCGCTCAGCAGGTCTTGGATATGCCCCTGCGACCAGATGGTATCTTTTGTGCCAATGACCTCACGGCTATTTCTGCTATGCAGTTGCTCATAGAAAAGGGTGTGAAGATACCTGAGGACATCGCCTTCGTGGGCTTTAGCAACGAGCCGCTGGGCAACTACCTTAGCCCTGCCCTCACCTCTGTCAATCAAAACCCAAAAGAAATAGGAAAAGTAGCAATGCAAACCCTACTGGGCGAATTGTCGACTAAGCCGTCGCCCGACACAGACCGCTTGGTGCCAGCTCATCTGGTAGTGAGAGCTTCGTCTCTTAAAAAAGGGTGAACTCTATCAGCGCAAGCGTATGAGGTCATGACGCAAGATGGCTAGACACTAGAGGTTTGTAGAAGCTAAAGCGAAATGCACAAAGGGTATAGTTTCAAATTCCTCTTGTGCCCCATGAAGCCCTAAGAGATTAAAACATTGTCCAACGGCTGGTACAGAAAAGCCAAACACTGACACAGAGAAGCCACCAAGCAAGTCATATAGTACCGATTTGACCTTGTGCCTCCTAAGGCCACTATGCTAGAATAGCAGCCATGTCTGGGAGGCGTTCCATCATTCTTTTAGTAAATGTCAGCTGGTTTCGGGCTCGATCATAGTTATGCTGCTCGTAGGCGATTTTGTAATAATGATCTCCACTGAGGTAATCCGTAAGAAAACGTACCCCCATAATATATGCGAGCAAGGGACCTGACAAGGCCAAATGGGCGAGCTCAATTGGCTGCAACACCTCTCGGGTCATTTCTAAATAACCATGAGCGAAGGCCTCAAACTTCTCCATATCGAACTGTATTTTATCCAAATTAAGCTCATCTTCTGCTGCGGTGCCTGTACTCGTACGTACCCCATCGCCAAAATCATAATGCACCACTCCGGGCATCACAGTATCCAGATCGATCACACAGCTGCGCTGGTGGTCGGCAGACAACAGTACATTGTTGAACTTGGTGTCGTTGTGAGTGACTCTTTGCCTAATAGCACCCGATTGTTTCAGCTTTTCGATGCCACACATTTGATCTGCCAATGAAAGCACATACTTGATCTCATCTTGGCATCTGGCTACCCGACCAGCAACATCTTGAGATACAGCCGATTGAAAAGCAGTCAATCGACTGATGATATTGTGAAAATCAGGAATCACATCTCCCAATGTACTCGCATCGAAATCATCCAGCATCATCATGAACTGCCCAAAAGCACGAGCACCATAATAAGCCTGTTCGGGTGTTTCAACTAGATCGTAAGACTCATACCCTTTGAGGAAAACCATCACTCTCCAAAAATCCCCAGAACCATCCTCAATAAAGCTTTGCCCGTTGATCGCAGGTATAATATCAATCGTCTGTGTAGTACTTGACAACTCAGCTGAAGTTACGATCTTTCTGTTGAGGTGATCCGTGACAGCCACCATGTTGCCCATAAGCAAGGGGACGTCCTGAAAAACATGATGATTGATCCGCTGCAGCAAAAAATCCTCTTGCACCCCTTCTACTCCCACTATTCTATAGGTATCGTTGATATGTCCCGAACCAAATGGAATGGCCTTACTAAATTTTTTGTCACCAAAAAACTGCGATATGATCTCTTTCATGTTTTTGATTTTAGTTCTTTTCTAATTCCTCCCCTGTAGTTGCCCACAAGTTGTTTGGGTAAACTCCTTTCTGTACCAATGCCTTCAAATTGGCTTGCGCGATCGGTTTATCTTCTTTGTAAGTCACTCCAAACCACTGCTCAGTACTCGTCAGTACGGTAACAGGAATTTGAGATTTTCTCACATTGTCCAACACCGTGGGAATGAAAAACTCAGCCTTTAGGTCTCCAACTTGTACATGATAAAAGTCCACAAAAGCGTCTTCCATATCATCAAACACTTTGGAAGTAAAGCCCATCAAATTCATAGACACGCATTCCTCTCCTGTCAAATCTGTGCGCTGCCCCTGTTCCTCATAATAAGCTCCACCTTCTGTTTTCTTGTAAATATGTGTCCTTTCGGTAATGGTATCCAAACACCCTGCATCATTCACTTTGCAAACCCCTCGGGACACACGCCCATGATCTGAAAGCGTATTTTTCAGTACAAACCCAACTAAGCAAGCATCCAACTTACTATTGTCCATGGCTTTCAATTGGTCAATAATCTTATCAAAAGACGTACGTCCATAAAAATCATCTGCATTCACAATCGCAAAAGGCTGATCTACCTCTGAAGCGGCCATCATCACAGCATGCCCAGTACCCCATGGTTTTTCTCTCCCAGCTGGCACATCCAGTCCTGCTGGCAAGTTTTCTAGCTCCTGATAGACATAGGCTACTTTGATTCGCCCTTCCATCTTGGGTCCAAATATTTCTTTGAATTCTTCTTCGAAATTTTTTCTTATCACAAAAACGATCTTGTCGAACCCCGCGGCTATCGCATCATATATCGCATAATCTACAATAGTCTCCCCTGATGGACCAAAATGATCCATTTGCTTGAGGCTACCATATCTACTTCCTAGGCCAGCAGCCAACACGACCAATACAGGTTTATTTTCCTTCTTCATTTTCTTCAATATTCAATTTTGACCAAAGTCTAATTAGTAAATACACCAAGCCTGCAAACACCGCGGCAAGGATCGACCCTTTCAACAACATGTTTTTAGAATTCGTATCGAACAAAGGCCTCCATGGCTTCGTATTCGGTCAAGCCCAATTGATCATACCCTCGGGCAGTTTCCCTATTTCTATCTTCTGATCGCTGCCAAAACTCCCGCTTGTCGTCACCTGGGAAAACTGGAGAATCTTTTTGAGATTGATGTTTGAAAATGGCCTTTCGTTTTTTCATCAAGTCTACTGGACTGAGCGGCACGGCCATTTCTATCTCTTCTATATCCCACTCTTGCCATGCCCCACGGTAGAGCCATAGGTAACAGTCCTTGGCCCAATCGTCTTTTTTTACAATGGCCAATGCCGCCAATATCGCATCCAGACAAACTTTGTGCGTCCCGTGCGGGTCTCTCAAATCTCCTGCAGCAAATACCTGATGAGGTTTTACCTCTCTGAGCAACTGCACGATGATGTCGATATCTTCCTCTCCGAGCCCTTTTTTATCCACTTTTCCTGTTTCATAAAAAGGCATATTGAGAAAATGCATATGATCATCTGCCAAGCCTACAAATCGAGCACCTGCCGCAGCTTCTCCTTTGCGAATAAGTCCTTTGATGGTACGGACTAGCGGCAAATCTGTGTATTCATTTTCTTTGTTGGCTAGCCCTGCGACTACCTCATCAAAATGCTGATCTGCGGCCTTGGTGTCTTCTGACAATACATGATTTAAGTCCTTATAAAATTCCATAAATCGGCGAGCATCGTCATCGAATACAGCGATGTTGCCAGAGGTCTGATAAGCAACATGCACGTCATGCCCTTGCTCAGCCAGTTTGAGAAATGTCCCTCCCATAGAGATCACATCGTCGTCTGGGTGAGGACTAAATACAATCGAACGCTTACGCTGTGGCTCTGCTCGTTCAGGCCTGTTTTTATCGTCTACACCTGGCTTACCTCCCGGCCAACCTGTGATGGTACGTTGCAAGGCGTTGAAAATCTCGACATTGAGAGCCTGACTGTCGGTATAGAGTGCCAGCAAATCATTGAGATCATTGAGTCGATAGTCTTCGTCTGTCAATTTTAGAATAGGCTTGTTGAGTTTTCTGCTCAACCAAATCACGGCAGACTTGGTAAGTCGAGCGTCCCAATCACATACAGAAGAAACCCAAGGGGTCTTGACTCTCGACAAATGTAAAGCGGCATGCTCATCGAGGACCACCTCTACATCTGGATGCTTTTGCAAGAAAGTAGCAGGCACTTTTTCATTCACTTCGCCTTCTACAGCTTCTTTTACGATTGGTGCTTTTTTCTCACCCCAAGCGAGCATTATAATTTTTTTGGCTTTAAACACGCTATGAACTCCCATGGTAATGGCACGACTGGGCACAAGCTCTTCTCGCCCAAAATCATTGACGGCATCTTGTATAGTAAGCGAAGCCAACTTGACCAGACGAGTACGAGACTCCAAATGTGACCCTGGCTCATTGAACCCGATATGACCTGTACGCCCGATACCCAACAATTGCACATCCAAACCTCCCGCTTCGTCTATTTTTCGTTCATAGTCGGCACAATAGTCATGCACTTCTTGTATCGAAATTTCACCATTAGGAATGTGTATATTCTCTGGTTTGATATCTACATGATTAAACAATTGCTCGTGCATAAAATAATTATACCCCTTGGTCGAGCGATTGCTCATGGGATAATATTCATCTAAGTTGAATGTAACTACATGCTCAAAAGAAAGGTCCTCTTCGCGGTGCATTCGTATCAGCTCATCATACACTTTGATCGGGCTAGATCCAGTAGCCAGCCCCAAAACAGCCTGCTGGCCTTTGGCTGCTTTGCTACGAATAATTCGGGCGATCTGCTCCGCTACAGCTATACTCCCAATCTGATTGGATTTAAATACACTAACAGGCAGTCTTTCAACACTCCCTTTTCCATAATCTACTTTTTCAGATATCATACGACTTGCTATTTGGGGTTACTTTTTTACTAAAACAGAGACGGGTCATAGACACCAATCTTCTCTAATTGATTACAAACCTGACACATTCGAAGATTAAAAACAAGAAATAATTTAGTTTTGTTCACGTGCACATTAATATTGTTCACATGAACATTTATAAATATTGACTATACTTGCACAATCATTTAGAATCCTCCACTGCGGGTATTTACTTTTACCTTCAGACAAGACGAAGCATATGAAAAAAGAAAGACTCACTACCAAAGACATCGCCAAGTTGGCCGATGTATCGCGTGGCACTGTAGATCGGGTATTGCATGGGCGTGGCAAGGTCTCGGACAAAGCCCGAGAGAAGGTGATGAAGGTATTGGAAGAGCAAGACTATAAACCAAATAAGCTTGCTAAGGCTTTACAAGCCAATAAAATAACTGTCATGGCTTTTTTAATTCCATCGCCCGAACTTGATGAATATTGGCAGTTTGCTCAGCAAGGTCTGGAGCAAGCAGTAGACGCCATGGACTTATTTAGCATCGAGGTAGCCAGCTATTACTTCGACCCCAAGGACAAGGAGGATTTTATCAATCAAAGCCAGGCACTACTCGATGCCCATCCTGATGGCGTGATCTTCGCTCCATTTTTCTATCAAGAGTCTATTGCATTCCTTACGCAATGCAAAGAACAAGACATTCCATGTGTGACTTTCAACACGCAACTCAAAGAATGTGCACAGCCGTTTATCGGGCAAGATCTATTTCAAAGCGGACAGGTAGCAGCCAGTCTAATAAAAAAATCGACCGCTACAAAAGGAGACATCCTGATCGTACACTTCGATGAAAGTGTATCTAATGCACTGCATATGCAAAAGAAAGAAGCTGGGTTTTTCGATTTTTACAGCAAACCCGAAAACGCAGGCTACAAACTCACTACAGTCAATATTCAGAAAGACGATGCCTCTGAGCTATTCTCTTACTTTGATGAAGTCTTTCAAACACAGAAAGGAATCGTAGCGGTCTATGTGACCAACTCCAAGTGCTACAAAGTGGCACAGTACCTAGCCAACAACGACATTGATTGCTTACTGATTGGGTATGATCTGATACAGGAAAATAGAACATATCTGACCAAAAGCACAATCGACTACCTGATTTATCAAAATCCAAAAATGCAGGTGAGCCTAGCAGCAAAAAACCTAGCCGATCACCTCATTCTAAACAAAGAGATGCCAGCCATCACTTTTTTACCCTTAGATATTATCATAAAAGAAAACCTAGATACCATAAAATAAAAAGTACACCATGACTTTAATCAAATCTATCTCTGGCATCAGAGGCACCATTGGCGGCAAGCCAGAAGAAAACCTAACTCCTATAGACACTGTGAAGTTTGCGGCAGCGTACGGCCAGTGGGTCTGCAAGGCGTCTCCCAACAACAAAAAAATAGTGATCGGACGAGATGCCCGAATTTCAGGAGAGATGATCAGCCAGCTGATCGCCCAAACACTCGTAGGCATGGGAATAGAAGTCATTGATATCGGTCTCACTACCACCCCCACTGTAGAAGTAGCAGTACCCAAAGAAAATGCTGGCGGTGGTATCATCATCACCGCCAGTCACAACCCCAAACAATGGAATGCCCTCAAACTCCTAAACCAATGGGGAGAATTTCTCTCAGGCGCAGAAGGAGAACAGATCATCGCCTTGGCTGAAGCCAATCAGTTCGACTTTGCCGATGTGATGGACCTGGGCAAAATCACTAAATCGGATCGACACATCGCATCGCATATAGACGATATCCTGGCACTACCCCTCGTAGATGCCGACCTGATCCGAAAAAGCAACCTTCGCGTAGCCATAGACGCAGTCAACTCTACTGGCGGAATATCTATTCCTCCACTACTAGAAGCACTGGGCGTGACTACCGTAGAGCAGCTCTACTGTGAGCCTACAGGCCACTTTCCTCACAACCCAGAGCCATTGCCTGAGCACCTGACAGATCTTTGCGATTTGATCAAAAAGGGGCAGTATGACGTAGGATTTGTGGTGGATCCAGACGTAGATCGCCTGGCAATCATCGATGAGAAAGGCCATTTTATAGGAGAAGAATATACGCTTATACTTGTGGCCGATTACGTACTGCAGGAGACTCCTGGCGATGTAGTATCCAACATGTCGTCCTCGGCTGGACTGGCACAAGTAGCCGAAAAACATGGACAAACACGGCACGATTCTGCTGTAGGCGAAGTGAACGTAGTTGCCAAAATGAAAGCCGTAAATGCCGTAATCGGAGGCGAAGGCAATGGCGGTATCATCTATCCCGAATTACATTATGGTCGCGACTCACTGGTAGGCATTGCCCTGTTTTTGACCTATCTAGCTAAATGCAAAAGCACCGTCTCGCAGCTCCGCGCAGATGCTCCTGCTTCATTTATCGCAAAGAATAAAATCACACTGACACCTAAAATAGATGTAGATACTCTACTCTCCAAACTACAGAAAGATTTTGCAGACCAACCGATCAACACGGAGGATGGACTCAAAGTTTACTATGGCAATGAGTGGATTCACATACGAAAATCCAACACAGAACCGATCATCCGTATCTATAGTGAGTCGGAAAATGAAAGCAAAGCCATTGCTTTGTTTGATCTAGCTTCCTCATACATTCAGAAACATTTATCATAATCCTACAACCATGAATAGATTTCCATTCTTCTACCTTGTCGGCCTGAGTCTCCTTTTGGGCTGTACCTCCCAAAAAGAAGCCACACATGATGTGATCAAACCCAACATCATCCTGATCTACTTAGACGATCTGGGATATGGTGACCTTAGTAGCTATGGAGCTACCGAACTTCAAACCCCACATATCGATAGATTGGTCCATGGTGGGGTCAAGTTTATCAACGGTTATGCCTCCTCGGCAACATGCACACCCAGTAGATATGCAATACTCACTGGCAGGTACCCTTGGCGGAAAAATGCTAAAATACTCTCAGGTACCGCACCACTAATCATCGATACCGCTCAAATGACGCTACCTAAAATGCTAAAAAAAGGCGGATATGCCACTGGCCTTGTAGGCAAATGGCATTTGGGCTTAGGAGATGGCTCGGTAGATTGGAATGAGCAGATTACTCCGGGGCCGAATGAGGTAGGGTTTGACGATGCCTACTACATGGCCGCTACGCAAGATCGAGTACCTACTGTCTATATCGACAATGGCTATGTAGCCAACCTTGACCCAAACAATCCAATAACGGTGAGCTACAAGCAGCCATTGGCAGATGTACCCACAGCAGTATCTCACCCAGAAAAACTCACGATGAAACCGCTCATTGGCCATCAAAACACAATAGTAAATGGCGTACCTCGTATCGGCTACATGAAAGGAGGAGCTACTGCCCGATGGAAAGATGTAGACATGGCCGATCATTTTCTAGCCAAATCTCAGGCATTTATCCAAGCACATAAAACCGAGCCGTTTTTCCTCTACTACGCCATGCAACAGCCTCATGTACCACGCATTCCTCACCCTCGATTTGCAGGAAAATCTAAACTAGGGCCTCGTGGTGATGTAATTCTAGAGGCCGATTGGTGTATAGGTGAATTGATGAAAACATTGGAAGAAGAAGATTTACTCGAAAACACCCTGCTTATATTCTCTAGCGACAATGGCCCGGTACTCAATGATGGATATGACGATCAAGCCGTGGAGCTGCTGGGCGACCACACACCTACTGGCGGTTTGCGCGGGGGCAAATACAGTCTATTCGACGCTGGTGCTCGCGTACCACTAGCTACCTACTGGAAAGGGAAAATAAAACCTACAGTATCAGAAGCACTCGTATGCCAAATGGACCTCTTAGCCTCTTTGGCTAGATTGGTGGGCACTGAAGTAGCCACTAGCGACAGTCAGGATCTCTTGAGTGCTTTGCTGGGACAAACTCATACGGGCAGAAAAGCACTTGTAATAGAAGCAACCACTCGCACCGCCTACCGTGAAGGTGATTGGATCATGATTCCTCCTTATGGTGGACGAAAATTATTGACTGATGTGAATATTGAAATTGGCAACGACACCACATTCCAGCTTTACAACCTAAAAGAGGATGTAGCTCAGCAACACAACCTCGCTGAAACAGAACCTGAAAGGCTAAAGCAAATGCTTGATGCATTTGTAGAAATCAGAGGGGAAGACTATTTAGACTACCAGCCCATTCAATGGTAATTGGTGAAATCCAGAAGCATTTGATGAAGGGACTATAGACTACAAAGCCAGCATCAACATCTATCTTTTGGCTCACCAAGACTCAGGAATCACTCCGTATTTCTGGGGAGACCTGAATATATATCCAGTTTAACCTGCATGATGCATTAAGAAATCTATTCCGAGATTAAACAGCTTCAAATCAGACACTTCGTTTCGTTTTACTCATCACCATAGCGGTGAAACCTCCTGATTTATCACTTTTTAACCGCTCATTACCAAGTCCTAATCCATCATGCAGGTTAAACTAATTTTGATTACCACCATTAAAGCCATGGAGACTCGTCCTTTTTCTTGATAAAAAGGATCGTTTTTAAATTGGACATCAATTATCGAAGTAGTAATTCCCCAACTTTACAGACTGATCCATACCCAGCCACTGCTGGCGAATCCAACTTCTACAAAAGAAAAAACTCCACGAAACTAATCCGTGGAGTTTAACCAAATCTACTTTACGAGTAGTGTTTTTAATCTGCTATATTCGCTATCACTGGATGGTGATTCGCTTTACTTCTTGATGATCTTTACCCGTGATACTTACCAAATAAAGACCTGTTTGCCAAGCAGCTGCTCGCTGCACAAACAATTTCTGCCCTGCTTTTGCTCGCTTTTGATAGACCACTTGTCCTTGGGTAGAAAAAAGCTTTACCTCCAAATCACCTTTGGCTTGCACGTTAGATAGATCAATGTTAAAACCTTCGTTACGCACAGGTACTGGGTAGATGCTCGACTGATGATCGATCGTTAGGTCTTCGGTGCTTAGTGGAATTTCAAACAACGCAGTGAGCGTCATGTTTTGGTTTGGCGTCACTGTGATACTCAGCTCTGTACCTTCTACATCACCAAACCAGCCAACAAATTTCGCATCTGCTGCAGGTGTGGCGGTAAATGTCTGCGGCACGCCTTTAGCGTACTGCCCTGCCTCAGGTGTCACGGTACCGTTCACCGCTTTGGCCACAATAGTGAACATAATCGACGAAAAATTAGCCGTAATTACTTCATCTTCCTTGGCCGTATAGGTCATCGGATTGTCTGTGGTTGTCTCTGTGCTTCCGCTAAATGTCCAATTGACAAACTCGTAGCCAAAGGCAGGCGTAGCCTCGTACTCACTCATGGCGTCTTTGTCGGTCACGACTGGGCCACTCGCTGCTGTCACACCATCTTTAGTCACTAGACCATTGTCGCTCACTACAGAAATATCGAATTGCTCAGGAACTAATTCGAACACAGCAGTGATGGTTTCGTCTTCCAATACAGTGTAGGTCAACGGATTGGCAGTACTCTCTGCCGTAGCACCACTAAATGCCCATGACACAAATCTATAGCCAGACGCTGACACGGCTGTGTACACATTTTGTGTATTGGCGTCATAATTATTTGGCGTATTGTCTATTGTACTCCCGCTCAACTCTACTGTGCCATTGGCAGGCGTAGCCACAGTGATGTCATAATTCAACAATCGGAAGTTAGCCGTAATTGTTTCGTCTTTTGTAATGGTGTAGTTCAATGGATTAGCTGTAGTAGTCGCCGTACCATTGCTGAAAGTCCAATCTTTAAATTCATATCCAACCTCTGGCACTGCCGTGTAAGCATTGACTTGATTGAGCGGATACCTGATGCCCGAAGTACCTACGGTAGTTCCCGCTAAGGTCACGCTACCATTGGTCGCTGCCATGGTAATTATTCCTGTGCAAGTAGATCCAAATTCGTATTCGACTACAGTCATGGTGATTAGGTCTCCATAACTTGTGTAGAAAGTAAAGTCACAATCCGCCGTAGGTGTGAGCGTGACTGCACCACTGGCGTCGTTGGAGCCGATCGCCGTGGTATTAGCTGCCTCCTCAAACCAATCGTAGGCGGTCTTGATGCCTACATTGAAAGTAGCTGATCCAGATGGGTCAACCTCAAAATCACCATTGGCATCTACCTCCACGCCATTGTCTTGATGGAGCGAACCATTGTCAGTACTTGGCCAATCTTTGTTTGCATAGTAATAAAAGGCATTGTTGATCGCAGCACCCGACTCTGCCACTAGATTAAATACCGAGCCCTCTCCATTAGATTTGATATAGCCATTGTTAGTAAATACAGCATTAGCTGCATCGTTTAGTCTAATTTGATTATCTCCATTTAGGTTAATAATTCCTCCTACTTCATTGGTGAAATCATCAAGAATCAAACTGTTTTTATAAGAAGCCCCTCCTGTCATGTTCATCACACCAGCATTGGTAATCGCGCCAGACTTCAGACTAATCGATCTAGCTTCCCCTGTATTAACAATGGATAACTCACCGCCTGCCATGTTTTTGAAAGAGGATGTTTCATCTGCAATTTCCATGGCATACTTATCTACGTCGGTCATTCCATCTGAGCTGATATTTATTTCACCATAGTTCACCATAGTATAACCATCTTGCAAGAAAATGGCGTGATCAGTCGTGCCTGAGACATTGAATTCGCCACCAGCTTCTATAAGAAAATCTGCAGCTTGAGTAAATCCCCCATTTAAGTAACACGAGAAACCTAATTTACCACCTGACACATTGATAACTCCTCCATTCTTGATCGTGACTAGAGAGCCTACATTTCGAGCATCTACTCCTATTTGGTCTGTTGTACCTGGAATATTGATCGTACCAGACACTTCCAAAGTACCATCCAAATCGATGGCAGGCAAAACACCAGTAGTAGATTGAATAGTAAGTGTACCGCCATCACCTACTACCAATTTACCTTTAGGGTCTATAATAACCGTTCCTTTAGTCGCCAGCGTAGGGTTAGCGTTTCCAATATTAAAATTACCATTCAAATAAACGGCTTTACTATCATCGGTCACGTCAGTATTGACCTTTAGTCCTGCTGGAGCGGTAGCATTCGAGCCTGTCACCGTATATTCGGTTACTACTCCTCCTAAGTAAAAAACTGCGATCTGTTCTGCAGTAGGAAGGACATCGCCAGCCCAGTTGGCAGCATCATCCCAGTCGGTAGAAGTTCCTCCTCCATCCCATCTTATCTCATCTTGTGCACTAGCTCCTGTGGCCAATAAAACTGGCAGTATCAAGGCTATAATTCTTCTTGTAAAATGTTTCATAAGCTATGTTTTTATTTTTCAATGACCGGAAAAAAGCGAGTCATTTCTTCATTATCAGCAGTGTAATTAACAGACTAATAATGCTCATACAAAGCCCAGGAGCACGATTTGAACGATCGTGCTAGCTTATCGTACTAATCGTACCTTAGTTGCTAAGCCGTGCACACAAGTCACGGTCACGTGGGTAAAACTCCCTTCTACTTTTACCTGCACATCGTCCGAATCATTGGCTTTTTTCCATACGCCAGACACTGAAAATGTGGTCGTCACTGGCCTACTCATGTTCTCATATTTATTGCCATGGCCTTCAAAATTCAGATCGGGTTGTACCACCTGAATTAGGAGTTGCCCCTTCGCTTCTTTGATCATCATGAGCAGAGGATCAGTCGTAGCCGTGAGCGGCCCATGTGTTAGGTTCTCACTCGCTTCATAGATCACATACCCCGTCGTACGATTGTTCTTATCTCTTACAATATGCGCCTGACCATTGGCTTGTAGCACTTCGTAACTTTTCTCTTTTTTCAAAGCGCCCCCAAATTTTTTCCACTGGTCTTCTGGTAGCGATGGGTAGATCACATACTGGTAAGACGCTCCCTTTGGCGCCAAGCCATGATCGATCCATGCCGTAGCAAAATCCCCTTCGGTTTCGTTTTGCCCTTTTGTTTTACCAGAAGCCTTTCCCGTTCTCACGGAGTACTTATTGTGATAAGACTGCTGGTGTTTCTTTTGCAAATGCACTTTTCGTGCGCTTAATAAGTGATAGCCATTACCATAAGGATCGATCACCCAGGCCTGCTTGGATTCTTCTAGCTGATGGGTCTCTGGAAAAGAGCCAAGATCTGTTTCGGACGACAAGATTTTCATTTTCTGATCTGGCAGCGCCACTTGAAACAAGTTGGTCTGGGTAGGGTGCTCAGCATCTATACTAGAGATATCTGTACCAATACATATCAATTTATCGCCAAATGAAAAGACTGATTTTTTAGCTTTCAGATGTCCAGGGTAACCGATATTAACCTCTGGACCATCGGCATTCGACCCCTTCGTTTCACTCAGTATCATTCCAAACACACCGTTGCCATCTTGCTCTACTGCTCCAGCAAAGGTCTCTCCAGATCGATACATGATCAGTGCTGCTTCGGGTTCGAGTTCTTCGAAGGGCAGATTGATCACTGTAGCTCCAGGGTAGCGATTCCAGTCCCACCCGTCGTGAGCAAAACCACTGCCTTCATTGCCTCCTTCGTTGTAGAGCTGGATGGTGCCATTGGCGGGGTATCTCCCGTAGCGATTGTCAGTCACATAAATCTCAGAAGCCCACACATATTTGCTATAGCCCTTGATTATGGCCGCCCAGTTGTTTTTCTTTTGCACAGCAGTGGCCGCATAGGGGAAGGTATAATAACCTGACAGCTCCTCTTTCTCTACGCCATTGAGGGCTGCAAATACACGTGCCGAAATGGGATCTTCCTCACCCCAAAGACTCAAATAAGCCGCTGCCACCTCCTTGTCTATACCAGATGTGCTCCCTGGCGCTCCCGCATTAGTCATTTGCAAATAAGCCTCACGAAGCGATCGAATATCTGTGCCTAATGGATGACGACCAGCATTACCGAATCCGATATCATACCCATGACTATAAAGTCTGGTAGCCATAAATGCCTTTCGGAAATTGGCATGCCCTTCAGGGCTAATGGAAAACGAAGTACTCGATAGTGCCTGGATGATAGATGGCACATTGCGATAAGCACCCAGTGCATAGGCTGGATAGTGTCCATTGTGATGCCAACCCGTGCCATCTACTTTAAACACGCCCTTTTCATCGTCTTGCGCGAGTACAATCGACATATAATTGGAATAGGCAAGCAGAAGAGCCTGTTGCTTGGCTTTGTCATCGGTCAAGAATATGAGCATCAGGTGATAAAAAGCCTGTGTATTGAGATAATCTATATTGGCGTGAAACTCACTTTCGTCCCCTAGTATTTTACCTAGATTGAACAGCCACATGAGGCTTGCGCCTACTTCATTGATCAAGCCGTTGTCTTCAAGTGCCTCCCGCATCACAAAGAAGCCCAATGCCAACTCACGAGTGTTGTACCCGATGTGATGCCTGGTACCACCAGAGGCCCCTTCTTGCCAGCCTTGATCTAAGTAGTATTTAGTACCGAGCACAAACATCTCCTCGATTTTAGTACGCTGACCAGCATCTGCCCGATCATAGTAGGTACCCAAGGACTTCATCGTCTTTCCAAAGTCCATGATGTCGTTGTGCTTGCCGTTGTTTACTTCATTTTTGCCATATGAAAATTCTGAATGACTAAATGTGAGCGGAGGCCCTACTACTCGCCCATCAATTTCTTTAAGTTCTAGTTTATCAAAATCACTCTCCAAACGATCCATATAGATTTTGTATCTAGGAGCTAATGCGGTGTAGCTACTCATACGTGATTCTATTTTAGCCAACTCAGCAAGGGTATTCGGCTCCAGAGGAACCAACTCGACATGGTTAATTCTGTTTATATCTCTGATGAGTGGCATCCAATGATCTGCCCCTGGCTCTTTGTCTCTTTTGATAAAAGGCACTAACTGATCTGGATAGGCATGTCTATCGTCGATAAACTGCGAATAGATGATATCATCGAAGTAAATGCTACCCGAACTAGTTGTCTCATCTACTGACATCGTAAGACCATCGTAGGCGATTTCTTCTCCTCGCTGAGGAGCTTGGCCTTCCATTTCATGAAACGGCACCCAAAGTGTACGCCACCCTGTAAAGTCCAAGTTTATCGAGAACCAAACCTCTGATTGTACCCCTTTGCTAAAAGTAAATTTGAGCGGAGTCTCTTGTGCTTTTTCATTGTAAATAGAGAAACAAAAAGTAGGACTAGCAGGGAAATGATCGCCGTATTTAAGAGGACTCTCGTCGTGAGACAAGATCAAGAAATCCTCGGTACTGATCGTGCTTTGTCCTGTCCATTCCCAATGCAACGCATGACTACCAAACTTGTACCTATCTCCACTCAGAGACAAGCGGCTGCCTCCGCTAGAGCTGTACTTCTCCAAGTCCGAAGTAGATTCGAACGATGCTATAACCTGTGCTTCTAAGCTGTGTATAGCCACCGTACCCAAACCTGCGAGAATCGCTCCCCTCACCCAAACCCTTACATTATTAAATAATCCCTTCATATTCCTTTAAAAAAATTCGTGCTAAAAATGGTTGGTTTGGATTCCTTGGTTCGAAACGGCTTAGTGCACAAGCAGCTTCGTGACTTGCCTTGATGCGCCCTCGCTCACAGTCAGAAAATACATACCTGATCGCAAAGTACTCGGCAATGTGAGCCCATAGCCGCTAGACGAAAGGGCTACCGTCAAAGGTATTTGTTCTCCCGAAAGGGTGGTAAGCATCACAATAGGCTTTTCTCCTCTCTGTATTTTCGTTTGTAAAAACAAGGTTTGCCCGATGGCTACTGGATTAGGAAAAACAACCAAAGACGCTGCTTCTCGCTCATTTACCGTCAAGGCCTCTCTATAAAAAAACGACAGTTCATATGTTCGCTTTGTTCCGTTCTCTGCCACAACTGTAATGATGGATTTATCCGACAAAGATGCTGCTTGCTTGATCTGTACCTCAGCTTTAGTGTCTTCTGCCACAGCAGTCACTTCAGGCACTTCGGACACAGGTACTGTATATTCCGTTACTTGCCTAATGAATACCTCCAATGATTTGCCGTCTACCAGAATATCAGACAGGTAGTTATTGCCAGAAGCGAAATCACCTTCCATAGGCACCCATGAGATATCATCAATGGCCACGGCATTGTTGCTACTAGTTGCTGAGGCATTCCTGATGGCTATCACTACATCGCCTTCTATAAAAATATCTTCCACCACAAAATCATACTTAGCATCATCCGAGTGTGTCTGAGAGCCTACTACATTACCATTCACTAGCAACTCTAGTTTTCTAACACTCCCCTCGTCCCATTTATTAAGACAGCGTGCGCTGAATGAGCGAATCCCTCCAGCAATGGCCTCTGAAGTAAGGCCTGTTTCACCTGAGTTAAAATACATCGAACGACTAAAGCCATCCAGATATCCATCGATCACTCGACCATCTACAGTCCACTTGAAGTCATTGTCTCCAGTATAAGTAGTCTCTTGCCAGCCTTCGGTTGGTATTTTATCGAGCGTCTCTGTGTAAGAAAACAATTCTAAATCCAGCATGTAAATTCTATCTATCCCTGTAGTAGAGGTGACTTTGATCTCTATACTACCAGGTAATGTAGATGGGTATTGGATATCTACAATAGCTTCTGCTACCTCTGGCACTACAGTTACCTCTGGTATAGTAGATGCCACTATAGGATATCGCATGAGACGCTGATCGAAATTGTCCAATGCTTTGCCATCTACCTTGATCGACAAGAGGCTATTGGATGAGCTACTGATCCAGGAAGGCAGTGAACCTACCCTGTGAGTAAGCTGATGCTCGTACAGCGAGGCTTCATCTACATGCTCTCCTGGTGATTCGTTTACTTGTGTCTGTCCTGGCATCGATTCGAAACCTTTGAGACCAGATACGATAGGCATCACCAGCTTGTGCCCAGCACCCGTCCCTGGCTCCCAATACACATAATAAGGATCTTTGTCCACCTGAGCACCCGTAGCGTCAACATTCCAAACAACTAAGTGCCTGAGGTGATTGGGCAAACTGCCTACAGCTCCGCCCATATTGAACCCAAACCCACCTACTACACCATCTAGCAAATTGGCTCTAGGCTGAGAAGAGTGAATTTCCACACCGCTAGACGCTGGTTGGTAGTTTTTCCAAATGACATTGCCAATGGCCGCTGCCGCCAATCCGCAACCATGCCACACACCCGTGGTATAGTCGGCATTGAGACCAATCACTGTACCCGTACTGGCATTGGAGGTTACAAAGTCGTGTCCTGGATTGCCTACGTATCTGTTGTTCAACCCAGAACAATAACCAGAGAGTTTGAACTGACCTGCCTGACTCATGTTCGAATATTCTACGTTGTAGATCCAACCATTCACTACTTGATTGAGCTGAATGCCACTCCATCCAGAATCGTCTTGCCAGCTTCTATGGTGTACGAAGGTGACATTAAACCCTCCTTGATAAGCCAAATCCATCACGCCTACTTCTTCCAAATGAGGGAAGGTTTCCAAATACCAATTGTATTGAGTATTGACAGAACGGTGAATGGGTTCTTTGAAGGTGACCGTGTTGCCATTTACAGCAGCTACCTGATGTACTTCTTTGAGCTCTACTTTAGTATTGATTCCTGTAAATAGAGGATCTATATCATAGGGCGAAAATTCTTCTTCGATCAGATCGGGATCATTGTCCGAAAGTACCAATCGCACCCACTGCCCTACAGAAACATTGGATGCATTGGCGAGTTGTACACTGAAAGTTTCTCGTGTAGCATTGGCCGTCACGTCGGATATTTTTGAAGTGCTTTTACTCGCTGGCACAAACTGGATCAAAAAGGGAGAAGTCCACATCTGACTGGGATTAGACGGCTCGGTATAGCTGTTTTGGATCAGTTTGGTACCATCAGGGCCAGAGCCTGCTCCTCGGATTACGATCTTGCTTTTTTTGATATAAATAATTTGATTGATGTCGTCCGACGACTCGTTAATCAAAAAATCGCCTGCTGGAAAATACACAACGCCTTCCCCATTGGCCTCCGCTGCTTGAATGGCTTGCATAAAAGCGTTTTTGTCCGAAATATTGTCATTGGGGATAGCCCCGTAGTCTGTTACATCAAAGACCTTATAAGAAAAAGTGGTAGGTATTGGATCTTCACCGTTGTGATATCCAGCATAAGAAAAATCAGGTAATTCTGGTTCTGTATCGTTGGCTCTTGCGTTCACATAAGCCTCCCAAAGAGCACTTGGATTTTGACCCATAGATGAGCCCACTGGCAACCAAACCAAGACCAGTATTAGTATTTTCGTTAGTTTCATATTCTTTCTTTTTACCATAGCTTTCTACACACATGTACTTTCGAAACACTTGTGTTGCATGAGGTAAAACTAGCTAAAGCGACCTGTGAGGCTTTGCAGATACGTTCAGATTTGATGAACAATAGTTCAGAATGGCTGGCAAGAGCCCAAAGTGCTACAAAACAAGCTATTGCTTGGCCATCCAAGCTTCTGCCAATTTGGGCCAAGTCTCTGCTGCTACATTGCCCTTTCTTAGGCCATAGCCGTGTCCTCCGTCTGGCAGTATTCTAACAAATGGATTTATTCCAATTTTCGACAAGGCATCTACAAATGCAGGTATCTTTTGCCCGTATCCATCGTCTGCCGTACTGAATATAAAAGTATCAGGCATGTTTTTATTTATACCCCATTCAATCGGCGTTTCGTGATCCAAATAGGCTGGATAGATTGCCAACACAAAATCTACATCAGCAACTGGCGTCGCCTCTTTGGTGCTACTACTCGACCGAAGGGAAAGGTGTGCTCCTGCAGAAAAACCCATCACTCCCAGTTTAGACTTGCCTTGTACGGCCATCCATTGGCGTACCTGATCTACTGCCTTTTTCAGATCCTGCATGGCCCGATCTTTTTGCTGAGGCACACTGTATTGCAGCAAGCCAACTGAATACCCAAGGCCAGTGAGCCAATCTACGACCTCATAGCCTTCGAGATCCATCGCCAATAGCTGATAGCCTCCTCCAGGGCACACAATCAGCGTTTTCCCATTGTCCTTCGCTGGATTTGGTATAAAAAGCTCTACAACGGGGCTTGACACTTTCGTATACTTGAGCACTCGATGCTCCGTATCCCTCAATATCTCTGGCTCCTGAACTAATGATGAATCATAAAGTTGAATCAAAGTATCTCGCTGCGATTTGCTTTGTGTCATGTCATTATTATTTTTCAAAATTTTGTCTGGCGCAGCCCACAAACCAACTTTCACACCTACAAGTACCAATAATACTACGGTTGCTATTCGTCTCATCGAACGATCACTTTTGTTTTCGTATGCTTTACCCTATTCATTCCTTTGGCTCGTCGAAGGCATTGGGGTATTCTACCAGTTTCTTATTCCGAAAGTAGGCATTGACCTTGCTCAGGCTGTGCTCTACCTGTGCTGCGTTTACTTGAGGCAGTTGCTTTTTCAGTTCGGCTACCACCGATGCATAGGCAGTATCAGAAGCCACATTGTACCATTCGTTTGGGTCTGTCTGATGATCGTAGAGTTCTGCTGTACCATCTTCATAACTGATATAGTTGTATGCTCCTAGTTTTATGCTGTGATTGTTTTCTCCGTAGGTCGTAATGGCAGCATAAGGCCACGCCTGGTTGGGTTGATCGATCAAAGGTCGTAGACTGTGTCCGTCTAGCTGATCTACTACAGGCAATCCACACAGATCGGCGAGTGTTGGGTACATATCGATCAGCCCTACTGCGGCCTCTACCTTCTTGTTTTGAGGTAGATTTTGACCTGCAAAAATAAGCGGCACATGTGTGGAGCGTTGCCATAGCGAATGCTTAGCAAAGCGATTTTTTTCACCCAAGTGATATCCATGATCCGACCACAACACCACTATCGTGTTGTTGGCATACTCGCTTTGCGCCAAGGCCTTTAGCACCTCGCCCACATAATGATCCGTGAAAGCCATACAAGCCAAATAGGCGCGTACTGCGGCTTTCCATTCTCCAGACTGCTTGGCCCATTCGGCAGTTGGCATCATGGGCACTTCTGCTATGGCCTGACCTATCGCAGGGATGTCCTCAAAATCAGTAGCCAAATAAGGCGGCAGATCGATACTGTCTAGTTCGAACTTGTCCAGCCACTGCTGTGGCACATACCACGGCACATGCGGACGCACAAACCCTACACCTAAAAAGAATGGATCTTTGTGCGACTGCTGAAGCTGATCTATCGCCCACTGGGCAATGTTGTAATCTGGCATAGATTCGTCCTGACTCGGAAAAGCTCCCCAGTCGGTAACCGTGCCTTTGGGCTGACCAAACCACTCTGGGTCGAACTTAAATCTCCGCTCTGGATAAGGACCAAACATACCGAAGGTTCCTCCGAATTGCTGAAAAGCACCTGCTTCATCTCCACTATGCAAGAGCTTGCCTACTCCCATAGTTTTGTAGCCATGCGAGGCAAAGTATTCTGGAAGCAACTGAGCTTGCGCCAATGATGTACTGCTTTTTTTGATCTGATCGTCTGCAATGTGCTGATAGATACCTGTAGTAGATGGCAATAGACCCGTCATGATAGATGCCCGAGATGGGCCACACAATGGTGCCTGACAATTGGCATTTTCAAACAAAACGCCACGAGCTGCCAGCCTGTCTATGTTGGGGGTGAGTGCATCAGGGTGTCCCCCTAGTGCTCCCACCCAATCATTGAGATCATCTACTGCGATAAAGAGCACATTGGGCGGTTTCACCTCTGGTTTGTGCTGTTTGCAAGCGACCAAAGCCACTACAAGTAATGCCAGTATACAGGTTGTTCGAAGGATACTCATCGGCTTAGTTGTAAGGGATGACTTCGCTGTATTTTTTCTTTTGGTACCAAGGATCGTTGGTGCGTTTGAGCTCTTCGGCTAATATTTTTAATAGCGCTTTGGACTCTGTTGGCTTTTGATCCAAAGGAATTTTATTGAGCTGATAAGGATCTTCTACATTGTCATACATAAAAGATTCCGCCAAATCTGTTCCTTGCTTTTTTGCCCATGCTTTTTTGTTTTCTCTTAGGCATAACGTGTATCTATCCGACAGTACGCCTCTGGCATTGCCTAGCATCACCAATACTGCTTCTGGCTTTTTCACTTTGCTCTTGGCAGGGTTTTCTAGGTAATCAGAAAAATCGTACCCTTCTATTCCTTTGGGTATTTGCTTATTCAAACCAGCTAATCCCATAGTGGTAGGCAATACATCTGGCACACTGATGAGCAAATCTGTGATAGATTCTCCTTTGAGTCTATCAGGGTAATGCACGATAAATGGAATGGCCATAGCCTCTAATTCTACTGTGTTTTTACCTTCTTTTCCATGACTACCGAGCATTTCGCCGTGATCTGAGCTGAAGATCACAATCGTATTGTCCAGTTCTCCCATTGCGCTAAGCTGATCCAATACTTGGCCAATGTAGGTATCTACGCTCGTCACATTGGCAAAGTAGTGTCTGGCGTAATTGGCTACTTCTAAGTCTGCATTTTCTCTTACTACCAACGACTGATCTACTTTAGGGAATTTGTCTGTGTCGTAATGCTCATGTAGCGCTTCCATGTCTGTACTTTCATCCGTCCATGGATTGTGTGGGGGGTTTAGCGACCAAATCATGCAAAACGGCTTGTCGTTATCTCTTTGTTTGTTTTGATTTTTTAAGTAATCGACGATAAGATCCGCTTCGTTTTTAGCTGAAAATGTCTTGGGCAGATACAACTCACCATCAGACTTGCCACCTACTGCCGCTGGGTCACTAGCATACACCATAGGGTTGTAGTGTTCATCTTTCACAGACTGGTAGAAATACTCAATACTGTGCCGTGATGGGCCATTGGGGATGTAAGTATCGTACTGATTGGCATAGTGCCCGCCAGGTGCCTCTGTGGTTCCCTTATAGTTGCCGTTTTCGTCGAAAAGCGGGTCGTTTTTCAGCCAATGACATTTTCCGAAATAGGAAGTGTTGTATCCAGCATCATAAAACAAATCCGTAATGGTGGGAATATCATCTCTTAGACTTTCGTTTCTGTCTTGTCTACAGTTGTTCCAAATACCATTTTGCTCAGGGTACCTGCCCGACAGCATCATGCCTCGGTATGGGCTACAAAGCGGGAAGTTGCTCACTGCCTGAGTAAACACTACACCATTTTTAGCGAGCTTGTCTATGTTGGGCGTGACCACAGGATCTGGCTTGCCTATCACTTGATCTCTATAAGGTTCCTCAGACCAAAAACCAGCGCTATACCTGCGCAATTGGTCTGGAAAGATGATCAATACATTGGGTTTCTTTTTCTTCTCTCCATCGGCCGGCTCAGTGGCTCGGCTCTGAAAACTGATACAGGTAGAGATCAACAATAGGTATGTAAATAGTTTCATGTTTTTGTATTAATTATTTAGCTGTTGAGATCTTAAAATTTCTATATTTTGAATGCCGTGTATACATCTGTCTGAGTCCTATACGCCCTTCGTTAATCAAAGGAAAACTGTTGTCCTGCCAATGGAACAAACGATCTTCGTCCTTACCCGTCACTTGCATATACAGGTCATTGCCTTTTTTTATTACTACTAGGTGATACGTTACGCCTGTTTGAAAAAGGCCTGTCTTTTCGTAGCGTTGTCCGTATGCTGTATTTTTAAGCCCTTGCTCCCACTCGGGCATATATCGTCGAGCTTGTAGGTAATCAGCTTGCTCATCTGAGTTGACCGTATGAAAGGCAGCATAACTGATGTGATATGCGTCCATATGGTCGAAATATAAGCGCATAGCAGGTACGGTACGCTGGTCTGCCCATTTGCGAATGTCTTTAGGTTTTGGGCTATGCCCCATGGCCTGAATATAGAGGATGTTTACATTGACCAAACGATCGTCGAGTTTAGTGAAATCATATTCGATCTTGATATCTCCTTTGAATGATTTTTTGGTCCAAAGTACAGCATGGCTACTGTCATTGAACTGATCTGGACCAGCATAGAATGAAAAACCACCTGGCGTCTGCTCTACCCTAGCCTCCAGACCATCCAAAAACCATTGGTCCTGCCAAGGGCTAGTACCCTCCTCTACCAAGACCTCTTTCCAGTTGGCCGATAGGAGTCTATCGAAAGTCTGTGCTTTTTGACTTTGGCCATAAGTCTCTAGAAAGAATATCAAGCCCATCAAAGCCATGATCCATTGAGGTCTAATTACTTTCATTTGGTGTGATATAGTAAAACAACGACCGAAATATGCTTTCGGTCGTTGTATGAATTGTTGTTGTGAATTATTTCAATAACCTAGAACCAATTACCACCCTGTCTTTTGAGCCAAGAGCTTATTGATGGTCACTTCTTGTAGCGGGTAAGGCAACGAGAGGTGCTTAGACGGATCAAAGTTGTTGGACGCTCTCAAGAAAGCGTTTTGATCTTCGTTTCCTGGATTATAGTCTGGACTGGCCTTGATAGCAGCGGCTGTTTCAGCCAATTTATCATCTAGTAATTCCCAGCGAATCAAATCGTGCTTACGCACACCTTCGAAACACAATTCGCGCAAACGCTCATCTACGATCTCTTTGAAGAACAAGTCATGATTAGTCGCTACTACTGGTGCTATGGTTTCGATATTGGCTAACCCTGCTCTGTTTCTCACTTGGTTGAGTGATTCCAAAGCTTTGACTGTAGGTGTACCGTTGTGCTCGTTGGCAGCTTCGGCATACATGAGCAACACATCCGAATATCTCAACACAGGGAAATTGATCGAGGTAAAGTTTCTATTGAGTGTAGATGCCGTCTCTAGTATTTTGTAGGGCTCTAATGTTCCCGAAGCTGGTGTAATATCGAGATCAGCCCAATCCAATGGCTCCCATCTTCGGTATTTGGCAGGGCAATGCTGTGTAGCCAATGGCCCAGTAACTCGTTTGATATCACCACCATTTGTATACTGGTAACTAGCCACATTCCAAGCCAACCTTACATCGTCAGGATCATCATAGATGTTATCCATCACTGGTGAGGCATTGTACATCGCATAGGCCGAAGGGTATCCTTCCTGACCTCCACCATAACCAAATACTACGCCGTTCAATCCACCCAATCTGCCGTGTACTGTAAGACCCAATTCTCCTAAATAAGAAAATGAGACTTCGAACAAGCTTTCTTGTGGGCTGTACGTATTCTCTATGTAATTGAGGAAATGCTCGCGATAGCCGTCGTTGGTACCAGTAGCCTGAGTAAGACCGTGATAACCGTCTGCAAATACACTATCACACTGCGCCATTACGTCTTCGTAGTGATTTTCGAATAACGGATAACCCGACATTTTCAAATACACTCTAGCGAGTAAACCATGAGCAGCCGCTTTGTTGGCTCTGCCTGGGATATAATTTGGATCGCTTGCTCTCAGCAAATGTTCAGTGGCAAAAGTATAATCTGCGATAATTTGCGCATACAACTCACCCAATGTAGCTACAGCCTGATCATTGTCGCTCTGATCTGTGACTGGAGTCAATTTCAAAGGCACTTCGCCATACCAGTTGGTAAGATTGGCATAAGCCAACGCTCTAAGAAATCTCACTTCTGCTAAATATTGATTAGCCACTTCTTCTTCAAATGCCGACCTATCCATTTTTTCTTCGAATAGATTGACTTGATTGATACAGGAATAGAGCGTTTTCCACAAGCCTGCCACATAATTATCGGCAGCAGTATGACGGTAGAGCCCTACCGTCCAGTTTTCATTGTATCTACGGTTGTAATAGCCCTCATCAGTACCTGACTCCATGATGATTGTCATCGCTTGTCCATACACTTCATCAGAAGCAAGAATAGAATATATCCCTGCCAGTGCTATTTCTATTTCGTCCTCGTTGGAGTAAAATTCATCTGCATTCCAATCAGAATAAGGTTCTACTTCGAGGTATTCTTTACAGCTACTCGCACTTATCATCAGGAGTACCATCACTCCTATGTGCTTCAGCCAATTTGCTTTATGTTCTTTTATCTTTTTCATCTTGTCGCTGTCTTAAAATGTAATATCCAAGCCACCAGAAATAGTAACACTCTGAGGGTATGCTGAATAATCTAAATTGGGCGTGAGCGCTCCGAACTTACCCACTGATACTTCTGGATCGTAGCCAGAATAGTTGGTCCAAGTCTTGAGATTTTGTGCAGACACAGAAATTCTACAAGATTTCACTTTGATTCTTTCCAGCAAAGAAGCTGGCAAGTTGTAACCCAACGATACCGTTTTTAGTCGAATGAATGACCCGTCCTCAATATATCTATCACTTATTTGGTTGCCTTTTGGCGGTGCACCATAGACCAGGTTATATACTACGGTATTGACATCTGTATCGGTATTGAGAGGAGTCCATGCATCGAGCAACTCTGGGAAGCCACTCAACGAAGAGCCACTAGGTGTAGCAAAAGCTGCTTGGTTACCATTAAGTATCTCTGCACCATACGACCACTGAAAGAATACTTGCAAGTCGAATCCTCCAAGTCTGAAATCGTTGGAGAATCCACCTGTATGCTTGGCTTGGGTATTTCCTATGATCTGTCTGTCGTCGATATTGATGGTACCGTCACCGTTTACATCGACATACTTGATACTACCAGGAGCTACAGGCGAAGTACCGTTGTCTGGTATATCCTCTTTGAGTATGTAGTTGTTCGTCTGTGCATCCCATACAAAGTCGTCCATTTGATAAAGGCCATCGTAGACCAACCCAAAGACCTGACCTACTGGCTCGCCTACCTTGGTGATGTACTGATATTCTGCAAACCCGTTGTTCCATTCAGGATCTGTATATATCGCTTCTTGGCCTTCGTTGAGTTGAATTACTTTGTTTCTATTGAAAGCAATGTTGAAATTAGATCGCCATTCAAATTTGCCAGACCTCACATTGGTGCTCGTCAGGCTGATCTCCAAACCTTTGTTTTCTACCTCTCCGATGTTTTGTCTTACCTTGTCGAACCCAGTGCTCAACGACATTTCTGCATTCAGCAATAGATCTTTGGTACGCTTGAGATAGACGTCAACGGAACCTTGGACTCGCTGTGCCATAAAGCCGAAATCAACCCCAATATTAGACTGAGCTGTAGTCTCCCATCTCAAATCTGGCACACCCAAGTTAGTCTGCTGTGCACCTGGCACGTAGGTTTCACCTGTACCCCACACATATCCACTACTGGTAGTGACTCCGAGCAAGTTGTAGGCATCGTAATCTCCGATTCGGTTGTTTCCTGTAAGTCCCCAACCAGCTCTCACTTTCAAGTCTGAAATGATACCTACAGGTTTCATAAACTCTTCGTCACCCAATCTCCAAGCCATTGCAAATGACGGGAAGTAACCCCATCGATTTTCTTCTAAAAACTTGGATGATCCATCCGCTCTGAAATTGGCTGTCAACAAGTACTTATCGTTAAGCGAATAGCTCACTCTACCGAAGTACGACAATAGTGTGTTTTCTGATCTGAAGGTCTGTGGAATAGCTGGCGAAGTACCCAAACCGAGGTTGTCTATACCAAAGGCATCGGTAGGGATTTCTGAACTTTTCAACCAAGCGTAATCATACAATCTGGCCTGTCCTTCGAATCCACCTAACACCTGCAAATCATGTGCTTTAGATAGTGGGACCTTGTAGTTTAATGTGTTTGACGTAGTGAGTGTCTGATAACGACGATTGGTAATGGTACCATTCACGTGATCATTGCCTCTGAATCCTTGCTGCGTCTCTGCACCATAAAATACATTCTCTTTTCTGTTGTCAGACTGAAAACCACCAGATGCTTTAAAAGTAAGCCCTTTGATGATTTTATAAATTAAATCTACATTACCTCTGATCACATCGTAACGATAGTTTCTGGTCGTATTCTGCAAGTTTTTCAAAGGATTGAAAAGGTACTGAAACTGAGGGTCGTTTTCGTCATACCCATCGATCAACCCATCATCATTGATCGGGTCTATCGGTCTAAACTGAATCGCATCTCTAATGATACTGGTGTAAGTGTTACCTGAAATATTGATACCGCTTCTGTTGATATAGCTGTACTGCAAAGCCCCACGTACTTGTAGTTTATCATTGAGCTTGTGGGTAAACTTGAGGTTGTTTATGATTTTCTTAAACCCTGTATTGACCAACGTACCTTCTTGGTCCACATACTCTCCACTGTAGTAGATCGAGGTAGTTTTATTACCTCCGTTCATAGACAAGCTGTATTTTTTCAGAGAGGCTTCTCTGAAAATTTCATCTTGCCAGCTAGTACCTTCCATTCCTTTGTAGGCTTCTGGGTCTCCCCAGTTTTTTCTATACTGATTAGTGTATGTACCCACGCCATAGCCGTCTTTGGCATAAGCTACGTTTTCTTGATACTTAGCATACTGATATGGGCTAAGGACTTCTAATCTTTTAGGTATGTATTGAACCCCTTGAGAAATCCCTAAGTGCACATCGGTTTTGCCGTCTGTTCGTCCTCCTTTGGTCGTAATCACGATCACTCCATTGGCACCTCTAGATCCATAAATAGCTGTAGCAGATGCATCTTTCAGTACGTCAAATGACTTGATATCTTGTGAACTTAAACTGGCTGGATCGAATCCTTCGTAAGGCACTCCATCTATCACATATAGTGGTGAGTTGTCTCCAGTAATGGAGTTTCCTCCTCTGATCACAATCTGAGCTGCTCCCCCTGGCGTACCATCAGAAGCAGTCACCTGTACCCCTGCTATCCGACCGGCAAGTGCCTGATCGAAATTGGAGGTGGCAGTCTTCATGATATCTTCTGTATCTACCTGTCCTACTGCACCTGTGACATCTCTCTTTTTCACCTCTGAGTAGCCTACCACGACCACTTCCTGTAGGCTGGTAGCCTCTGGTTCTAAATTCACATCAACTACGCTACGTCCAGCAATCGCTATTTCCTGAGATTTGTATCCCAAAAAGCTAAAAATGAGTACGTCTGTGTCTGATAACTTATCTAACCTGTAATTACCATCTACATCTGTGACTACGCCTACATTTCCTCCTTTGACAAGGATATAAGAACCTGGCAAACCCTCTCCTCTTTCGTCTACTACCTTACCACTCACCTGATGCTGCTGTGCCCAGCCGACCAATGAGAAAGATAGTGCTAGTATTGTTATTATAAATTTCTTCATGTTCTCTGATTCTTATTGTTCGTAAGCCATAAAATGCACATCTGCTACATTGTGAGACCCTCCTCTTGAGTGCCCGTCTGTAAAGACTATTTCACCTTCAAAATTGGAAATGAATTTGAATGCTAAAGTCACATTAGTCTCACTCTTATATGGCGCCAAGTCTAGGCGGCACTTCGTCCATGTACCATCTGCGTTTTTAGTCAAGTCCTTGCGGCCATCAGGATCTACGCCTGTTTGATCTCCAGGATATGGCAATCCCATAAAGGCATTGGCCTCTGGGTATCCGCTACCGTCGTATATGATACTCTCTACTTGGTCGTCTACTCTAGTCCAGCTAGCTGATGCAAAGTCATTGGAGAAATCGGTAGAAATAAATATCCCAAGCTCAGAGGGTGTAGTACCATCTGGCAAATACTCTACGTACTGATTAAGAATATAAAATTTAGCTTCTAGGTTAAAACCTAATTCATACTTACTTAAATCTTGAGAGTTGATAATCAACCACGAAGTATGAGGCTGTGAAGCAGTACCTGAGTTGACCTGTAGTTTCAGCATACGCTGAGCGGTATTTTCATCTGGACGGTCTTCAGCTGTCTGTGCAGTAGCTCCTACTCGTTTCCATGGCTCGCTTACCAAGCCTAGTTCTTCGATCTCTACTTGATAGCCATATAGCGTACTTTCTGCTTGGAAAGTAGGGTAATAGATCATCACTGTATCCTTAGGTATATACACCGGAAAATTAGACACCCAAACGGTGATCGCATCATCAAAAGAAACTACTTCCTCAGATATATTACTCACCACATTGACAGTTGGAGAAAACTCATCCGCTCCAGAAATAGAGATATAATTGTCTGCTACCGATATCTTACCAGTGACTGGGTCTATCTCCAGTGTGTCTTTGTAATTGGCCAGCTCAAACCTGATGTCGCTGTTCGCATTATACACGATCGGCTCTGTCGTTTTCTGATCCTGACCGATTAGCAAGTTTTGCGTAGTAGGGATATACAACAAGTCTGTGGCTAGCTTAGGACCTACCTGCAATTCGAAAACATCTTCGAAAACAGAAGAGTACAACTGCTCACCATCTTGGGTAGTCACCTTTACAGTAAAATAATAAGTGCCATTAGCGAAAGTGTTGCCATCTCCGATGACTATCGTGCCAATGTCTTGGAAATTGATTGAAGTCGTTTGTTTGACAGTATCTCCACTCGCGTCGACAAACCAATCATCTTCTGTCAGATTGGTTACAACCATAGAGGTATCTATTACACTTACAAACTGGGTATAACTCTCGTCGAGCGTATTTTTGTCGGCATCTTTGATTTCTACGACTTCGAAAGTCGGAATCAAACCAGCCGTATTCATTACTGGTGGGCCAGATAAAATTCTGGTAAACTCCCGCGCATTGATCACTGGCGTGTACGTCAGTCCACTAGGTGCTTCGGGCGTTTTCACACTGGAGGCATCATCCATAAATGTGTCCTCCACACAGCCAAGCATAAACAGCCAGCTGAAAATGGCAACAATTGGTAAAATTTTTCTCATTTAATTAGTAGTTTTTAATGTAACAAGCCAGTTGGGCAAACTACCCAACCTCAATTTAAGTTGTTCTTCGTAGAGCGATTCAGGCTTCACTGGTGTACCCACGCTCTCTAATATGCCGACTTGTTCGGGCAAAAAAGTAGTCCCACTTCCGTGAAAGCCGACAACTATCGGTGGTATTATTTTCCAATACCACGTTTGGGAAGACCAAAATTCGAAGTTTTCTTCAGCCTCATCCGTTTCTTTAAAATTCCACAAAACCAGCTCTCTCAAGTGGTTGGGCAGGTTGAACTTAGCACCACCTGCACGACCTAAGAAAAAGCCTCCTTCAGTACAATCAAACAATGTAGTTCTAGGTTGTGAAGCATGGCTATTGAAGCAGCTATTGGCCGAAAAGGTATTGCGCCAGATCACTGTGCCGATAGATTCATTAGATATACCCGTAGCATGCCAGTGCTCGGCTGTGTCATTGATCTTACCAAAAAACACGCGGCTAGACCCATTGGCACTCATGGCACTATGCCCTGGCGTACCCGTGAGGTCACAATTATAGACGGAGATATTGGCCGAAAGCCCAGTGCTAAATACACTATTGAAGTTGGTGAACTTACAGTTTCTCATCCATGAGTTGGTCAATCGGCTAAACTGCATCAGGGTGTAGCCGGTGTCGTGCAGTGCAGATTTGTGGTGCACAAAATCTTCGTGCCAGTTGCCCTCGAAGGCGATATCTTCCACTCCTACTTCTTCTCCATGACCATAGGTATAGATTTTCCATCCATACTTGGCACTCACAGCCCTAAGTATCGGTTCTTTGAAAAAGACTGTATTGCCTTTTACTTTGTCTACTTCGTGGTATTCGTTTATAATGACACCCCCCTCGTTGAGTTTGGTCCATTCTTCATAAATCGGATAAGGAGCCATCTCTTCTTTCACAAACTCAGGGTCTGCATTTTTGACGGCCAGCCTCACCCACGTACCAGGTTTAATAGATTTGGCATTATTTACATCGACACTGAAAGTACCTCTGCCAGCATCGGCTACCACATTGGCTACTTTCTCATCTTTTCCACTTCCTGCAAATTTGAACATGGGCGGACACGTCCACATCTTATCTGGATCTGCGGGAGGCATGTCTTCGTTCATAAAAAGCAAAGTACCACCAGCTCCTGAACCTTCGCCTCTGAACACAATATTGCTTGCATTCACTAGAATGGATTTCTTTTCTTCTCCTGCTGTATTGAAATCATATCTTCCTTTAGGGAAAAATATCACCCCAGATTTGTTAGCCTTGGCAGCGGCTATGGCCTCTTCTACTGCCTGCCGATCAGACTTTCCGTCGTTGGCCACAGCACCAAAATCCTGTACATTGAATACTTTATGATTGACATCGGGTACTTCTTTCTCTCCCCTATGGTATCCCGCATAAGAAAAGTCTGGCAAAATGGCTTCTGTCCCGTCCTTCTTGGCCTGCACAAAATCTTCCCACAGAGGAGATTCTTGTGCCACCAACTGAGCACTTACTAGTAAGCCTATTAATGCTAAGTAGTTTTTCATCGTTGTGTGTTTTGTATTATTTACTTAATTCGTATTGACGTACAAGTGCCTCTATATAATAATAGTCTGCGTAGTTGAGAGGCACGTCTATTTCGTTGTTGTGCGGGATGCTACCCACGCTGTGCTTCAGCACAAAGTTGTGGATTTCGCCTGCTTTGGCCGTATATGCAGGAGAAGCCAATGAGGTCATCAACTTATTTTCAAAAGGCTTGTAAGCATCTTTCGTGTACCCATTGAGTTCGACCAAGGCCGAGGCGGTAATCGCTGCTGCCGACACATCTCTTGGTTCGTTTGGAATCTCAGGTGCCTGATAGTCCCAATACGGAATCCCATCCTTAGGCGTGCCATCAAATGACTGAATAAAATCTGCGATTTTTATGGCCTGTTCCAAATACCTTGGGTCTTTGGTGTATCGATAGCATACTACATATCCATACAACCCCCATGCCTGTCCTCTCGCCCATGCGCTCTCATGTGCATAACCTTGAGCGGTGTTTTTTTTGCGCACAGCGCCTGTCTCTGGATCATAATCTACCACATGGTAGGAGCTGTAGTCTGCTCTAAAATGATTTTGTAAAGTCTTATCGGCATGAGATATCGCCACTTCCTTGTATTTTGAATCGCCTGTCAGTTTGGTTAGCTCGAATAACAACTCTAGGTTCATCATATTGTCTATAATGACAGGATACCTCCAACCTCTAGTGGCTTGCCATCCTTTGTCTACATCCCAGCTTTGGATGCAGCCTACTGTAGGGTTGAATCTCTGAATCAAGGCATCACCAGCATCAATCATCACTTCCTTGTACTTGTCTTCTTTGGTCAGGCGATAGGCATTGCCATAAGAGCAGTTGAACACAAAGCCCATATCGTGAGACCCTGTTAGGTCTTTAAAATTTTCATGAAGGCTTTGAAATTTGATCGCCGCATCTTTCCATTTTTCATCTTGGGTATACTCATACATATACCAACAGCTACCAGGGAAGAAACCTAAGGTCCAATCGAAACCACCAAGACGATTGGAAGTAGGTGCTTTAGTCGCCCAGTGGATTTCACCGTCTTCGTCTATAGTACGTGGATTTTTATTTGCTTCCTCTGCCGTGGCAAGTAGTAAGCTCAGCTGCTGCTCTACACTCTGTAGTGTATGGTCTTCTACTCGCTCGCTGTTTTTGCCAGTACTACTGGTACATCCTGCGACGACAACTGCGAAAGATATGATGGCTAACCAATTCATTGTTTTCATTATTTGTGATTATTCTAAAAATTCCTAACCCAAAACTACTTTGAGCACTAAGCAAGTCTGTACACAATCATCCATACCTCTTGCACTTTCGTACAATAGGTTAGTTCAGGCATCAGAAAAGGTAGGAGTTTAAATCTTTGGTCAATCTGTACATTTGTACAAGCATTCCGAACGATATTGACATCTGTCAAATCATTCTGATTCATCATATTAAAAAAAGGAATTAGATTGGCTATTGAAATGAAAGCCACTTTTCAGACTATTCATTTACATGAAGGAAATGCAAAAGAAAAGTATTTATAGCAGTTAATCAAATGAGGATTTTTTTTGTACTATTTGCGACCCTGATCGGGTCAATCACCCACCTTCAAGCCCAAGTCATCAACTTCGAACACATCGATCTAGAAGATGGTCTGAGCCAGATCTCGGTGATGGCCATCTCCCAAGATGCACTAGGCAATATCTGGTTAGGTACACGCAATGGTCTGAATAGATACAATGGCACTACCATGACGACCTATTCTACTGGCAGTGACTCTAAAAATTCACTTTTTGAAAATCAAATCAAAAGAATAAAAACGCATGGTGATGATGTGTGGATACTCACTCCTAATGCAATGAATCGCTTTGATACCCACACAGAGCAAATAACCAACTATCCACAGCCTGGTCTCAAATCGTTTGGTATATATCATGGAGGGATTTGGGTAATCACAGAAAAAGATGCCTATCTACTAGATCAAGATTCCAAACAATACATTCCCAAAAAATTAGTTCTCAGAGCCGATGAAATCATCTCTGAAATAGAACCTCATGGAGACCAACTACTGATAGGTACTAACCATCGTCTATTGGTACTAAATGCAACTGCACAGACCACACTTATGAACCATGTGCAGGTCAAAAGCATTTTCATAGACTCCGAACAAAACATCTGGATAGGCACTGACAACAACGGCCTGCTCAAACGCGACCCCTCAGGTCTGATAAAGCACCTCAGTGGCGATCAACTGAGTCATGAGTTTGTAAGATGCATCCAAGAAGATGATCACGGCAATATTTGGGTCGGTACATTTTATGGGCTAGACGAAATCACCAAAGAGGGACAAATCAAGCACTACGCAGTGGATAAAAGCCGTCCTTATGGACTGTCTCACAATTCTATCTGGTCGTTGTTTAAAGATCAAAGTGGTGCCATGTGGGCAGGCACTTATTATGGTGGTGCTAATCTTTTTAATCCTACTCGAAACATCTTCTCCTTCTACCCCGAAAACACGACCAACCATGAAAGTATCAACTTCAGAGTAGTAGGCCGCATGATCGAAGACAAAAACCACAACCTATGGATCTGTACCGATGGTGGAGGCCTCAACTTCTTCGACCGAAAACAAAACAAATTTGAATACTACAAGTACACACCAGGCAAAAACAGTATCTCTCACAACAATGTAAAAGGGCTTCTCAACCAAGGAGATTCGATATTGTGGATCGGTACTCACCGTGGAGGATTGAATAAGATGGATTTGGAAACGAAAAAATTCACCTCCTATCTCGATGCCAAATACAATCCAGATTCACTACCTGTAGGAGACATATCCACACTCATTTCATACAAAAACGGGTTTATCCTTGGTACGATTTACGGAGTCATTCACTTTGATCCTGAGCATCAAACCTTCTCAAAGTTTCTACCCGATTATATCAATGAGCGTATCAACGAGCGTATCATCAGTCTATTTATAGACTCCGAAGAATACCTCTGGATCGGCACGGAATATTCGGGGCTCTTCCGTTATTCTATGCGCAATGGCGAATTTTTATCGTTTGCTCACAAACCAGATGATGAGCGAAGTCTGGCCAATAATTTTGTCTATCAAATATTCGAAGATCACTATTCCAGGATTTGGATTGCCACGGCCAATGGCCTCAACCAATTTCTTCCTAAAAGCAATGATTTCATCAAATACTACACAGACCAAGGGCTCCCTGGCAATATTGTATTTAGCATAGCTGCTTCCAGGTTTGGAGGGCTTATTCTCGCCACCAATAAAGGGGTGAGCTTTTTCAACGTAGACAAGAAGACTTTCAAAAACATCACTTACGCCAATGGACTTCCCCTCAATGAGCTCAACGAAGGCGGGCTATTTATCACCTCCGACGGGGAAGTTTTTGTCAGTGGCTTCAATGGCATGGCCTCGTTCAACGAACAAGCTGTACTCAACAAATCGAGCAAGAAAACGCCACAAATAAGTGAGCTATTCATCAACAACGAAAAAGTAGATCCTACGACTCATCCCGAAATTCTGAGTCAGAGTATTTTCAAAACCAAAAGTATAGACCTTAGTCATTTTCACTCAGCGATCACTATCCGCTTTACGGATATGGCTTTCTCCAAATCAGAAAAGCAAGCATTAGAATTTAAACTAGAGGGGTTTGATCAAAAATGGGTGACTGCCTCACAGAATAGCGAAGCCACCTATACCAGCTTGGACGATGGTAAGTACGTCTTCCGTGTAAGAAACATCAACGCACCTACCTTGGAAGCACGATTGGAAATCAAGATGAATCCGCCGTTTTATCTCTCAAGAACAGCTTATATCATATATTTATTGGTAGCCATTGGTATCCTTTTTCTCTTCAATCAACAATACCTATCTAGGAAAAGGCTTGAAGATGAACTAGAAATGGAGCATCAAAAACTAGATCAGAATGTACAACTCAACCAATCTAAGCTTCGATTCTTTACAGACATCTCTCATGAATTCAGAACGCCACTCACGCTCATAGCTGGACAGATAGACCTACTGCTCGAAAAACAAAACCTATCCCCATCTACTTACAAGAAAGTGCTCAATATTCATAAAAACACTTTACGACTGAAGACCCTCATTTCGGAGCTTCTAGATTTTAGAAAACAAGAGCAAGGTCATCTTAAAATCAAAGCATCGAAGCATGATTTTATTCCATTCATTGAGGAGATCTATTTGAGCTTTGTCGAATTGGCTCAGCACGCAGAGATTGACTATACCTTAGAAAACGACCTACCTACTGTAGAACTCTGGTATGACAAACCCCAACTTGAAAAAGTCTTTTACAATTTGCTTTCAAATGCCTTCAAATTCACTCCAAAAAAAGGAAAGATCACTATTAAGCTCTATTTTCAGGACACTGAAATGGCTGTCGAAATCATCAATACTGGCGTAGGCATGCCACAAGAAAGCCTAGATAGAATATTTGACAGGTTCTACCAATTGGATCACTTATCCACCGAAAGCAAGCAAGGTACAGGCATTGGTCTAGCCCTATCCAAAGGCATTATCACGGCACACAAAGGCAGTATATCTGTGATGAGTGAGAAAAATGACCACACGTCATTCACCGTACATATTCCTACTGGGCATATCCATTTTGATGCTTCTGAATTGCACACTGAAGACTTGGACACTCCGATCATTTCGGAGGAACTTGAGTTTGCCCCTGCGGTAATAACCCAGGATGTCCCCGATACAGAAACGGTTGTAAAAACACATGCAACTTCTACCATACTAGTCGTAGAAGACAACGATGAGGTACGCCAATTTTTACAAGAACTGATGCAGGTATCCTTCGAGGTACATGTAGCCTGCAATGGACAAGAAGGTTTTGAAAGAGCACAAACCCTACAGCCAGATCTGATTCTCAGCGATGTGCTGATGCCTGTAATGAGTGGTACTGAAATGTGCAGTAAACTAAAGACTAATCTTACGACCTCTCACATACCAGTAGTCTTGCTCACTGCCCGTACTGCCGTAGAACACAAAATAGAGGGACTGGAAACAGGTGCCGACGATTATATCACCAAACCATTCAACACTAAAATACTGGTAGCGCGAATCAACAACATCCTCAATAATCACCGAGCCATACAGAAGAAATTTGCCGTAGACCCTGTATCTACTACATCAAAAATGGCCAAAAATAGGATTGACAGAGAGTTTTTGGAGAAGATGGAAACAACAATAAATGAAAACCTGAGCAACACGAAGTATGATGTGGCGGCCTTCTCCAGAGATATGATGCTAGGCCGCACCAACTTGTTTGCCAAAATAAAAGCCATCACGGGTCAGACTCCCAATGAGCTTATCATGACCATGCGGCTAAAAAAAGCAGCACATCTGATCGCCACACAACCTGAGGCAACTATTGCCGAAATCGCTTATTCCTGTGGTTTTTCTAACCCTCATTATTTTAGCCGAAGCTTTAAGAAACACTTTGGAAAATCTCCTTCTAAGTATTTGGAGTAAGCTGAAATAGTTTTTGTTTGCTTCGTACAAGTTCAAAACAGAACTGCGGATGTAGAAAACTGTTCAGCCTCAAAAGTTATAAAACAAAAGCCTCCCCTATCCTACTATGCAGAATAAGGGAGGCTTCTACTTATTTAAATGAACGTTGGCTGGTAAGACTATGGTCTAGGGTTCCATCTAGTCACTCTAATATTGTCTATATATGCCGTAAATACTTCCTCGCCCGTTTGAGCAATTTTAATGGCCATACTAAATGGAGCATTGCCAGGATCTGAAATCGTCACAATATCAGTGAGTTCCTGCCATGCGCCCGTAGCTGATCCTCCTAGAGATTGGGCGGTTTCTGTACCTCCTGCTCCCCAGTTGATATACATCCTCATATTAGTCGCAAACTGATTAGGTACCGATGGGTCAATACCCCCTCCGTTGGCTTCTAAAAATACATCATACGCCACTTTCACTTTATTGTCTCCTTCCGAAGTATATGGAAACCTTTGGAGTGCTCCACCTATGGTCGGCTCTACGATGGTACCATTGCCCCAAGCCCCCGAACTATATGGGTCTACAGATATTTTGAGACTAGTAGTTCCTTTTGTGGCTCTCACAGTAGTTTTTTCTAATGTATTGGTGAAATCACCCCCTAGCCAACCGGTAGTACCAGCGACCCAAGTCACGCCTGCATCTTCCATGTCGTAATCGTAACTAGCTTCCTCTAGCAAATTGGTCTCAATAATAGTTGCTTCTTCGTCTGCAAAAGGATCAATTGGAGCTTTATCTGCCGTTTCAAGTGATGCACCACTATAAGTCACTTTCACCATATCATCGCTGTAGAATTCATCATTTGTCATGGTTAATAAAACCACACTCGAATTATTCGGATCAACTTTGGCCTCAAACTCTGGTGTAATATCTCCACTTCCTGCTGTTGTGATCGTAACGCTGAATTGGTCTGTTTTTACAGAAGATTTATCCAAACCTCTAGAGAATTCTATTCCTAGGTCACTATCCTTAGCATACACCTCAATCAATGTAACGGGTTCTGTCGACCTTACACATTTCACAATATCAGTATAGTATAAGGTATCTCTACTTTCTGGCTGTGGTCTTCGAAAAACTGGAAATATGCTAAACACTTTATCTAGCCCGTTGTACTTCACATCAAACGTACTATTTTCAGAGTCATTTGCCACTAGTTCAGCTCCATCAAAATCACCAATAACTTCAGTAGGATTTCCTGTTGCAGTGTATGCATAACGGATAATACTACCAAAAGGAATTTCAGTAGGAGTATCTGCATCAAGGTCGATCTCAGTTCCTACTACGCCTGCTCCATCTAGCAAATTGGCTTTCAGTGCTGATACCTCTACTGCAGGCATTACTGTCACAGCGATAGTGGTATCATACATCATTCCTATTTTATCATCACCTCGTTCTACATAGGCAGAATCCATAAACTCCTGATGCAATTCTACTTCATAGCTACCTACTTTAAGAAAGGTTACTTTCACTTTTGAATCTGTGATTTCTCCTTCAATCTCTACATCAGTACTCGGAAATACCCATTCTCTACTTGAAATACCTTGAGATACATCTGCAAAATCAATACTACCACCCACATTAAGTATGTTTCCATTACTCGACTGAGAGACCTTGATTACACTATGACTCGGCTCGATCACTACTGGAGTATTAAACTCTTCTCCACACGAACTGATTACTAAAAGTACCAGCACCATAAGCACTCCGTACTTTTTCATTTCTTTATATATATGCGTTATCATCATTTCTCTTTTTATTATTAAAATGCTTCATTCGTCTGTACTTCAGTCGCTGGAATTGGGAAGTAATCATGTGCATCTGAATTATAAAACGCATAATTATTCACAAAATCAGGACGAATACGTTGCTCTATAAATAATGGAGCGCGAGCAGGGTCAGGGCCTAAAGCCGTTCTTGCTACCTCATCTTTATGGTGCATATCGAAGACAGACGCTACAATACCCCATCTCACCAAATCTTTCCATCTTAGATTTTCATAGCAAAGTTCTGTAGGTCTTTCTACCATACGGAGATGAGTCATGATATTGTCCGCAGTCGGTGCTACTTCTGGTCTGGTACCATACAATTCCATACTTATGTGTAGTTGAGGAATGGTGTTGTTGGCATCTATATAATCTTGGAGCAAGACGACCCCAGCTCTCGCTCTCACCCTATCGATATAATCAATAGCAGTGGCCACACCAGCACTCCCGTCTTTCTGCAAAACTGCCTCGGCATACATCAAGTATACATCCGCCAGGCGAATATGCTTAAAGTTGATAGATGATCTCCATTCGTTGCTTTCTACCCCTAAGTGATACCAATTGGTGTACTTTTTCACATAAGAGCTCTCTCCAAATGTCCATCGTCTAGGTACAGCTACTTTTAGGTCTGCTGCTGTTTCTCCATAGTACAGGCCTTCAGCATCTCTACCAGCAACACTTGCTGTATATCTACTCGAGTGTCCTGTGGAGCCAGGGATAGAATCTGCTGTCATCAATTCATGCAACCAATAAGTGGGCATTACTACTTGCCAGCCACCCAATGAATAGGGAGCAAACCATCTAGACATAGAGGTAGATTCTCCTCCAGAATTAAACTGATTGTCATCAACATAATGAGAATTGGGCGTACCTGCGTTAACTGATCCATCAAATGGCACTTCAAATATTGACTCGCTATTGAAAGTAACATCATTGAAATTGTCCAAAGGGTCAGAAACTAGGCTATATAACCCTGAATTTATCACTTCCAAAAACATCTTGGAAGCATTGTCCCAATCTTCATTGTATAGGTATGATTTGCCTAGTAATGCCGTAGCGGCGCCCCAAGTCACTCTACCGAGTTCAGCATCTTCCCATGTATTAGGGAGTATTGTTCTAGCAAATATCAGATCTGGAACAATGACAGAATCAGTCACTTGTTTTATTGTAGACAAGCCTACTTGAACATCTTCTTCCTTACCTGATGAAGCTGTAGTCAACACGGCTTCACCAAAAGTGTGCACCAAATCAAAATAAAAGAAAGCTCGTAAAAACCTTGCCTGCGCTACGATCAACTCTTTTTCATCATCTTCTAAAACATCCATAGTTGGGATATTGTTGATGACTTGATTGGCACGATATACACCCATATATAACTCAGACCATCTTTGTAATACTGGCGTTTCGCTATCAGACACCGAAAATTCAGTATATGGATAATGACGAGTCCAATCGTTGGTACCTCCTAAGTCACTTTTAGCCATTTCATATTGTAATTGGCCACCACTCACTGCTTGAAACTGAAGAGCAGCGTACACAGTCGTCAATGCTGCATGAGCATCAGACTGGGTTTTCCAAAAAGTATCCGATGTAATTGCATTCGGATTGACTTCTGTCAAAAAATCATCGTGATCACAACCTGAAAGTATCAGGACACTCAAGACGATCACAGACAGTATCGTATTTTTTATCTTTTTCATAATTCTTAGATCTTATCTGATTAGAAACTTAATTGGGCACCTATGAGAAACTGACGCGAAACTGGGTAGTTTCCTCTATCTACACCCCTAAAGAATAGGCCATCACCACCCACTTCTGGATCATATCCCGTGTACTTGGTGAATGTGAAAGGGTTGACTGCTGACACATAAACTCTAGCTTTAGTGAGTCCATGTTTTTCTAGCATCTTGAAATTATACCCTAGGGTAATGGTGCGAATACGGAAGTAAGTGCCATCTTCTAAAAACAAGTCTGACTGTGCTCGTACATTTTCATCTTGTCTGTTTCTATATGTAGGTATATCAGAATCAGGATTTTGTGGACTCCACATTCCCATTTGCTCTTGATGTCTACCTTCGGCATAAGCATATAGTCTAGATCCATTGTATATTTCAGCACCATGAGAATAGTAGCCTTGGATAAAGAAATCGAAATTTTTGAATTCTACAGTAGATACGAGCCCCATTTCGAAGTCTGCTTGTCCTGAGCCATAATAGATTTTGTCACCATCATTAATCGTACTATCTCCTAGATCTAGGATACCATCATCATTAGAGTCTATTGTCAACTGATCGACATACCGAACATCACCTTTCCTCGCATTAGGATCATATTTTTGATAAGCCTCTAGTTCTTCATCTGTTTTGATGATTCCGTCTGTTTTAACAAGAAAGAATGCACCAGCCTCATGACCTACAGCTAGATAAGTCACATTATCCGCCCAGTTGTGCGTCAACAACGGTCTTCCATCAGCATATCCTCTCTCAATACCGTTTAGATCCGTTACTTCATTGTTGTTCTTAGTAAAAGTCGCAGAGAAGCTATATCTCAAGCCAGAACTTGTCTGATTTCTATATGAAAGAGCCAATTCTAATCCTCGGTTGATCATTTCACCCCCATTAACAGTTACTCTATTGTAGCTGTTTGCAGCGCCAGTCACTTCCGTACCTGATGACGGAGGCAATTGCTTGGCTAGGATCATATCATTTTTCTTATTCTCATACACATCAGCAGTAAATTCTAATCTGTTGTTTAACATCGCCAAGTCGATACCAATGTTGGTAGAGGTTTGCGTTTCCCATCTAATGTCTGGGTTCGCCATACTTCTCTGTATCAAACCTGGTGTAAGTGTCTGAGCACTTCCATATAGGTAGTTGATCCCTCCATCTACAGTCGAGTTAGCTACATATTCATTGCCCACACGGTTATTACCCACTCCTGCGTAGCTCGCTCGAAGTTTAAAACCATCGATAGGATCTACATTCCAGAATGCTTCTTCACTAATATTCCACCCAGCAGACACACCTGGGAAAAACTCCCAATAATTATCTTCATTAAATACCGATGAACCATCTCGTCTCAAACTTGCAGACAACAAGTATCTACTATCGTAGCTATACTGCGCTCTAAACATCATCCCTATAGATGTATTGTTGTAATTGAAACTTGTAGGATTGGACGAGGATACAGCTGCACCAAGTGTTTGTATGTCGTTATTTCCACTCTCTGAATGCGTCACTCCTATACCAGCCACTTTACTTTCAAATTTTTCATACGAGAGTACACCTGTCAATCCTATGTTGTGCTTTCCTATATCCTTATTATAAGACAAAATATTCTCTAGCACACTTCTATTATTCCATGTATAATCTTCGTTCAATCTAGCTTGTGGTCTAGAAGCTGTAGGGTTGTAATTTCCCTTCGAATCCAGAATGATATACTTTGGTTGAAATTGCTTTCGTATAGAGCTGGTAGTATTGTACCCTACTCTTGCCTGATAAGACAACCCTTTCAATATTTCATAAGAAGCATTCATGGCAACATTTACTCGACGTGTATTTTGCTCATCGGTATTCTCTAGGATTCCAGATAAATAGCTATATGTAATTTCGTTTTGATCTGGAACCTGAATGATATCTCCATTGGTTGGCAGGTCTTCAATGGGAGTATTCCAAGGCATCTGACGAATCGCATTTTCATAGAGTGCCCATGGCTCACGTTGTCTATTTTCGTTGGTTACTCCCACACTAGCGTACATTTTAAACCTTTCCTTTTTGATCTGGCCTGTAAGTCTTGTAGACAAACGCTCAAATCCTGAATTGATCAAAACACCTTCCTGATTAAAGTAATTTACATTGGTATTGAAAGTCACATCGCCTTGCCCACCAGAGACATTCATCTCATAGTTTTGTATCGCTGCGTTGTCATTTTGAATGGCACCTACAAAATCAGTATCGTTTTCTAATGCACGTGGGTTTACTGCCAATACGGTCGACTCGATTCCCAAACCTTCACTTTTAACTTCGTCAAAGTAAAATTGATCTTCAGCATTCATCAAAGCTGTACCAGAAGTAATATTTTGTACACCACCCCATGCATTGAAGTCCACTCTGAGTCTTCCTGCTTCTCCTGTTTTTGTGGTAATGATAATGACTCCATTGGAAGCTCTAACCCCATAAACAGCGGCTGCAGCTCCATCTTTCAACACATCAATAGACTTGATCTGACTTGGCGGAATATCAGGATTACCTTGATAAGGGATACCATCTACCACATACAGCGGCGAAAGAGATCCCGCGCCCAATGAGCCTACTCCTCTAATCTGAATATTAGCGGGCTCCCCTGGACTCCCGCTCGATGCTTGCACATTGACTCCAGCAACTTGCCCTTGAAGAGCAGTTCCTAAATCTGGAGTAGGTATTCTAGAAATAGCTTCGCCACTTACATTGTTCACCGCTCCTGTTACTTCCTTTTTGCTCTGTGTACCATAACCCACAACGACCACTTCATCTAGCGACTGTGCATCTGACTCTAGTATTACATCTATTGTACTTCTATTTTGCACAGATGCTTCTTGGGTGAGAAACCCTACAAAACTAAAGATTAGCACATCTTCTGGGCTTGCTTCTATCCGAAACTGACCGTCTATATCGGTCACTGTACCTACTGTGCTACCCTTGATGATTACATTTACACCTGGTAGCGCATCGCCTTCTCCTGTCACGACGCCTTTGACTGTGTGACTCTGGGCCTGAACAAACCCAAAACTCAATGTAAGCACCATGGCTGTCATTAGTTTTTTAAAGTTTGTCCTCCTTTTTAAGAGTAATTTTAATTTCATACGTTAATTTTAGTTTGTTATCCAATGGAGAGTCAATTGTCTGGATTGTTTGATTAGTGTAGTATCTGGTCATAAAACACTAATTAGATCACACAATTGGTCTCTTCATTTTTTGCTTTTATTCCAGCAAAGTGCTCGCCTTTCGGGTCTTCTTCACTTTACTTATTAACAAATGTAAATGAGCTAATAGCTCAAGAAATGATAATATTTACCCATCACCTAACCTATTTTACCCCAACTATTACAACTAATTATTGTTTAGTGTGTATTTAGTGTAGGTGTAGCTATGCACTGAAACTATTATACCTCGACCTACTCTAGGGTAACCTTTTGCTGAACAAGTCACTGAAAGAGCAAAAAAAAGGTGCCATCAATAAAAATTGATGGCACCTTTTTTTTAGGCCTTATTTACAAACTAGAAAAAGGGGGTTATGCTTTATGAAAAGTTTCTCGCAAAAACACAGCACATAGGATAGCTCCTACAAATGCAACCGGCATCATCCAAATAGCCGTCTGAAAAGCTCCTTGCAACTGAATAGGAGTAGCCCCAGCCGCACCCCCAAATTGAGCTACGAACCAGCCAAACAACGGCTGACCAATAGCTCCCATCCCCATCAAAACTACTGCTGACAAGCCATTGGCAGTACCGAGCACTCGATCTTCATTCGACTCACCGATCACAGGGTAGCCTATGCTTTGGGCAGACGTAATCAAGCCTAAAAGAAGGAAAATAAAATAGAAATACCCTGCAGATGTATCCAACGGAAACATAATCAACAACATAACGATTAATGACATTACCGCACCACCGATCATGGCTTTTTTACGGGACTGAAGTTTATCCGACAGCCACCCACACGCTGGCGAACCGATCATGGTACCGATAAAAATCATACCTATGATGCCCGTATAGGTCGATTCACTAAAATCTGGGTTTACAAATTTGAGATAAGTTGTGCCCCAAATAGCACCTAGTAACAATACGGATAAATTGAGGAAACCAATAAACAAACCTGCTAACCAGTTTTGTTTATTGGCAGCAGCCAATTTCAATCCTTCGGCTAAAGAAAGGCTTCCAGTTGAGGATTCGTTAGTTTCTACTTCAGGGCTATCTTTCACGAAAATCAGAATGATTATTAGTATCAGCACTCCTAAGAGTCCATTAACTAAAAGTGTGGAATGTCCACCCAAAGCAGTAATCAGCATCAGCATAGGAGCTCCAGAAACCCATCCCCCAAAGACAGCAAAAGTCACAACCAGCCCTGCTACTAAAGCCAATTGACTAGATGGGAACCATCGAGGTGCTAGTCTAAATGGCGCCATAAATGCCACACAATGGGCTACTCCCATGAGAAATCTCAAAGCCATAGCAACTTTCACATCAGAAGTAAAGGCGGTAGCGAATGTACAAACAACCATAAGTAGCAGCGTCGCTATAATGGTTTTTCGAACAGATATTTTGTCCAGCAATACACCTATAGGTAAGAGCAGTAACACCGTGCCATACAAAAATGTACCAGCAAAACTCCCAAAGTCCGCAGCTGATTCCAGAGCAAGTTTACCCATAAAATGGGTCTTCATAGCCTCCGTACTAAATAGTGTCATCTGAATGAAACTATAGAAAAAGAATGCACCAGCACTGAATACAACCCAGGCAGCTCTTGATGTAGTGTGTGTTTTCATGAAGGTTTTGTGTTTTGTTCTTACAAAGACTAGCTACTGCTATATAAAGTGAAAGAGAAGAGAGTTTTTGTCTTCATCCAGTCTCTATCCGGGCGAACTTTAATAGGACATCACAAAAACTCTTCTCCTTTCCCTCTCTCACTTTATTCAACTAAACATACTAAATCTATTCTCTGTTTACCTGTATTTGTCCATACGATCGACATCGTACTTCTCGTATTTTCTATCCAATAGCCACAAGGGTCTTTCGAGAGTCAGCTCCCACTCAAACAGTTTTTTAAACATCTCTCTCACTCTTTCAGGATTAGCTTCCGCTAAATTATTGTGCTCTGCAATGTCTTTCGACAAATCATACAACTCTGCAGGTCTGTCTGGCATCCTGATCAATTTCCAATCTCCTTCTCTATACACTGCTCGTGTTTCTTTTTTCCAATACATCTGCTCATGAGGCCTCCCCTCATGAGCCCCAGTAATGTATGGCAGTAGGTCAACCCCATCTATATCTTTGAGGTCAGCCAAATCACCGCCTCCTGCGACATAAAAGGTTGGAAGTAGATCTAACGTGCTTACTGGTAAGTCATATATTGATTTTTTCTTTACCTCATCTGGCCACTTCATCACAAATGGCACTCGGATACCGCCTTCTAAGTGATTAGATTTGGTACCACTCAAAGGCTTATTGCTAGAAGCATTCTTATCAGTTGGACCTCCATTGTCGTTTGTAAATACCACAATCGTGTTTTTGTCTAATTTTAATTCTTCAAGTTTGTCCAACACTCGACCACAGGCTCTATCCAATGCCAATGTCATAGCCGCTAATTCTTTGCGTTTACCAGTAAGCTCAGGAAATAGGGCAAGGTCTTCTTCAGTGGCTTCCATTGGCGTATGCACCGCGTTAAAAGATAGCATAATGAAAAATGGATTGTCCCTATTGCGCTCGATAAAATCTACAGCTTCGTCTGCGAAAGCATCAGTGGCATATTTCTCAGGTTCTTCAAACTGACCAAAACCTCGTTCCATTTGCTTGTCATGGTAAACTTTAGACATGTCTTTGTAATTGAAGTAACTGCGATCGCCCCCTCTAAAGCCATAAAATTCGTCAAATCCTCTATTGAGTGGGTGAAAACGATCTGCGTCACCCAAGTGCCACTTACCATAAAGTGCTGTTTTATAACCTAGTTTTTTCAAATAATCCGCCATGGTTATTTGATCAAGAGGCAAACCCATATCATCACCAAGCAGCCCCGAATTTTTACTCATATAGCCTGGAACATTGATTTCTTCATAACCAAACCTCTGTTGATATTTACCAGTAACTAAACCTGCCCTAGAAGGGCCGCAAGTTGCATCTGATACATAACCTTGTGAAAAAACGACACCATCTTTAGCTAGCTTATCCAGATATGGCGTTTTCATATCTGTACTTCCTTGAAACCCGAAATCTGCAAACCCAGCATCATCTGAGAACAGCAAGATAATATTGGGTTGATCACTTGATTGGCTTAGCCCGACTCGGACACTAAAAAATGTGAGTAGCAAGAGGATGTATTTCCTGTTTTTCATAGCTTAAAATGTATTCGGCTTAATCTGTACCTTAAAAAGTATCTTTTTAAGGTACAGATGCAATCTTAGCAGAATCCATTTATGAACAACCAACACAGCTTACCTCTATCCTGCACTATATTACCCATCTTCTCTTGTGTTATTTTTATTAATTGGATAAAAGAGGGCATAAAAAAACCCTGACTATATTTATAATCAGGGTCTTGATAAAAACTGGCGACGACCTACTCTCCCGCGTATTACCGTAGTACCATCGGCGCTGAGTGGCTTAACTGCTCTGTTCGGAATGGGAAGAGGTGGACACACTCGCAATAATCACCATAAAATCTTAATGAGCATCTATCTAAATAGATCTTAGACTCTTTTGCCTACTCATTTAATGTCTTAAAGTTCATGCTTAACAAAGTAAACTTGACATGAATATTGTGAAAGAAAGAATGATATAACACTGTTATAGAAAGCTTACAGGTAATTAGTACTACTCAGCTTTGACATTACTGCCTTTACACCTGTAGCCTATCAACGTCATCGTCTATAACGACCTTTAAAAGAAATCTCATCTTGAGGAGGGTTTCGCACTTAGATGCTTTCAGCGCTTATCCTCACCGAACGTAGCTACCCGGCGGTGCAGTTGGCACCACAACCGGTAGACCAGAGGTTCGTCCAACTCGGTCCTCTCGTACTAAAGTCAGAGCCTCTCAAATTTCTTACGCCCACAACAGATAGGGACCGAACTGTCTCACGACGTTCTGAACCCAGCTCGCGTGCCACTTTAATGGGCGAACAGCCCAACCCTTGGGACCTTCTCCAGCCCCAGGATGTGACGAGCCGACATCGAGGTGCCAAACCTCCCCGTCGATATGAGCTCTTGGGGGAGATCAGCCTGTTATCCCCAGAGTACCTTTTATCCTTTGAGCGATAGCCCTTCCATACGGAACTACCGGATCACTATATCCTACTTTCGTACCTGATCGGCTTGTTGGCCTCACAGTCAAGCACCCTTATGCTATTGCGCTCTACGCACGGTTACCAAACGTGCTGAGGGTACCTTTGAAAGCCTCCGTTACTCTTTTGGAGGCGACCACCCCAGTCAAACTACCCACCACACAATGTCTCCGACATAGTCGGATTAGGCATCAGATAAATAAAGGCTGGTATTTCACCAACGGCTCCACCATGCCTAGCGACACAGCTTCAAAGCCTCCCAGCTATCCTACACATCATTTACCCAATACCAATGTGAAGCTATAGTAAAGGTTCATGGGGTCTTTCCGTCCCGTTGCGGGTACGCGGCATCTTCACCGCGACTACAATTTCACCGAGCTCATGGCTGAGACAGTGCCCAGATCGTTGCACCATTCGTGCAGGTCGGAACTTACCCGACAAGGAATTTCGCTACCTTAGGACCGTTATAGTTACGGCCGCCGTTTACCGGGGCTTCAGTTCAGCGCTTCTCAACCGAAGTCAATAACGCCCCCCCTTAACCTTCCGGCACCGGGCAGGTGTCAGGCCTTATACATCATCTTTCGATTTCGCAAAGCCATGTGTTTTTGTTAAACAGTCGCCTGGGCCTTTTCACTGCGGCCAGCCGAAGCTGGCGCCCCTTCTCCCGAAGTTACAGGGCCATTTTGCCTAGTTCCTTAGCCATGAATCACTCGAGCACCTCAGGATTCTCTCCTTGACTACCTGTGTCGGTTTGCGGTACAGGTACCATATTCATAAGTTTAGAGGTTTTTCTTGGAAGTCTGATTAGGCGCATTATCCCGTCTCCCGAAGGATCAAGGTACTATCAAGTTCAGCTAGTCCGGCGGATTTACCTACCGGTCCAATACCTACACTCTTCAACGAACTATTCCGTCAGTTCGCAGCGCTTTCACTACTCCGTCACCCCATCACTGAGTATGGTA